>DRQF01000245.1 GCA_011369445.1 Planctomycetota bacterium | reverse complement strand
CACTCCGGTTCATCATCAGCGGAGGCGGTGCCCTCCCGATTCACGTCGACGAGTTTTTCGACTCCGCGGGAGTGCTGCTTCTCAATGGGTACGGACTCACCGAGACCTCCCCCGTTCTTTCGCTGCGAGATCCCCGCCGCAACGTCCTTGGGACATCTGGGCAGCGGCTACCCGAAACCGAGTGGGAGGTCCGCGGCGAGGACGGCAAGACCTCTTTGCCCCCAGGAGAGAAAGGCATCCTCTGGGTCCGTGGACCACAGGTGATGTCCGGGTACTTCCGGAATCCGGAAGCGACCCATCGCGTCCTCGTTGACGGCTGGTTCAACACCGGCGACCTGGCCCGTCTTACGGCAAGGGACGACGTGATCATTTGCGGGCGCGCGAAAGACACGATCGTTCTGAGAGGCGGCGAGAACGTGGAACCGGAAGTGATCGAGGCGAGACTCCTTCAGAGTCCCTTCATCTCGGACGTGGTGGTCGTCGGACACACGAAGAAGCACCTGGGGGCCCTCGTCATCCCCGATCGGGAGGCGCTGGCGGCGTTCGTCCCGGCCGACCGCAACCGCCGAGGTCCCGCCTTGCCCGAGAAGACCATCGTGAACAAGATTCTCCATGAGGAGGTGACCCGCTTGGTCTCCCCTGAATGTGGCTTCAGGGTCTTCGAACGCGTGCCCAGAATCACCTGCTTGGAGCAGAGCTTCTCGGTGGAGGACGGCACGCTCACACCGACGCTGAAGAAGCGACGCTCCGTCATCGAAGCACGCTACGCCGCACAAATCGAAGCCCTCTTCGATGGCTGATGCCAATCGCGAAGGAAACGGATGTCATGACGCTACAGGCCCCACTGGCCCCTGAATATCGGGAAACGACGCCGGAAGAGATTGCTGCGCGCATCGCCAAAGCCAAGGAAGCCCTGGGTTCCGACCTCGTCATTCTCGGTCACCATTACCAGGCGGACGACGTGGTGCGATGGGCCGACTTCACCGGCGACTCCTTCAAGCTCGCCCGCCTCGCAGAGGAGCGGCCGGACGCCAAGTACATCGTCTTCTGCGGCGTCCATTTCATGGCCGAGTCGGCGGACATCCTCACGCCCGATCACCAGACGGTGATCCTCCCCGACCTCACGGCCGGTTGCTCCATGGCGGACATGGCGAATCTCGATCAAACGGAAGTGGCCTGGGAAGCCCTCACGGCGAAAGACGGAGAAGACGCTTGGGTGCCCATCACCTACATGAATTCTTCCGCCGCGATCAAAGCTTTCGTCGGCCGACATGGCGGCACGGTTTGCACGTCATCGAACGCCGAAACCGTCTACCGGTGGGCCATGGATGCAGGTCGAAGAATCCTCTTCCTCCCGGACGAGCATCTCGGTCGCAACGTCGGATTCGCCATGGGCATCCCTCTGGATGACATGGCGATCTGGGATCCCCGCGCGCTGGCCTCCGAGAACCTCGAGGCGGGAGCGGATCGGGCCAAGGTCGTCCTCTGGAAGGGCTTTTGCAGCGTCCACGCCCGTTTCCTTCCCGACCACTGCGACCAGCGCAGAAAGGAGATCCCCGGGGTGAAGATCATCGCCCATCCCGAGTGCAGTTTCGAAGTCGTCGCGAAGGCCGACCTGTGGGGCTCAACGGAAAAAATCATCCGCGAGGTCACGGGTGCGCCGGCGGGAAGCGCTTGGGCCGTGGGCACGGAGATCAATCTCGTCCAACGCCTCGCGGCACAGAACCCGGACAAGAAGGTCGTCAGCCTGTCCGGCATCGCCTGTCTTTGCTCCACGATGTACCGCATCGATCCCCGACATCTCTTGTGGTCGCTGGAATCTCTCGTTCAGGGTGAAATCGTCAACGCCATTCACGTGGAGGAAGAGACGGCGCACTGGGCGCGCAAGGCGCTGGAAAAAATGCTCGAACTCGTTCCCTGACCGGCTTAGCCCGCATTATTCATGATGATCTGAAACAGGCGCCCGTAAAGTCACAACGGCACAACGACTTGAACACGACTTGGACTTCGCGGCGTCTCGACAGCGTGTCGTGGGTGATGGATCTTCGTCGAAGTCGAGGAATGAGGAGGAGGCGACGCCGAAGCGTCGTCGACGACGAATGACGATGGATTCGGCGAAGAGACGCTGCCACGACTCAGAGCATCGTGAATGATGCGGGTTAGGGGCTCAGTCTCCTTCGAGAGCACAGCGCAGGGTCGACTCTTTGATGTTGCCGCCCGAGAGCACGATGACGAGAGGCCCCCTCCCTCTCTCGAATCGGCCGCAAACCGCGGCCGCGACCCCGACGGCGCCGCTGGGCTCGACCACCAGATGCTCTTGCAATGCCAGCCTCTTCACAGCGGGCAGGATCGCCCCCTCCGGCACAGCAATGACGTCCTCGACGAGCTCTTGGGCCAAGGCGAACCCGAGTTCCCCTGGCCGAGTGGCTGTCAGGCCGTCGCAGATCGTCCGAGGAGGGGGTCCCGCATCCCGTCGTCCCGTCTCGAAGGACCGCGCGAAGGCCGTGTTCCCCTCGGGCTGAACCCCGTGGACTCTCGCCCGGGAGTGGGAAAACACAAGGCCCGCCGCCACTCCGCCCAAGAGCCCTCCACCGCTCACCGGGACGACGACGTCGGCCACCTCGGGCAACTCCTCCAGGATCTCCGCCGCCAACGTCGCGTTTCCGGCAATCGTCTCCACGGCGTCATGAGGGTGCAGGGCCAGCGCGCCTGTCTCCCGTCGGATACGATCCACGGTTTGCTGCCGGGCCTCGTAGCGCCCCTCGCAGAAAACCACATCAGCGCCCCATTCACGGCAAGCGTTCACCTTCACGTCCGCGGCGCCCGGCATCATCACGAGGGTCGCGGCGACTCCCAATTCGCGAGCGCCCCACGCCGTGGCCATGGCGAAGTTCCCCGAGGAAGAGGTGACGACGCCGCAGCGGAGCGCCTCCTCCCGGCAGGCGAGAAGCGCGTTGAGGGCGCCTCGGAGCTTAAAGGCTCCGGTCTGCTGGAGATTCTCGCACTTGAGATAGACGGGACGGTGGCAAACCGCGGAGAGATGCGAGGAAAAAAGCAGTGGCGTCCGGCGCACCCGCCCCACAAGGCGGGTGCGCGCGGTACGACATGCATCTTCCAGCTCGCTTCTATTCACTTCACCTTCAGAAGCTCGATGCGAAAGATGAGAGTGGCGTTCGGCGGAATCACGGGAGGCCTGCCCCGCGCGCCGTAAGCGAGATCGCCGGGAATCCTGAGAACCGCGACGCCGCCGGGTTTCAAATGTTGGAGTCCTTCGGTCCAACCCTTGATGACTCCGTTCAGCGGGAACGAGGTGGGTTCACCACGAGGAACGCTCGAGTCGAAAACCTTGCCGCTTTCCAGCCAGCCCGTGTAGTGACATGTCACCGTCGAGGTGGGCTTGGGCGACTCGCCCTTCCCTTCCGCGAGGATGGTGATCTCCAGCCCGCTGTCGGTCTTCGTGGTCTTCGCGTCCTTCGGCGCGCCGAAGGGGACCACCTCCTCGCATTCGAGGTTCCAGAGGATGTCGGGACCGGGCCGCGGCAGAAGCTTTCCGGGCAATTCCACCCAAAGCTGGGTCCCCTTCTTCAGCTTGGGGGCCAGATCCTTGAGGAAATCGAAGTCACCGCCGACGGCGGTGAGGGACGTGCGTCGTCCCTTTTGGAACTGAGCGCAGGTCATGAGGGAGCCGTTGCTCTTACCCCAGGCGGAGAAATTCACAACCCGCATGTCCTTGGGGCCGGGGGTGGCGCCCTCGCCGGGCT
The DNA here is from genome assembly GCA_011369445.1 of Planctomycetota bacterium. Taxonomy (GTDB): domain Bacteria; phylum Planctomycetota; family DRQF01; genus DRQF01. Next base: position 39,293 of record DRQF01000245.1, on the reverse strand, counting down.
TCACCACCTGGTACTTGATGCCGGAGGGGAGCGTCACCGTCCGGCTGGGATCCAAGGTCGGACGCTCGAGGATGGCCTCGCCCTTGACGAAATCCACGAGCTCCACCTCGAAGATCAGATCCGAGTCCGGGGGAATGTCGGCCCCGGCTCCCCGGGATCCATAGCCCAGCTTGGCGGGGATCATCAGCTTGAATCGGGCCCCCTTGGTCATCAGTTGGAGGCCTTCGTTCCATCCCTCCACGACGCGACCCAGCATGAATCGCGCGGGCTGACCGCCCGGGTGCTTGGTCGTGCTGTCGAACAACTTGCCGTTCGAGGCCAACCAGCCGGAGTAGCGAACGACGACCTCATCACCGATCTTGGGGTGTTCTGTCCCCTTTCCGGCGGTGAGGACACAGTATGAGAGGCCAGACGGGGTCGTTTTGACCTCCGTGTCGGCGGGGATCTTCGGGTCCTGGGCGCGAACGGCTCCCGGAAACGCCATGCCCGCGAGCAAGACCGCGGATATTAGGATCGCTTTCAAGATTTCATCTCCAAATTCGGTGGCTCGCAGTCTAACCGACTTCACCCGGGGTTCCCCAAGGCGGCTTTCTCGGCGCATTCCGGCCGTGGGGTTCAGGGATTCGCGTCGATCTGGGAGAATGCCCCCAGGAGGGATTCGATTGACGCAAAGAAAACGCATCGTCGTGGTGGGCGGAGGATTCGCGGGAGTGCGCTGCGCTCGCATTCTCTCGAAGAAACTGAGCCGCCGAGAATGGGACGTGGTGATCTTCAACCGGGAGAACCACATGGTCTTCCATCCCATGCTGGCTGAGGTGGCAGGCGGCTCGCTCGCGGCCGACGCCGTCGCCGCTCCGCTGAGACAGATGCTGCCCCGCGTCCACTGCAGGACGGAGGCCGTCACCTCGGTCGATCTCGAGAGAAAGACCGTCAGCTACGTGGGCTTCGACGGCCGTGCACACGATCTGCCCTATGACCACGTCGTCCTCTCCTGCGGTTCCGACGTCAACCTTTCCCGGGTTCCCGGCATGGCGGACCATGCGTTTCCTCTGAAGACCGTCGGGGACGCCGTTCAGCTGCGCGCTCACGCCATGCAGATGTTGGAGAGAGCCGAGGTCTGCGACGACGAGGAGACGAGGGCGTGGCATCTCTCCTTCGTCGTGGTCGGCGGGGGCTTCAGTGGCGTGGAAACGGCGGGAGAACTCAACGACCTCGCCCGCGGCTCCTCCAAGTTCTTCCAAAACATCCGGCCGGACGACATCCGAGTCGCCCTCATTCACTCGCGCGACGAACTCCTTCCAGAGATCTCCCCCAGTCTCCGAGCCTTCACGCGGAGAAAAATGGAGAAGGCCGGAGTCCAGGTCATCTTGCAGTCTCGCGTCGCGGCCGCGACGCCCCGCGGCGTCGTCCTCAAGGACGGGACCACGGTCGACGGTGCGACCATCGTGTGCACGATCGGCACGTCACCTTCTCCCCTCGTTCGATCCCTCGCCGCCGAAACCGAAAAAGGTCGCATCCTCACGGATGCATTCATGCATGTCCGGGGCTACGACGACGCGTGGGCCATCGGCGACTGCGCCTTGATTGAGAACGCCGCCACGGACTCTCCCGCCCCTCCCACCGGGCAGTTCGCGGACCGCGAGGGCCGCCAGTGCGCCGCGAATATCCTGCGGACCCTCCGAGGCGTTGAGCCCCAACCGTTCCGATTCAAGCCCCTGGGTCAGCTTTGCGCCATTGGCGCCCACTCGGCCGTGGCCGAGATCATGGGCATGAGAATCTCCGGATTCCCGGCTTGGTTCCTGTGGCGCACGATCTATTTGATGAAACTCCCGTCGTTCTCGAGAAAGATCAAGGTCGGGTTCGACTGGGCCTGGGAGCTCGTCTTCTCCCGCGATCTGAGTCACCTGAAGACGGATACGACCTCGCGCGTCTCCAAGGCGTACTTTCGGGCCGGTGACTGGATCTTCCGACAAGGGGACCCGGCGGCGGAGTTCTACGTCATCGAAACCGGAACGGTCGAAATCGTGAAAGAGGATTCGGGCTCCGCCGGTGAGGTGATCGCCGAACTCGGGCCCGGGGAGTTCTTTGGCGAAATGGCCCTTCTCTCCGATCGACCTCGCAACGCGGGCGTCCGCGCAGCGACGGACGTCGAGGTGACGACCATGGGGCGCCAGGTGTTCGAGCAGGTCTCCAGCGCGCTCACGCCGCTGGCCGATCTCCTCAAGGACACCATGGCCAAGCGCGGGCAGGAAACCCGAGGCTCTCAGGCATCGTCCGAGCGAGTCCCCAAGACGAGGTAGGCGTTGACGACGTGTTCCTTGCCCTTGAGTCGCATCTCGCCCAAGGCCCGGCACTCGAAGGCGTCCTTGACGAGCTCGTAGGTGGATTGACCGATGACGACCTGCCCGGGCTTCGACACGGACGATTCCAGACGGCTGGCAACGTTGACGGCGTCGCCGATGACCGTGTAGTCGCGCCGCTGCGCCGACCCGATGTCGCCAGCGATCACACGGCCCGTGTTGACGCCCACCCGCATCAGAATCGTGGGCGCGTCGTCCTCCGCGTTCAGATGGTCCAGTTCCTTCTGCATGAGGAGAGCCGCGCGGACCGCTCGATGGGCATGGTCTTCCTGGTCCTCGGGGGCGCCGAAGAAGGCCATCATGCCGTCACCCATGAACTTGTCGAGGGTGCCGTCCTCCAAGAAGATGGCGCCGGTGAGACGATCGAACACCCGATTCAGAAGCCTTGCCACTTCGTCTGGTTCCATGCGCTCGGAAGTCGACGTGAACCCGCAGAGGTCCGAGAAAAGGATGGTGACCTCACGTTCCTCGGCCAGCCAATCGCCGACGATTTGCTGGGCCGTCGTCATCATGCCGTTTCGGATTCGCTCGACGACGTTCGGCGAGTTGTACCTCTCGAGGCGTTCACGGAGCTTCTCTTCTCGCTCGATTTTCCGTCTCAGACGCATCTGCTCCACGGCGATGGCTGCGTACATACCGAAGGAGGACAGCAGCCGAAGGTCGTCCTCGCTGAACACCTGCCGAACATCCTGGCAATCCACGTAGATGATCCCGGTGATCGCACCGTCGTGCCACATGGGCGAACACATCGCCGACGTGATCTTCATGGCGAGAATGCTCTCCTCATTCGAGAACTTGTCATCCATGGTCGGATCGCCGACGAGAATCGACTGCTCCTTTTTGATCGCTTCCATGGCCACGCTCTCGCTGATGCGGATCGTTTGATTCCGACCTCCGTCGACCGAGCGGGACACGCGAGGCTGCAGACCGGTTTCCGGATCGTAGAGGGCGATGACGCCCCGCTGCACGGGAAGATGCTCGAAAACCATGTCCATGACACGATCGAGGACCTCGTCCAGGACCCGACTGCACAGCAAGGCCTCCGTCGCCTGATTGAACAGACCGATGGCCCAGGCCGCACCCTCGACGGACGCGGCGGACTTCTTAGCGCCGAGATGGGAGATCTCATTGAGAGAAGCAAGGTCGAAGACGGCTGTCTTGTTGTGGCGCTCCCGCTCGGCCCCCTCGACAACGACCCTGTGCATCTGAGTCCGATTCTGAGCGACCGTCCTGAATTCGATGTCCACGTCCCCGATCCGAATCCGGTCGCCATGCGTCAGAGCGGTTTTCTCGATGACGTCGACTCCGTTGACCTGCGTTCCGTTGGCGCTCTTCAGGTCCTCGACGACCCAGCCGTCCCCCGCACGCGAGATCTCGATGTGCCTGCGCGAAACCTTCTCCTGCTTGACGACGATATCGCAGGTCGGGGATCGACCCAGAATCGTGTGTTCCTTGGTCACGCGATGCGAATGCTCCTTGCCGTCCAGCTGGAAGTTGAGAACGAAACCGGTCAGGTCTTCCGACATGGAATCCACTTCTCCTCTTTCGAGTTCGCCACACTCAAGGACTCGCGGCTGAGAGCGGCGAGTTCCCTTACGATTTCGTCGTGAAATGCAGGCTTGAGATGATAAGCGACAATTTCGGACGCGGGCGGCACCTTCTCGATTTCCTCGCGCAACAGTGCGGGAGTCAGATGCCCGCTTTCTCTGGCGAGTCTTTCCAGGCGGTTCGGAAAAGAGCACTCAACGAAAACGATGTCAGGCTCCTTTCCCTCGCAGCAGAGGTCCCAGATTCTCTCGGTGGGACCAGTGTCCCCACTGATCACGACACGTCCCTCCGTGTCGTCGATGATGAAACCAAAGGTGGGAATCGCGTGATTGACGAGTACCGGCGTCACCGTCAAGCCCTGAACGTGTACCGGCTCCTCGTCATTGAGAACACTCCACGCGATCAACGGCTCGCCCGCGTAATGAATGCGGCTGAAATCGGGCCAGAGCAGGTCATTGAAGAGATTCTGGTCGAGGACTTCGAGCGCCTGCGCGTGGCCTCGGACTACGAGCCCCGAGGGCCTCTCTTCGACGAGTCTGTTCTCACAGTGGATCGGAAGCGTTGCCAGGTGATCCATGTGACTGTGGGTGAGGAAGATCTCTTGGATTCCCCGCTGAACTTCGAGAGCGGCGAATCCCAAACTTCCCGCGTCGATGGCAAGGACGTCATCAATCAGAAAAGTCGTGAGAAAATGAAGCTTCTCGTCCGACCCTAAGTCCGATGGTAGCAGTCGAATCTTCACGGCGGCGCCTTCCCCCAACTCGTCCAGGAGGGAGAATCTCCACAGAATCGCCCCTCCGTCGTCATCGTATACGAAACTCCCCATCCGGGAAGCGAGCGGGCGTCGAAGTCAGGTCGACATCCCTTCGATTTCTCGGCAGAATACGCCTGGAGGTTGCATCATGGTCCGAATCCGAGTTCGATACGAAGGGGAGCTTCGATGCGCCGCTATGCACGACCCGAGCGGTACAACTCTTGCGACCGACGCCCCGAAGGACAATGAGGGGCGAGGGGCGGCGTTTTCACCCACGGACCTCCTCGCCACGTCTCTGCTCACATGCATGCTGACCATCATGGGTATCTACGCGAAACGCCATGATCTCGACCTCACCGGCCTGGACGGCCATGTCGACAAGATCATGAGTGACACGCCTCCGCGACGTGTGAGCGGATTGAAAGTGAGCATTCGTCTTCCGGGCGGACTGGATCCCCGGCATGAAGAGGGCCTGCGAAGATCCGCCGACACCTGTCCCGTTCGTATGAGTCTTCACCCGGATATCCAATTGGATGTGGACTTTACGACAGGGAATTGAGACTTCACCCGCACCGCCCCCCCCCGGGGGGTCATCCCGACCCGGTCGCCCCGATCCGCGAGAGCGCAAACGGGCAGCGACGAATCTCCTTTTTTCTTCGTCATCCAACACCTACGGGGTAAGGTGACTCCAGTTTTGGCTATTTCAGGATTGAGCGAGGGTTCTCGTCGGTTCTCCGAAGAGAGCAGGCCGCCGACGAAGGAAGAACCTCGACTGCCGTATTAGGTGACAAAACCATGAACAAACCCCACACGAATCCTACGGGCATCGGGCTCGGCAGCGGGACCGTTCTGCTGCTGATGTTTCTCTGCCTCCCCGCCGTGGCGGTCGGACAACAACTCCGATTCGAGGGCGCCGGGCTCCTCCCGGTGGGCAACGGTCCCACGGGCCTTGCGGCCAGTGACTTCAACGGAGACGGTAGCGTCGATCTGGCGGTCAGCCATGTCTTCGACAACGCGATCGTTCTGCTGCACAACGACGGTTCCATGAACTTCTCGTTGGGCCAGATCATCCAGACTCCTCTCAATCCCGGCGCGCTCACGGCCGCCGACTTCGATGGAGATGGAGATGACGACATCGCCGGCATCTGCCGAGGCGCGGGCTCGCTGATCTATGTCGAGAACATGGGGGGTGCGGTTTTTGCATCGCCCATCGTCATTCCGGTCGGGCTCGATCCGGTCAATCTCGTTGCCGAGGACTTCGACTCCGACGGTGATCTCGACATCATGGTCCTGAACAACCTGCCGAATCAACTCACGGCGATCGAGAACGACGGCTCCGGAAACTTCACCGTTCTCGGCTCCAGCTTCATCGGAATCCTTCCGACCGCCATCGCCTTCGGGGACCTGGACAATGACGGGGACCGGGATGCGGTCGTCACCTTGGGCGGTCAAAACCAGGTGGTCGTCCTTCAGAACAACGGCACGGCACTCGTTCCCGCGGGAACCTTCACGACCGGACTTTTCCCGGTGAGCGTGGAGATCGTCGATCTCGATCACGATCACAAGCTCGACGTCGTCACCGCCAACCCGGCCAGCGACGATGTCACGATTCTCTACAACTCGAGCGGCTCCCAGATCAGCTTTCTTTCCCCCGTCAGCATCATGGCCAGCGACGCTCCCGTCGGAGCGAAAGTCATCGACCACGATCACGCCCTGGGCTACGACCTCGTGGCCGTCAACTTCGATGGGCTGAACATTTCTCTCATGAACAACGACGGCGTCGGTGGATTCAGCGCCCCGCAAAACATCTATCTGGGCCTCAATCCCATCAACGTGCTGGTGGCCGACCTCGACAACGACTTCGATGACGACATCGTCGTGGCGAATTTCACGAGCGACGACATCAGCGTTCTGCGCAACACCACGCCCACGCCCGCGTATCCGGGCACGAACGAGGACCTCATCCTTTCCAGCGGCGTGAATGGCGCGACGCCCACGGCCACGGACACGATCAAGAAGGTCAACGAACTGGACATGGTGACGGTGGAGTTGCTGTCCCCCAACGGCACGTTCAACGGCCTCTTCTCGGGAGTCGGCGCACAGGCGTTCCTGCCCGCATTCCCTCCTCTGCAACCGTTCCCGAATCTCTATCTCAATGACTTCGGGTTCGGCGCCATCGTGCTCCAGACCACGGGTCTGGCACCGACGGGAGAGAGCATCACATTCCAGATCCCGCCCGCCACGATTCCACTCAGCGTCATGTTGCAGGGGGCATCCCTCACGCCGACAGCGGCCAACGGAGTCATGGCCCTCACCGACGCCCATGAGTTGAGGATTCGGAACTGACGCCAAGACCGCCCAGCGGTCCCTGGAACTGGAGGCGACTGAGCCTCCCTCCCCTGCGGAGGAGGAGTTCAGTCGCCTCGGTTTTTCCAGGTCGCCTCCGAAGCAGCCGCAGAAGGTCGGTCGGTTTCTCCACGACCTTTCCATTGACCTCGAGGATGATATCGCCGACCGCCAAACCGGCTTGCTCCGCGGTCGAACCGGGCCGGACCTCGTGAATCACCACGAAAGTTTCCTCTTGCATGGTGTCATTCAAGGCCTCCTTTGAGAGCAGCGGCGTCAAGTATCGATAGTAGACCTCCAGAGTCAGAACGGCGAGGGACGTCGTGTAGATCCTGTCCCCGTTCCGATCGCCAGCGTACTCCGCATAGGGCGAGATCGGCCTCCACGATCCGTCCGAGGACTGATTCTTTGTCAGCAACCGTTTCAGCTCCTCGTTCCACCGCCGCCATGCTCTCCCACCGCGGCGGTGCAAGGCCAAAGCCGCGTAGTAGTGGAAGTACAGATTCCCCTTCGCCTTGGTGACGAAGTCGCGGGACGGGGGCCTCCGCCAACGGAATCGAGGCGGTCTTTGCAGAATGTGCCGCAGCCCCGCGGCCATGAGTTCGTCATCCCGCGAAGGGTCGAGGAGCCCCAGAGCGAAGACCGCCGCCGCGGACGAGCCGGGAAGCGTGGGGTAACCGGACCGCAGCCACTTCGGATCGTGGTTGTAGCGGAACGCGTCCAAACCAGGGTCCCACGCGCCCTCCAAGAATCGCGCCGCTCGATCGAGCGCGGATCGTAGGCCGCCGACCCCACCCAACCTTGCTGAGGCTAGAGCCATGATCTGCCATGCCGAAACGGAGAGTCGCGGATAGGAATCGAAACGCCGCTCCTCGTCCGCATAGAAGTAGCCCCATCCCCCATTCAAGCGGCCACCACCACGATGCTGAGCGCGGATGATCCGGCGAACCGCTTTCCCCAAGGGACGCCGAAGCTTCGGCTCACGGGCGAGGGCCCAGGCTTCGGCCAGCGCATAGGTCGCGATGCCGTGACTGTAGGACGATCCCCCCCCCACATGGCCGTTGGAGCGCTGCTCCGACAGCAGAAAGTCAAGGCCTCGGGACACAGTGTCTTTGAATTCACCCTCTCTTCGACCGTCATGCCCCGCTCCCAGGAATGCCAAAAGAGCCAGCCCCGTCTTCCCGGCGCGACGGTCTCCGTACTTGTCGTGAAGCGTGCCGTCTCCCCACGCGCCGTTCCTGCGCTGCTTGGAGGCGAGATAGCGGAGTCCGGCAAGGACAGAGGCCTCCGTCGCCTCCGAGCCTCCCCCCTCCTCGAGAGCACGTTGTTTCGCCGCGCCGCGTCGCCCGGCGTAGATCTCCGGCCAGGGACGTTCGACCTCCCGTCGCCTCGGGGCGGAGAGACTCAGGTCATGGGGAGCCTGCCCCGTGGCGGCCGGGCGAGGCGGGAGGGAATGACCGACCGCGCTCGAGACGGCGGAAAGACGTTCGAATCCGGCACTCCTGGGGAGGCGCACAGTCGTGGGGCCCCGACGGAGAGGGTCCCCGGAGGCCGGCACGTCGACATCACCACGGCTTGGCCCCGCCACCCCAGCGGTGAGACTTGGCGACACATCTCCACCGCTCCTTGCAGTGGGAAGTGCGGGGATGCCGCTTCGCTGGATTCCCACAGCCGGTGGGGCGGAGACCTTCGGTCGGGCGGCCAAGGGGCTTCCCTCCAGGCCCCATCCCTCCTTTCCCAAGGATCCTGGACGACCGCGGTCGAAGCGACGAGCGGCAAGGGGTGGTCCCTCGGGAAGAGCCGTCGGATCCTTCCGGGCGGCGACCTCTCCGGGAGAGCTCGCAGAGATCTTCTCGAGACCTTCCGAGAGATGCCCGGCGGGTCCACGGCCCCCCATTCCCCGGCGAACGGTGGCTTCCCCTCTCTCGAGTTCCGCACGATCGGTTCCGGGCCGCCTCGGCGCCGTCGCCGGCATCCCGGACGAGAGGCCAAGCGGTGCCGGGAGACGATTCCGCCCCCCGCCCATCTCGGTCCCGAGACGGCGCGCGGCGAGGGCCCCCGCGGACGGAGCCTGTCGATCTGGCCTCGTTGTACCGCCGAGGGACGCTTTCTCTCGTAGCACGAGCGCCTCGTCACCTGCGGGGCTTGTGGCTTGCGCCGTGCGCTGCGTCGGGTCGGGCGCCCTCCAGGTCGCGAGGGACGGACGGGTCAAAGAGGGCGGTTTCTGGGCGGCCGCTTCCGGTTGCCACTGTCCATCGTCCAGCCCCCGAGCCGTGGGCCGCAGATGCTCCCCGACTCGCCCCGCGGGAGCGCTCTGGCCTTCCGACTCCTCTCGACTCACCGAGAATGAATACCGGGGGGAACCCCCTCCCCCACCCTCGATCACCTCCTCCTGAGGTCGAGGCGCGAATAGCAGGAACAACAGGTGGGCCAGGACAGAGAGCACGAGAAACTTGATGAAAGGATGCAGTCGCCCCCACCTGAGAAACAGGAACATGCTCAGGAGGGCGATGAGCAGCGCCGCCAACGCATAGACGAGGCTTCTCCACCAAACACCCGGCGCCTCGGACATCTGGAAGATCTCTCGGATGATCGCGGCGTGGAGACGACCGTTCAGACCGGGCGTCTCCTCGGGACAACGCACGAAGAGGATTCGGCGCCCGTCCGGGCTCACCGCAGGGTCCATCTCGTCCGAAGGCCCGTTCAGAAAGGTCAAGGGCTCCACCCGGGAGAGCCCTTCCGGTCCACGAATCCACCGATAAAGGTCGTAGCCCCCGAGGCCTCCGGGAGCCTCGCTCGCAAAGAACAAGGAGCGCCCATCGGGAGAAAAGCTCGGCGCGCGGACGTCCCCCTCCCACTCGGCAAGAGCTTCGAATTCGCTGGGTGGCCCAAATCCGCCCGGAACGACCGGCGACGTATAGAGGGAAAACCTCAGCCCGTCTTCCGATCGGCGATTGCTGCTGAACACGAGCGCCCCCGTCACGGGGTGGAGAGCCGGATGGCGCTCGTCGAACGGCCCGTTCACGGGACCGGATAGAGGGCGAGGACGGGAGAGTCCCTCCTCGGTGCGGTCCGCGATCCACAGGTCGAATCCGCCGCGACCTCCCTGTCTGTCGGACGCGAAGAGCACCCGCTTCCCGTCCTGCGACCAGGTCGGATCGACGTCGTTCCCCGATTGCTCCAGTTCGAAAGCCGGTCGGGGTTCCGTCTCGCCAACAGGGCGCCACCACAGCATCCAGTTCCCGGGAGACCGTCGGCGTGCGAAAATGAGGGCTCCGTCCCGAGCGACATCGCCGCCCCGGATTTCCTCCCCCTCCGAGGGTTTCAAAACCTCGCCGACGTCGTCCCAGACATAGCGCATGGCCCCCGACCAGGCCTCGGGGGTTCTCATGCGTTCACCATCGGTGATACGACGATGCGCGAAAATGCGGTCGCCCGCTCCCCAGAGGATTGCGAGCAGGATTCCCAGTCCCAGGGCGACCACGCCTATCCGCCTTCGCCAAATCCTTCGCGTCTGGCTCATCGCTCCCTTCCGGAGTCATGGGTCGCCATCGAGAAAGGAATCCTCAAGCCCATGCAGACGTCGAACACCTCGACGGGATGTCTCAGAGCCACTTCGGCATCCGCGCGGACCACGACCTTTTGATTCGCATTCTTGCGTTTGGCCCGCGCAAGCAGACGGCGCAGCTCGCTGGTATCCAAGCTGCGCTCGCCCACCGTCAGCGAGCCATCCTTCCTGACATTGACGAAAAGGACCTCCGGCAGGTCTCTGATCGGGTCGCTGTTCTCCGCGCCGGGAAGGTCGACGGAGAGATCTCTCTCGTCCTCCTGAAACTGCGCCGTCACCATGAAGAAGATGAGGAGGAGGAACACCACGTCGATGAGGGGCGTCAGATTGACGAGGGGCGCCGACTCGCCGCTGCCCGCGGTGGAGATTCTCATGCCGCACGCTCCCGGCCCGCGTCCTCGACGTCCCAGTCGGCAACGAATTCCGTCCCCACGAGACTCCAGTCCTCGGCAATCCGGTGGGCCTTGCCCGTCAGAAAATGATGGAGGAGCACGAAGGGGATGGCCACGCACAGTCCTGCCGCCGTCGTGTACAGAGCCTGCCCGATTCCGGGTGCAAGGGTCGCCACGCGGTCGGCCGCGGACGTGGACTGGAGCAGGTTGAACGTACTGATCATTCCGAGAATCGTCCCCAACAGACCCAAGAGGGGTTCGACGGTGGCAAGAACCGCCAAGGGACCGATGGGTCGCTTCACGCGAGACAACTCATGCGCCCCGACCGCTTCCATGACCCGCTCCATTTCTCGCCGTCCCATGTTGCGGACGGCGAAACCCGCGGAAAGGATCCTCGCCAAAGGCCCCTTCTCCTCTTTCAGGAATTGCTCCACTTTCGCAGCGTCTCCCGACTTCACCGCCTCGCGGAGTTCACCGGTCCACGCCTTGGGAACGAGAACCCCTCGCCTGAGGGCGACCAACCGCTCGAAGGCGAAGGCCAATCCAACCACCGACAGGCCCACGATGATGTACATCACCACACCGCCCTTCTCGAAGATGTCGGCGAACCCGCCGCCGAGCAGGGGCTCCGCTTGCGGAGCGGCCAAAAAGACCAGAGGCGCAGCCATGCGGCACGAGAGAGTGCTCATCGTTTTTTCTCCTCCTTCTGCTTCGCGAGTTGGCTCAAACGGCCACGGACAGCGGCTTTCAGCTCAGAGCTGGGAGCCCTGGAAGCCGCCTCAGTCAGCAACTTCGCGGCCTTGTCTTTCTCACCGCGGGCTGCGAGTAGATCCGCCGCCGCCAAGAAACCGCGGGTCGCCCACTCGGGGTTTTCGAAGAGGATTCCCACCTTCAGCCACGCATCGAGGGCCTCTTCGTTTTTCCCCGCGTTCCGAAAACAAAGACCGATGCGAAACTGAGCCCGAGCGGCCAGCGCTCCCGCCGGCCGCTGCAGGAGGCCACGGTAGGCGCGTCGCGCCAACACCCACTGTTCCTTCTTCATGAGAGCGTCGCCCCAGGCCGACCGGGCTTCCACGGCGAAGAGCCCCTCGTCGCGGATCGCCAAGGCGCGGGGCGCCAGCTTCAAGACAGCCTCCACATCCCCCGACTCCGCGGCGGCCACGACCTCCCGGAGAATCGCTTCCACCCGGTAGGGGCCCTTCGCATCCGTGGATGCGGCGTGGAAGCAGGTCCGTGCCCGGGCCGGCTCTCCCGCGGCGCCCCACGCGTCTCCCGCGAGGTAGGCGGCCTCCGAGGCCAAGGGAGACTCCTCGATCCTGGATACAGCCTCGAAGGCTTTCGCCGCCGCGGCCGGCTTCTCCAGCTTCCGCAGGGACCATCCGAGCTTGTACAGGCACTTATCGCGAAGTTCTCCGCCATCTTCGCGCCTGGCGAGCCGTGAGTAGAACCTCCTCGCGGCGGCGAAGTCCTTCTTCTCATAGTGGAGCTCACCCAGCCGAAACAACGCCTCCGCGGCCAAGGCGTCGCCGGGAGCCTCTTCGACCAGAGCGGTGAACGCCCGCACGGCCCCCTCCACGTCCTTCAGGTCCATGCAGACGAAACCCAACTCATAAAGCGCCTGGATTCTCGCCTTCCCCCGCGTGGTGCCCCGGAGGAACGCCTCCAGGGGTTTCTTGGCTCGCGCGGGCTCGCGACTTCGCTCAAAGGCCATCGCAAGGGGGAGCAGGGCCTCTTCCCGATGGGGCCCTCCCTCCTTCACGAGCCGGGACAGCGCCTCGATGGCCTGTTTGGGGCGACCCTCCTGGAGAGCCTCCAACCCCATCAAGTACAGAGCGTCCGAACGCAGGTCCGCGGGAAGCTCCCCTCGGGTCAAGGAGACGGCCTTCTCCAACGCCTCGCCGTGTCGGCCGAGGTCGCGCGACAGCCAAGCGCTCCTCAAAACGGCGCGCGCCCGCTCGTCCGGTTTCCTAGCTCTCCGGCCTGCGACCTCCCAAGCCGCCAGGGCGGCCCGCCGACCTTTCGCGTCCTCGGCCTTGTCGTCGAGAATGAGCGCCTTCAGGTAGGCCGCGTCGGGGGCCCACGCATTGTCACCCGCAAACGCCAAGACCTTCTCGAAGCACGTGAGCGCCGCATCCCGTTCTCCCGCCTCGAATAGACACCACCCCCACTTGTAGAGGGCCTCGATCCCGTGGGAGGCCCGAGGTTGCCTTGCAAGCTCGGCATAGTCGCGGGCGGCCGCCTCGAATCTGTTGGCCGCGAATTCCGCCTCGCCGCGCGCAAAGACCACGTCCCGTTTCCAGTCCTCGGGGATCGAGCCCGCAAGCAGTGACGTCAAAACCTTCGACGCCTCGCGATAGCGACCCAAACGATGGAGCGAGAACGCGAGAGAAAAGCGCACCTCGTTCTCGAACACCTCGTCCTCGCTCTTACCGGACAAGGATTCGAGAATCGAGGCCGCTTGTTCGTCGTTTCCGAGAGCGCTCGCGGAGCGGGCCAGGAGATACCGCGCCTCGGGAGACTTTCCCGCGGAGGCCAAGAACTTCACCGCCTGCTTGAAGCGCTTTGCTCGGAACTCCAAGCGCGCGAGGAGAAAGCTGGCCTGCTCCTCGAGAGAGCTTGGAACCTTCTTCATCGCCAGGAGGCGAGAGCCGCTCCTTTTCGCCGCCTTCGTCCTGCCGGCGGCCTCGGAGGCGAGAGCATGCGCAAGAAGCACGGGCCCCCGCAGATCGCCGAGATCCCCGGACGCCAAGAGAGGATCGAGGGCTTCGAGGGCGCGCACAGCCTCCCCTCGCCGTCGACGCAACTCCCCCACCCGATAGCGGGCCTCTTTGACGAAGGTGGCGTCCCGATCGGCCAGGTAGGACTCGAAGGCCGCGAGGGCCCCCGCCTCATCGCCCGTGCGGAGCAGCGACGCGCCCAAGAAAAATCGGGCGCGGGGAGCGAGGGGGTGCTTGGGATGGCGGGCCAAGAAAGCACGAAATCGCACCGCGGCCCTGTCGTGCAGACCTCGATCATAGAGTCCCGCCGCGAGGGCATAGGCTTCCTGGGGCTTTTCTTGGGCCGCAAGATGGGGAGCGAGCAGACTCAGGACGAGCAGACGCAGAAGGGTACTTCGAACGGCTCCGAAGACTTGGGGCATGGCGGGTTCCTCCAAGAGCGGGACAGTCGCGGAACGGTCGGAATACGACGACACTCCGTCAAACTCCTAAGTTTTTAGGAGATACGGGGGACGCTTCTGCTCTCGCACGCTCGCTGAGCCGCCGTGCCGCGGGGATTCAGGGGCGGGAGGGCCGGAGGATTCGACGCCACCGGAAGGCGGGACCGGGGTCGGATTTTCTCCGAGAAACGTGGAAATGGCCCAGAATTCCGCGAAAACTCGCCAACTCTTCCTTCGTCAAGCAGCGGGTCAGGATCTCTCCCGTGGCGTCGCGGGGTGCGTCACGACGCAATCGGGGAAACTCCCGGCACAAGAAGTCGGTGAGGACTTCCAGGGTGCGGTACTGGGCCTCGGTGAACTCCGCCTGGACCAGGCGTCGCCCGTTGATGACGCCCGTGCGGTCCGAAGGTCCCGCAACCAAAAAGGGACCTCCGGGGGGCGGCTCCAACGCCTCTTCGATCGACAGCCACCGCTGGCCGGCTGCATCGAGGCGGTATCGTTTTCTCCACGCATCCTTCCCCGGAGGGTACGCCCCCACGTGGGCGATCTCGATCCCCACGGAATGGTCATTGGCCACGCCGGCGTGGCGGGCTCGTTCGGCAAGATCCAGGCTCTGGTAGAGCGTTCCATCGACGTCGAGCATGAAGTGGACGGAGAGTCCGCGAAGATCCTGGAGCACCTCGAAGCATCGATGGGAGGTGACGCAGACGTCGTAATGGATGACGAACTGGTTCACTTCCTCCCTGAGCCTCTTCGGATCCCATCCGTCGCTCTGGGAGGGGCGGGGACGATAGCGCCGGGGAGTCTCGCACCCGGGAGCGGGTCGGCCGGGGAGAAGCCCGTCATCGAAGGCACAGCGTTCGAGATAGGCGTCGAATCCCCGGCGATCTCGGAAGGTGACCACGGGGATGGCGATGGGACGGGCCTCGCCGGCGATGTAGACGACGCCCGGCTCTTCCCCACCGTCAGGTCCAGCCGCGGGAACCGGCGGCTGAGACGCGCAACCTGTCGTGACGCCGAGAGCAAGAATGATTACCATGAGTCGCCGTGACATCATCCTTCGTCTCCTCGTCAATACGGGCGCTTTGCGTCACCATGTTGCCAGGAGCGGGAGCCCTTGGAAAGACGAGGCGACGTCGGAGGCGGACATGCAATCCAGCGATATTCGGACCCTTCGGGAATTCGGACGCGACGGAGCATCCATCGTCGTGCTGACGGGGGCGGGCATCTCGGCTGAGTCCGGAATTCCCACGTTTCGAGGCCCGGAGGGCTACTGGACGCCGGGCTCGCAAGTCTACCGGCCCGAAGAACTCGCGACGCGGCGCTTCTTCGAGGAGGAGCCCGAGATCTTCTGGCGCTGGTATCTGTTTCGATTGGGGATCTGCCGCGATGCACGCCCGAACGCGGCTCACGTCGCTCTGGTCGATCTGGAGAGGCGTCATTGCGGCGCATTCCATCTCATCACCCAGAACGTGGACGGGCTTCATCGACGGGCAGGTACCGCAGACGAAGTCCTCTACGAGATCCACGGGCGCATCGCCTTGGTGCGGTGCTCGCGGGAATGCGGCCTCGGTCTGCATCCACTCCCGGAAGGGCTCGCCGTGAAGGACGAGAGCCGGCCCCTCCCGGAGGAGGTTCTCGCCCGGCTCCGATGCCCCCGGTGTGGCGCGTGGACTCGCCCTCATGTTCTGCTCTTCGACGAGTGCTACGACGAGGAACATTTCTTCTACGACTCGGCTCTTCGGACCACCGCCTCGGCGAATCTCTTCATCGTCATAGGGACGACCGGGGCCACCACATTGCCGATGCTGTTGCTCGAGAAAGCGATGCGCGTGGGCGCGACAGTCATCGACGTCAATCCGGATGACAACGTGTTTGGGCAAGCGGCCCGACGAAGCTCTCACGGCTTCGCATGCCGTGGCCCGGCCACCGATTGGGTGCCGAAGATCGTCAGCGCGCTGATCGGAGATTCATGATGCGTGCCGGCACACCAGTTCGCAGCCCATCGAGAGGAGGAAACTCATGAGAGGTCATCGTGACCGTATCGTCATCGACACCCAGGGCCGGGGCACGACCGATCTCACCCAGCAAGTTCAGAGCGTCGTCGGGCATTCAGGGGTCGCGACAGGCCTCTGCCACGTGTTCTGTCTGCACACCAGCGCGTCCCTGATCCTTTGCGAGAACGCGGACCCGAGCGTTCGCGAGGACCTGGAGCGATTCCTAGCAGATGCCGTCCCCGACGGCTCGCCGCTGTTCAAGCACATGTCCGAGGGCCCGGACGACATGCCGGCCCACGTCCGCTCGATCCTCACGTCCTCCAGCGTGACCCTCCCCGTCGAGCACGGACGGCTCTTGTTGGGGACTTGGCAAGGGCTCTATCTCTATGAGCATCGCGTGGGCTCTCACCGGCGCCGCCTGATCCTCACCGTCACCGGCCTGGACGACTGACGTCCTCACACGCCGACGAGCGCCTGACTGCGACGGCTCAGGACTCTCAATCGTTCCTCGACGCGATCGACCACGCGGTCCCATGTGTAGTCCCGCCGGGCGCGCTCCGCGGCCCGTTCTCCCCTCCGCGCGGCATCCGCGGGACGCTGCGCCAAATCGCGCATGACTCGCCCGAGGACCTTCAGATCGGGGGACGCCAACCAGGGGGCGCCCACGCATTCGAGGTCGCCCACCTTCAACGTGTCGAACGTCTGTTTTTCGGCCGGAATGAGGTATCCGACCGAGTTGTCCACGAAGTCCAGGGCGGCCCCCATCCCGGTCACGACGACCGGCTTGCCCATGGCCATCGCCTCGAGAATGGGCATCCCGAAGCCCTCGCCGAGATAGGGATGGACCAAAACGTCGGCGGCGGCGTAGAGCGAGGCCAGAGCCTCGTGGTCGAGCTCCTCGTCGATGTGAAGGATCTCCGGCGCGCCTGGGAGAGTCGCCGCATCGCGAATGAGATCACCGGCCGTCGCACCGCGATAGCATCCCCGGCTCCCGAGGTCCTTGATCACGAGCACGACATCGTCGGCTTGCGTGAAGGTCTCCAGATAGGCCGACAGCAATCCGTGGATCCCCTTCCGGGCAATCGTCCCCCCCACGAAGAGGAATCGAAACGTCTTGGACGTGCGCAGGTCCATCGGACGGACCCCCGGATGAAAGACCTCAGGGTCGAAGCCATTGGGGATCACGACGATCTTTCCCTCCGGGACGCCCCCGGCAACGTAGACGTCCCTCACGTAGTTCGACGGCACCCAGATCTCGTCCACTTCGTCGCGGAACGGCCGCACCCAGTCCTTGGGGATACTGCCGAACTCCCAGGGTTGAATCATGACCCACGCCCCCTCGGCGGGGCGGTCGAATCGGGGCGGCCATTGGTGGCGCACGTGAACATCGATGGGCCCATCCGGACGTCTGCCGAACCTTTCGGACAGCTTCTCCCACCGCGGAGTGCCGTGGGGGCCGAACGTATGGGGCTCGTAGAGAGAGACGCCCAGGTCTACGTCGCGTTCGAGCAGCCGTGAACAAATCTCGCGGTTGATGATGGCGAGAGAGTGCTGGACGAATTGGGAGCCCTCCCAGACGACCCCCGGTACGGTGCGTTCCTCGTCTACCGGTGCGATCGGGGCCCGAACCGTGGGTTCCGGGTGGGCAGCCCCCTTCGCGAGGGCGGCCTCGTACCGCTCGACAAGAGCGTCCAGGTACGCCTCGAATCCTCGCGGAGGGGCGATGGCTCCCTGCATCCTGGGTAGGAGTTGGGGTTCGCGCACGAAACGGTGCAGCGCTTCCGTCCACGCCGGCACGTCGCCGGGCGGCACGAGAAGGCCGGTCACACCGTCCTCGACGAAGTCCGGGATGCCGCCGATGCGGCTCCCAAGAATCGGCAGTCGCGCTGCCAGCCCTTCGGCCACGACGAGGGGGGCGCAATCCTCCCAGATGGATGGCACGGCGAGGAGGTCGGCCTCCGCCAAAAGCCGCGGGAGATCTCCCGTCTCGAAGCGACCGAGGAAGCGACAGGAGCCCGTGGGGTCCAACTCCCTCAGAGCGTCCACATAGGCCTCGGGCCCGCTCCCATGGATACTCGCCGTGACGGTCCCAGGCGGCAGCGCTTGCAGCGCCTTCACGAGGACATGGACGCCCTTTTGCGGGAGAAGGCTTCCGATGAATGCGATTCTCAGCGGACGATTCTCCGCCGGTGCCGGTGCCGGCACGCGGCGGGAGCCGGTTTCCCGCCACAGCGCATCGACCCCCTCGGGTTGCTGCTGTAGCACCGAGATGTTGGCGGGATCGTGGCCCGCTTGGATGAACAATTCGCGCACCCGATGGGACACGGCGATGTGCTCGGTCACGGCCGATGCGAAGATCTCGCGGCTCGCTTCTCGTCGTCGCGAGAAATCGTCGGCGGCAGAGGTGGCTCCCGTGCAGACGGCGCAGTTCACTCCGCTCTCGGCCGGCCCGGAACACAAGGTCAGGTCCCCTTGGAAAAGGTACATGCGTGGGCAGACAGGCCAGTAGTTGTGTGACGTGTAGATGACCGGGATGCCCTGGTCTCGAAGGTCCGCGAGAAAAGCCAGAGAAAAGCTCAACATGCTGTGGACGTGGACGATGTCGGGCGCGAAACCACGGACGAGGTGTTGGACCACCGACCTCATGCGAGGGTCGTCACACTCCAACCCAGGACGTGTGGGGTCGGCGAAGATTGCGGGTCTGTTGTGGACTTCGAAGATTCGAACTCCTTCGTCCTCCCGCTCGGTCACGTGGTACGGCGGACTTCCCTCCATCGGCTTGGCCGATGTGACGATCACCCCCAGGGAATACCCTCGACGTTGAAGGGCCTTGGCGATGCCGCGGGGAAGAATCGTTCCTCCCCCCTCCTCCTCCCATCCATACATCGTGAACAGGATGCGCCGCGGTGGCACGGGGCGCGCGTTCCCAGCCGGGGCGCTGACGGAACCAGCGAGAGCGCCGCCGACAATCAGCGGTTCGGGAAGGGGCGGCGGGTCGTCTCCTCGAAACTGGGGAACGACCCCTAAGGGCGACGCCAATTCCACGGCCCACGCCTCGCCCTCCATGACGGCCTCGGCCCACCGAATCTGTAACGGTCCGTAGAGAGAGGCGTTATTCAGAACGACTCGAGCCTTGAGTTCCCGGTCGCGGGAAACCTGACGCGCGTAGAGCCCGTCGCCATGGTGGCGATAGTTCCACACGACTCCGGGGATGTGCTTGCCCCTGAACCCCGCGGCGAGAGCGGCCACCCAGAAGTCCCAGTCCTCGTAGCCGACAACGTTCGTCCGAAACCCTCCGACGGCCTCCCAGAGCGTCCGTCGAAACAAAGACGCCGGAGGGATGAAGTTGAACAGGGTCAGGCGACGTCCATCGTATTCCGGATGGGCCTCGAATCCGTCCCGCTCGCCGAAGTTCCTCTGGTCGCCGTAGGCGATCCCCACCTCCGGGTCCTCGTCGAGGCAGGCCACGAGAGGCGCCAGGGAATCTGGCTCCAGCCGATCATCCGCGTCGAGGCAGAGGACGTATCGCCCACGGGCGGCGGCAATTCCTCGGTTGCGCGACTTTGCCGGTTGTCCCGAGCACTCCTGGGAGATCAGTCTGAAAGACGGCGCCCCGTCTCTTGCCTCCCCGAGGGAGCGCTGGAGGTCGCGGGCGCGGACGGCGGTCTCGTCCGCGCTCCCGTCATCCACGACGATGACTTCCAACTCGGACATGCCTTGATTGAGAACGCTCTGGACGGCCTCGACCAAGAATCGCCCGTAGTCCTTGCACGGAATGACGACGGACACCCGGGGCGGGTGGCTTGCTGACATGATCCCTCTCCTCTTCACGGGGCGCCAGGCCCCCTCTTCCTATCGACCGCACGGGATCTTAGGATCGAGTGGAAGCGGCGGACCCCGGCCCCTCGAGGCCGACGCGTCGTCGAGAGTGATACACGCAAGTCACCAGAAGACAGAAGGATACGAAACAATCATGAGCTACGAACTTCCTGAACTCCCCTATGCCAAGGACGCACTTTCTCCCCACATCTCCGCCGAGACGCTGGAGTACCACCATGGCAAGCACCACGCCGCCTACACGAACAAACTGAATGCCATGCTGCCCGGCTCCGGATTCGAGGAGGCGTCCCTCGATGACATCATCAAGAAGGCGGACGGCGGGCTGTTCAATCAGGCGGCCCAGTACTTCAACCATTCCTTCTACTGGAAGTGTCTCTCTCCCAACGGGGGCGGGACTCCGAAGGGTGCGATCGCCGACGCCATCAACGAGAGCTTCGGAAGTTTCGACGCTTTCAAGGACGCCTTCACGAAGGCGGCCGGCGGCCACTTCGGGTCCGGCTGGGCCTGGCTGGTCAAGAACGCCGACGGCAAGCTCGAAGTCACCTCGACCCACGACGCCGGCTGCCCGATTCGAGACGGGGCCAAACCGATCCTCACCTGCGACGTGTGGGAGCACGCGTACTACATCGACTACCGGAACGCGCGCCCCAAGTACATCGAGGCGTTTTGGAACCTCGTCAACTGGGACTTCGCCAACGAGAACCTCTGACCCGATGCCTCGTCAACCGGACACGCTCCGATGAAGGGTCCCCCCGGACCCCGAGGACGCGGCACCGGGTCGAATCCGGCCAACCGCTTCGAGGGTCGATCCCTCGAAGCGGACCCGTCCCATCTCGAGGAGCTCGCAAACCGTCACCCCGACGGTTTTCGACTCGCCACCGAGGTCATCGAGGACCACTGTCGTACGGTCCTCAATCCGATCCGATCCCCCGACCTCCCCTTTCGCTGGACGTTCAATCCCTATCGCGGCTGCGAGCACGGCTGCATCTACTGCTACGCCCGCGCGGACTACGAGCGGCTCGGCCACTCCGCAGGACTTGACTTCGAGTCCCGCATCTTCGCGAAAATCGCAGCGCCGACGGTTCTGCGCCGAGAGTTGCGCTCCCCCAAGTGGCAGGGTGACATCGTCTCTGTTTCCGGAGCCACCGACGCATGGCAGCCCGTGGAACGAAACCTCGGCATCACGCGCCGCTCCCTCGAAGTCTTCGCCGAGGCCCGCCAGGCCATCTCGATCGTGACGAAGTCTCGCCTCATCCTCCGCGACATCGACCTCCTACGAGACCTCGCGGACCACGGGGCCGTCACGGTCGCCGTCTCCCTCACCAGCCTGGACAAGACCCTGACGAGAGATCTGGAACCCCGTGGCTCCGCCCCGACGGAGCGCCTGCAGGTGATCCGCGAGCTCACGCAGGCCGGTGTCCCCGTCCAGGTCTTCGTGGCCCCTGTCATTCCAGGTCTGAACGACGAGGAGATTCCAGCCATTCTCGAAGCGGCGGCGAAGGCAGGCGCCCGGGGAGCCTCGTGGATGCTGCTTCGCCTCCCTGGCGCCGTCGAGGGACTCTTTCGCGAATGGCTGGAGCGGCATCGCCCCGCCCGCGCCACCAAGATCCTTCATGCTCTGGCCGACACACGAGGAGGCCGCCTGAACGACGATCGCTTTGGTCGAAGGTTTCGCGGCGAAGGGGTCCGCGCCCAATTCACGGCCCATCTGTTCGAGATCCACGCCCGAAGGCTGGGGCTCGACAAACCGCTCCCCAAGCCAAACACGAAGGCGTTTCGTCCTCCCCGAGGGCAGGATGCATCGGGCGGCATTCAGGAAGAGCTGTTCTTCTGATCCCAGGCGTAGAAGGCCGCGCCCACGGCACCCTGATGGGGATTGACCGCCCAACGGACGACCGGCGGTTCGCCGGTGAAAGCGTAGGCCCGCTCTCGTAGGGCCGCGTCGAATTCCTTCTCGAACAAGTCCTTCGCCCCCACGAGTCCGCCCCCGAGCACGAGCCCTTCGACATCCACCACGTTCAGAACTCCGGCCAGACCCCACCCCAGGTTCCTTCCCAACCTTCGAAACAGATCCATCGCGAATTCGTCGCCGGCTCTTGCCTTTTCGGCCAGCACGCGGCCGGACGCACTCACGGGCACGTCGGAGAGCAGATCGGGCGCCTCCTCGGCCGTAGCACGCAGCAGAAAAAGCGTGGAGGCGTACTGCTCCAGGCACCCCTTCGCGCCGCACCCGCACGGAACGCCGTCCGCCTCGAAAAGGACATGACCCACCTCGGCCGCGAATCCCCGGTGCCCTCGCCACAGATCGCCCCCGCAGACCAGCCCCCCGCCAACACCGGTTCCGAGCGTCACCCCGAGAACGCTCCTCAAACCGGTCGCCACGCCGTGTCGCCAGTTCCCGTAGGTGAATAGCGCGGCATCGTTCTCCACGAAGACGGCAACGCCAAGAGCTTCGTTGAGACGTGTCCCCCAATCCATGTGCGCGGGCCAGTCGGGAAAATTGGCGGCACGGACGACCCTCCTTCCGACCCGGCTCACGGCGCCCGGAACCGCGAGGCCGATGGCCGACGGGGTGCCCGCCTCATGGCAGGTAAGGAGGATGAGGTCCTCAACCGTCTTCACGTCCCGGGCCTCCAGCGGTTGAGACCAGGTCTTGTCGACCGTGCCCTGCACGGGATCCACTAGGGCGGCCTTGAGGCCCAGCCCGCCCAGATCCAGACCAAGCACCTGACTCATTCGGCGCCTTCCTCCGCGCCGGTCAAGCCCGCCTCCTCGTCGCGTCCCCCGGACTCGCCGCGCATCGTCCGCGCCGCATCGTCGTCGACGCTTCTCAGATGCAAGTCCCGCTGCGGGAATGGGATCTCGATCCCCTCTCGGCGGAAACCCGCCTCGATCGCGAACCGAAGATCGCTCGCGACGCGCCCGCGATGGGTGCCAATCGCCGTCCAGTAGACCACACGGAAATCCAGGGAGTTGTCCCCGAACCCGATGAAAAAGACCTCCGGAGACGGTCGCTTCAACACCAAGCCATGCGACGACACGAGTTCGTTGACGAGCGCTCGCACTCTCTGAACGTCCGCGGAGTAGGAGACGCCGAAGAGCAGATTCGCTCTCAGCCGAGGGCGACCGAGGGACTGATTCACGAGCTTGCTCCCGATCATCTCCTCGTTCGGAATGACGATTCCCACACCGTCCCATGTCATCACGGAGGTGGCGCGAAGGGTGATCTTCTCGACGACGCCGCTCTTGTCGCCCACCTCGATGCGGTCACCGACCTGAACAGGTCGTTCGACCAAAAGGATGAGCCCCGAAACGAAGTTCTTGACGATGGACTGCAAGCCGAATCCGACGCCGATCATGAGCGCCGACATCACGACGGCAATCTGCTCTCCCCTCACGCGCAGCGTTCTGAGGGCGATGATGAGACCCACCGCGACAACGAAATAGGAACTCAATGTCACCATCGTGTAGCTGAGTCCCTGGTCCAGCTTCATTCGCGGTGCGACGAAGAAGATGAGGTACTGACGCAGCGTGCGCACAACGACCACGGTCACGAGAATTGCAAAGAGGGCCCGAAGGATTCCCAACGGAGTCAAGCCCTCGCCGTCCGAGGACAGGGGTACGTTCAGCCAATCGAATCCGAGGGGCGACCAGATCCGGTAGAGAAAAAAGAACACCACTCCGAAGACGACGACGCGCAGGGCGAGGCGAAGCAACCGGTCGAGAAACAGCTTGCGTCCCTCTTCCAGATACTCGTCCTTCTTCTCGAAGTCGTCCGGGTTGAGTTTCCTATTCAGATCCTTCGTCCTGAAGAATCGTCGGAGGAGGAATCGGTAAAGAACGTATCCCGCGAGGAGGGCCGCCAAGGTCTTCGCGAAGAGAATGGCGAAGAAGGATTCCGCCACCTTGTATCGCAGGCTTCCCAGCACGAAGACGAAAAGGAACGCCCCGAGAATGAGGGGATAGCCGAGCAGGATCCAGTTTCTGAAGCTGGCGGCCACCACGTTGTCGCCGCGAATCAGTCGGCGCACGACGACGGGACGGAACACCGTGAACAACAGCACGAGCTGCGAGACGACCTTGTAGACGAGCCACCACAGCTCCACGAAACCTGGGTTCCGGCGGTCATACCCCGCCGCTTCCAAAAGCACACCCACCGGCACGAAAACCACGGCCAGATTCAAAAGCGTCTTGCCGGATTTTTCGAGAATGCGGGCCAAGTCGTCGTCGACCTGGATGAAGCGGGGATCGCCTTCCCTGTCGACGAGGAGGACGTCCAGGATCACCCGGCCCAACCGATAGAGAAACGGGCTCAGAAAAAGAGCCGCCATCACACCGACGACGTCCCGCGTGAGCCCCAAGGCCCAGGGGAGACCCACGAAAACGAGGGCGATCATGAGGCTGAAATCGGTGCGCCTCAAAACGAGAGCCAGGAAGCTCCCGATCCCTAGCCGACCTTTCTGGTGCTCGAGAAAATCGATCGTCTGGGGCATCTTGCGGTGCACGAAAACGAGCCCCAGGATCAGGACCAACAGAGCAATCCCACCCCAGATCACACGGCCGCGCTGGGCCGGGTCGACGACGAAAGCTTTCAGTCGCGTCCCGACCCGCCCCGGAATCTCGTCCAGGGCGTCCACGGCGGACCCGGCATCGTCGATCGCCTCCTCGATGGAGTCCATCGAAATGTGGCTGGCTTCCCGACTCCAGAGCAGACGGCGGGCAATCGCCAATCGGTTGGACTCGGCTTGGTCCTGCAGTTTTCTGAGGCGCGACAGTTCGGGCGTGAGTGTGTCCTGGAGTTTGACGAGGTTCTCGCGTCGCAGGCGCACGACCTGAGACAACTCGTCACGAAGACTCTTCCAGGCTGCTTCATCGACAGGTGGCGGCTCGCCCCAGCGAGGCCTCCGAGGGCTCAGGCGACCGTTGTCGGTCCTCTTTTTCCATGCGGCGAAGGCCTCGTCCAGGGCACCCAAGACCCCCTCATCGACATCGCCCGAACCGTGCAGGCGACGTCGCGCCCAACTCAGCTGTCCCCGCAGATCCTTCCGGGCCGCTCGAAAGACGGACTCGGCCTTCTTCGCCTTTTCCAACTCCCGCCGCAACTCGTCCGCCTCTTCGGGAAATACGGAGGCCTCCGGCTCCCTTTTTTGCTCCTCGATGAGCTGCGCTTGGAACTCCGTCGTAGCCTGGGCAATGCCCACATTACCTTCCGGCCCCGTTTCCTTCGTCCAGTCGGCAAGCTTCAAGCGGGCTCGGGCGGCCTCGGCCTCGAGATCCAACAGGCGAACACGCGCCTCGAAATAGGGGCGCTCGAAATCGGGAACTTCCTGAATCCAGGCGGCCACCTTGTCTCGATTCTCGAGAGCGCGCGCCAAAGCCTCCTCGCGCACCTTCCGATCGACGCTCTCGAGAGTGGCCACCCGTCGAGCGGCCAGCTTCGCTTTCAGGTCAGCGACGTCCTTTTGCAAGGCGGCCACCTGCACCTCGAGATCCGGCAGTGCCAGATCGCGTTGGCGGTTCTTCAGGGTCCATTCCATCTGAAGGCGGTGGTGGTCGAGTCTCTTCGCGTAGACATCTTCCGCAAGGACCGCCAGCTCCGCCGCATCCACGCCCGCAGCCGATGTCTTCGACGAATAGGTCGCTTCGGTCTGCTGCAGGGTCTTCGCCGCGGCATCGACGGCGGACTGGGCGGCCTCGATGGCGGCTCCCAACCCGGACATCTGGGTTTGGGCGCGAAGATACGCCCCCTGTGCGCGGTCCAACTCGGCCCGCGCCGCTTCGGACTTGCTACGGGCTTCCAGCAGCATGGACTCGGTGACCCGGGACGGGGCGGGCTCAGGCGGGCCCTTCAGTTTTTTCTCGAGGGCGGCCTTCTCGGCCGCCAGCCGTTCACGCTGGCGCCCGAGCTCACTCTTGCGGGATTCCAGGCTTTCCAGGGCCTCCAGGGTCGCGACCAGGTTCTCGAGCGCTTTCACCTGCCGGTCCAAAGGCGCCCGGAGCGGGTTCTTCGCGTCGATGCGATCCCGCTCCTTTCTGGCCTTGGCCAAAAGAGTCTTCGCCTCCGCGGCCGTTTTCGGCAGGGGGCGTTCGTCGAGCGCCATGCCCCCCCATGGGACGGCGGGCGCTTTCGACGGTTCCCCTTCTCCTTGCGCGACCAGGTTCATCGGCGCGGCAAACAGCGTGAGAAGGAGCCATAATCGGATCTGGAGTCTTGGCACGGTGTCCCTCGAACGAATCCTACAGGACTGCACGATACGCGGCGGCCCGCCCCCGCGAAAGCCGGCTATCGCTGACCGATGGGTGATCCCGGCGGGACGGCAAGCCGTTTTCGGACACGGGAGTCCCTTTTTTCTTTGTGTCGACGGATCTCTTCCCCCAAAGCCACCACCTGCGAGCGAACCTTGGGCGCAAGGACGCTCCCCGCGAGTCGCCCGAGGGATGCCTCGGCCGCCGCGAGCCGTCCCCACACCACGAGTTCCAACTCGGGGGACAGGGAGACCCTCTCGTCCAGCTCGATCAGGGTGCGAACGAAGAGTGTCCGACGCATGCGCGCAAGCAGCCCCTCCATGCCCTCATACACTTCATCCGGAGCATCGAGGCAAGTCTTCGATAGCGCCGAAAGGAGTTCGTCCGCCCCGGGGAGTTCTTCTCTCTGCGCGTGTTGCAACGCCATGCGCTCCAAACGCGCGGGGGCCATGAGAAGGTCCAGGATGGTGGTCACGAGGGTTTCCGCCGCGGAAGCGGGGTCGAAAAACCTCCCCGTCCGACGGGGAAACCGTTCCCCGGCCGAGCCGGCACCGAAGGCAACGGGGGGCAACTCTCGAAGAAGTGGCTCAGGGAAGCTCAACGCCCTCACGCTCAGCGCATCGAGGATGGCGCGCAAAGCAGCCCTTTGTTGCTTGGCGTCGACCCAAGTCCAAGGGGCCGCCGCACCCTTGGTCAGGCCGTATTCGTAGATGGCTCCTCCCAGGAGCTTGGCCGTGGCGCCCAACTGATAACGGTGATGGAGATAGAGGGGAACGAGAGGAAACTCCAGGTCCGAGCGGGGGCGTCCCTTGGGAAGCACACCGGAACTGAACCGGGCAAGCGCCACCCGGCGAACCTCCATGACCCTACGAAGCTCTTTCACGGGCTCCCGCCCGTTGTCCCAAAGACTCGCACGGGCATGCCCCGTGTCCAAGGCGCGGGCGTCGGGGTCGCTGATAAAGACCAGTCCTTGCTGGCGCGCTTCTCTGACGAGAGCCTCCCGCATCGCGCCGACGGACTGGTTCGGGGATGGGATTCCATACGCCATGCGGCAGGCGAACACGTCCCAAGGTCCTATTCCTCGCGCGTACGCCTGCGAGAAATCCAAAGTCCGGTCGGAGGTCAGGGTGACCCATGGTGCGGGATAGTCCATCACCGACGCCCGCCCGGCCGCACTGGCGGCGAAGTTGTGCGCGAAACCCAAGGTGTGCCCCACTTCGTGGGCCGCCAACTGTCGGATGCGCGCCAAGGCCATGTCTCGAGCCAGATCTCCCTCGTACGTCCCCGCCGCCCCGGAGAGGCCCTGGGCTATGGTGTAGTCCTGTCGAGCCCTGAGAGAGCCCAGCCGCACGAGAGCCTTGAGGATCTCCCCCGTCCGCGGGTCGACGATGCTCGAGCCGTAGGACCACCCGCGCGTCGCCCGATGAACCCAGAGGATGACGTTGTAGCGAAGATCCATCGGGTCCACGCCTTCGGGCAGGACCTCCACCTTGAAGGCCTCCAGGTACCCGGCCGCCTCGAACGCCTCGGCCCACCAGGAGGCCCCTTCGATCAAGGCGGACCGAATTGGCTCGGGCGCACCCCGGTCGACGTAGTAGACGAGGGGCTCCTTCACCTTCGAGGGGGCGGGTCCCGGAACGGTTTTCTCCAGACGATGCCGGAGAATCCACCCCTTCGTCGTCGGCGCCCCGAGAGGCGCGGTCATGTCCTCATACGAGATTGCGAAACTGCCGCAGCGGGGATCGAACGCGCGGCGCTCGAATCCCTCTCCTGGCAATCGTGCGAGCGTGACGTGCTGGCGGAGACTCACTCGCGTCGGGTCGGGCGTCGTGGCGGCGGCCTCTCCACCGGGATCGTCGGATCGAAACGTGAGGGTGGCTTCCAGCTCCGTGTTGAGATCGAGAGCGCGACAGGAGTCGGTCTCGACGAATGAGAGATCGGACGCAAGTCGAAACGGCTTCTTCGACGATCGAGAAAGGGTCCTTCCCCAGCCCTCGAGATCCATCGTCAAAAGAGAACTCACGTCCACGAACCAATGGTCCGGCGTCGAGTTGGAAAGCAAGGGACCGCTCCACAGAACGCTTCGGGAAAACGATGCGTCGACCGCGGCCTTCCCGTCATCCTCCGAGGCGTCAGCACGATACTTCAGGTTCTTCTGAACGAGGTAGACCTGGCTTCCCACCCGTTGGAACCGCACGATCCGCGCCGCACCGAGCGTCCCTCGATCGAGGCCCACGGGATTCGAGCCCATCCCCTCAGCCAAACTCACGACGAAAAGGCAGTCCCCTGTCTTCGCGGAGACATCCAGCACGACACTCCCGGTCGTCACCGTCACGGTCACCGGCATCCAGGGGCGATCCTGAGCAGATAGACAAGCGGAGAGGAAAAGGACACAGCACAGGCGGGGATACATGATTCGTCTCCGGGACCTTTGGCGATCAATCAGAGTCTACCCGAAAGCATCAAAGAGCTCGGGAGACGTCGCACGTCATTCGTCCGAGGCGTCGTCGCGGGGCACCAGGAGGCCGGCCACAAAGTAGGCGCCGACGCCGGCGAAGAGGACGGCAGTGAAACCCGCCCCCATGGCGAAGGGAACGGCGACGAGAGAAGCGCAGACAGAGGCGAAGCCGTTGGACGCCCAGGCCAGGCCGGCCCGCCGGCCCCGCAGCCGACTGATCAGCGCTGGAAACGGAAGCCCGAGAAGAATCCCCAGCGGAGCCACCCAGGCAACCAAGCGGCCGACACGCGACAGGGGCGCCAGAGTGAGGCCACGGTGAAAACTTTCTCCCCCGAGAAGGTGGAACGCGGCCACCCACACGGCGATGCCCCCAATGGCCCCCCATACTCTCCTTCCCCGATGCATTCCGAGAGGGCGTGCGAGAAGACTTCCCAGACCGGAGAAGAAAAGGAGGCTCGACAGAATCGTCGTGATGGAGTGCTGGGGGTGACCGAGAAAAAGCCCCGTCTTCTGCATGAGCCCCAATTCGATGAGCATGAACCCCACGCCGAGGGCGGCGAAGAGGCTGGCGCTCCTCAGAGGTCGCGACGAGGGCCCCCGAAGCCATCCCAGGTACGCTCCGGGGAGAAAGACCAGCACAAAGGCCACGAGAGTGAGCTGGATCGCGATCACGAGGAAGTCGAGAAGACGCCCTTGATGGGGGTTCAACGCGACGTCGGAACCTGCGAGTCGCTGCCCGAGTTCTGCAAGGGAAAGTTCATCCAGTCTCCCGAACTGGAAGAAGAAAGGGCGATCGTCGGTGACAGGCGACACATCGAAGCCCGCCTTGGCGAGCAGGCGCTCCGCCCCATCGAGGTCCACGCCCAAGAACGGGCTCCAGGCGAGGCGCATCGGCGTCGCAAAGGAGAATCCCAAGACGTCGTAGAACGGGATGCGGCATCGCGCCGCCGCCCCGACACTCTGTCGGCAAAGGGTGTCCAGCTTCACTATCTCATCGGCCGTGAACGGCGAGCGCTTGACCAACACGGCCCCCCAATAGGCATGGGGTCCCTGGTGAACCAAGGCGAGATGCCTCATCGGGTCATCGACGCCGAGACGCACGAGCGCCGCGCGCGCGGTGTTGAAGACACGGGCTGACTCCTGAGAGAAACGGGTCACGGCAAGAATCCCATCCGCCGACAGGGCGCCGAGCAGCGCCTCGAATCCCTCGACGGTGTAGAGATAGCTCTCCGCGAGCACGGAACCTCCCGCCGGGGCCGCGGCATAGGTGTCCGCGCCCGTCATCTGGATGACATCGAACGCGCCCGGATGGGCCTCCGCGTAGCTTCGACCGTCAGCGTGGACCAATTCGAAGCCCCGTTCCCCGGGAGGGGGCAGTCCCAGCGACGTCCGGTAGACGTCTCCTAAAAGCTCGATCACCGCGCCATTGATCTCGCACCCCACGAGCCGCTTCATTCCGAGACGATGGAGAGCCACGAGATCCGGTCCACCCCCCAGCCCGATGACGAGCGCCTTCGAAGCCGGCCGTAGCTGTCCCGCCAATCCGTAAAGGGTTCCCCGCACGAGATCATCCGCGGCGTCCGGGTGACTTGCGAAATCGGCGATGAAGGAGCCCGCGCCGGCGTCCTGGCTGAAGAAAGCGCAGGGCGTGGCTGAACCGAAAAGCCCGAACTCTCCCGGGAACCGGACGACATCCACACGACCGACCGGATCCCAGCGGTGAAACTCGGAGACAGGCTCCCCGGGCGCGACGCGTCGCACCGCCGACAGCTGGTCGGCCTCATCGGGTCGAAAGGGGAACAGATGGGGCGCCCAGGGCAAGGCAGCCACCATCAAAAGCGCGATCATCCCCGCCCACTTCTTTCCCCAACTCCCCAGAGCAGGAATCGCCGCGGCGGCCGCGGCCCCAGAGAGAAGAAGGAGCGCCCGGGGGGCGCCCAGGTGCTCCAGCAGCGGGTAGACGGCCCAGCACCCCAGCGCTGCCCCCACCAGGTTGACGGCGTAGAGACGCCCGACATGCGAGGCGCCCCCGGTGAAAAGGGCGCGGGCCGTCGCCCAGCCGGCGACGGCATACGGGGCCACGAAGAGCAAGAGGACGAGAACGGCCGGTGAAAAGAGGTTCAGTCCATCCTCCGGGCTCACGCGGTGGGACAGCCTTGCAAACGCCGCATGGACGCCGACGACGAGGAGCGCGAATCCGAGGAGCGCTCCTCCGAAGCCCCTGGAACTCCCCTCCCTCACCCCTTTCCTCTGAAAGGTCAGGAGAGTACCCGATACACCAAAGCCGAGCATGGCGAGACCAATGGCCAGCCAAGAGAAACCATGGTTCATGGTGTACGAGAAGATGCGAACCTGCATCACCTCCAACGCCAAGGTGGCGAAACTGAGGACGAAGAGTCCCAGAATCGTGGCGGCCTGCCCGGCTCCCTTCATGCACGGCCTCAAAAGGGGATCATCATCTGTTCGTGTCGACTCCGGAGGAAAAGTGGACCAGGGTCAGGGAAGCCTTCGCTCGAGGCTTCGCGCCATGGCCGCCGCCAGGCTTCTCCGTGGGCTGAGCCCCAGGTCGCCTCGTGCCTGGACGACGACGCGAATCGTCCCCCGCTGCGGCGGATCCACCCGGACCGTCACATCCGTGTCCTCCACGGTCCCGCGAATGACGCCGAGTTTTCGCAGTGCCGAGACGACTTCCCCGCGCGTCTCCAGTTCCTTGACGGCGGCCGCAACGACGGCGTCGAATTCATGGCCAACGATGTAGACCTCCGCCTCGTCGTCCGCCAGCCCGTGGACTCCCGCGTCCCCCATGTTTCCCAATCCCACGCAAGCGCCGAGCGCCAGCATTCCAACGACGGCCGCGTGTTTCACACAGGGCGAAAATCGCATCAACAGGTTCCGAATCGATCGCCGGGTCATGGACGTGTACCTCCCGTGCGCATCCTATCCCTCGGGGCCGACTCCTCCATATTTCTCGGAACATCCACGCCTCATGAACGTATCCAGGGAAAACCACCGAGCCCGAGGGCTCGTACCAATCACCGAACCCGGTCACACCGTCAGCCCACCACGTTGGCGCTTCAGCAGGCACGCGAAGACTTGATCGGGTTCGGTCTATTTCTCGTGGAGAGCGTCGGGCGGAGGCGAGGGATGTCCTCCGTCGTTCCGAACGAATTCGGAACTGGCTCGCCTCCATCCGACTCCCGGGCTCCTTGCAGACCCCGTGCCGCCCGCAGGCCTTCTCCGGAGCAAGAACTGATGCTCCGACCAAGCGGGCCCGCTCGGCCGAGAAGAGCTGTCTCCGGGCCTCCCGGGTCGCCCCGGGCATCTTGCCGCCGACGCGAAATCGTCACCGGTGCGTAACGCTTCCCCGCGAATCGTCGGCCGCGTTCTCACGCCGGGAACGCCGCGCATACCGCCCCGGGCCCTCCCGGGGTCGCGGGCATGGGATAGGATGCGCGGGGCCCGCCCCCGGGACGCGGCTTGGAATCTCTTCGTCTCCTGGAGGCCACGGTGCATCCTCACCGCGCTGATCAAAGGAATTGCGACCCATGTCCCGCTTGAACGGACTCCTGAGCAAGGGGCCCGGCCCCGCCGCATGGCCGCTCTTGGCGATCGTACTCCTGGCCGCCTTCGTTCGGCTGCACGTCAGCTCCGACCTGGCGTTTCAGGCCAGGGATTACACGGCGGACGACATGGTTCACGCGCGGCAGACGGCGGCGCTCGTCGAGGGACGATGGCTCGGGTCCTACGACCAATACATTTTGGTCAAGAGCCCGGGGTACGCCTTCTTCCTGGCCGGTGCGAGATCCCTGGGTCTCACCCGGCGCCGGGCCGAGGACCTACTCCACGTGGCGGCCTGCCTCATCCTTCTGAGCGCCTTGCTGCGGCTGGGATTCCCACGAACGCTCGCGGCCGCGGCCTACCTGACCACCCTGTTTCACCCGGTCATTTTCGGAGAGATCACGAGTCGCTTGGTGCGAGACGGGGTTCACGCCGATCAGACCTTGATTCTCGCCGGGCTCGCCGGGCATCTGTGCGCGCGATGCCGTCACAGCCACCGCGTCACCGTCGCAGTGCTCCTCGGGGGCGTCGCCGCATGGACGGCGCTCACACGTGCGGAAGCGGTGCTCTGGCTGCTCCCCGGGGGCCTGCTCGCTCTCGTCATCTGGAGCCTGACCTTCCGGCACGAAGGCCGCGGTCGGCTTGCCTCCCTCGCCCTCGCCGTCCTGCTGGCCGTTCCCACCCTCGTCGCCGTCCCGGCGGCCATGAGCTGGGTGGAGAGACGCAATGAAGCGGTCTACGGGGTCGCGGTGGTGAACGAGCTGGAGGAGCCCGCATTCGTGTCCGCGGTCGCCGCCCTCCGTCGCGTCGCTTTGGCCCGGTGGCGACGCTTCGAGCCCTTGAGCGCCGAATTGCGCACGAAGCTCTACGCCGCCAGCCCCACCTTCGCCGAACTCGCCCCCGAATTGGAATCGAAGGCCTGGCGCAACGCCCCCATGCTCGCCCGAGACGGAAACCGCAAGATGCAGTTTCTCGTCTGGGCAATGCGGGACGCCGCCGCCCATCTCGGCTATCACCAAGACGCTAAGACGGCCCGGGCCTTCTACGCCCGGCTGGCCCGGGAGATCAACACGGCCTGCGACGACGGACGGTTGCCGGGCGGGGCCCGGCAGACCTCTCAGATCCCCGCTCTTCGATCGAAGCTCTTTCCCCACGCGCTGAGACGTTGGGCCTTCGAGGTCGCTGAGACCTGGAGGCTTCGCGACCACTGGGTGGACCCGGGGCCAAGACTTCCCCTCATCGACGTGGACCGAGAGGACCTTGGCGTGATCTCCACGGCCGTGGGGCCGTTGCCGGTTCGTGTGGACCAGCGATTCCTCGAGAAAGGAGCCGTCTTGCGAGGCCTCCGCTCTTTCCTCCGGCTCCTGTTCTCGGCCGCTCCACTCCTGGCCCTGGTCGCGACGCTCACCCAATTGGGTCTCGTCCGGCGCTGCTGGAAGGATCCTCTGTTTCGCCTCGAGATTCTCCTGTTCACCCTTTGGATGGGACGCTCCGCGCTGGTGGCGCTCCTCGAAACCTATTGGTTCGAGCAGGTGGGGGTCTATCTCGCCCCGGCCTACCTCATCTATCCGGCCTGGCTCATCGTGGCTCTCCACGCCTATGCACGCTTCCAGGACCTCTCACCTCTTCGCGGGCGATGGCGCGCCTGGGCCGAAGCGCACCGAGTGGGAACCGCGGTGGGCTCCGCGGCCTTGATCGCCCTCGGGGTGTGGGGGCTCGCGACGTGGGAGCGTCGCGCCGACGAGAGCCTCATGGTCGTCGAGGAGTTCCCCGAGCTCCCCGATCGGCCCATGAACACGCTGGCCCCGCCCGGCCGCACGGGCATGGAAGACGGTCACCTCGTCATCGGCCCCGAACGGCCCACGAGCCTGGTCACAACCCACGTGGTCGAGACCAGGCTCCCAAAGAGGAGCACACTCGTCTTGCGCGGTGCGATGCCGGGGATGGAGTACGGCGACCCTTGGCGGTTGCATCTCCTCCTCGATCGAGGATTGGGTCTCGAACGCTCGAAGGTCTTGATTTTCAACAAGGGACCGGGTCCCGCCACCTGGCGCATCCCCCTGCATGCCGATCGGTGGGAGGTGCTCATCTTCGAGGATCCCCTGGCCCAGGGCGCCACCCTCGCCCTCGACGGGATGGAACTCGTCGAGGAGACGCGTCCCCTCCCCGATCCCCTGAAGGACTGTCGCATCCGGGCCGCGTGGTCAAAGTCGAATCATACCCTCACGCTGAGCGTGGAGGGTGGCGAAGCGGAGAGTCTCTATCAGTTCGTGTTCGGAACACGGCTGTTGAAGGAGCCGGGGGTCTTCCAGGACTTCGCCGGCGATGCTTGGCTGGCGCCCGAAGGAATCCTCGTGGGTGACAACAATCGACCGTTGCGCCTCAGAGTCGTCACGGATGCATCAGGGCGAGGACGCCGCAACCTTGCCGCGCCCGAGCTCTCCGACAAAGTGGAGAACCTCTACGCGCAGGCCATCGGCCTCACCCATCTCAGCCCCCGCATCCGAGTCACCGTGATGCCCTGAGGAGCTCGTTTCCGATTCACCCGTGGCGGGTGCGGCGAATCAGGGCCTCCATGGCCTCGAGGTAACCTTCGAGCGCCTCGTGCCCCGCCTCGGTCAGCCGGAACTCGGTGCGTGGCGTCCGTCCGGAAAACGTCTTCTTGCAGGACACGTAGCCCGCCTGTTCGAGTTTGCGCGCATGGACGCTGAGATTGCCGTCGGTCGCGCCCAGGATCTCCTTCAGTTCTTGGAACGCCAAGGCATCGTTGACCGAAAGAGCGCTCATGATCCCCAACCGCACGCGCTCGTGAATGAGCCTGTCCAGACCGTCCAATCGCCAGTCCGCCTCCACTCCGTCGACGGGAGGCGGCGAGGGATCTCGGGAACGCAAGGAATGGGTCGATCTATCCACCGTAGCGCCTCGCGATCAAGATTCCGAAGACCAAGTGGAGACCACCGAATCCCAAAGCCATGCACTCGTTGAACCATGCGGCGGGCGTGAAGCACGCGGCCGCACCGAGGATCATGAAGCACAACCCCATGAAAGGTACGACGCGGACGCTGCTGGCGCCCGCGGTGACGACACCCGCACCGTAGAGCAAAAGCCACATCCCGGGCAAAAGTTCCAGATCCCCCGCCTGATAAAGAGCGACGGTGAGGATGGCGCCTGTGAGGATGGACGGACCCAGCCCCAACAGGAATCGGCGTCCGGGCCCTCTCAGAAGAGAGACTCGAAAACGCCGCGCCTTGAGGACCATCGCCGCGGCGCCGAGGCTCAGTGCGACGACGGCCTCGGCGAACCACACGCCCATCCACACCACTTCGGACGTTTGATGGGATGCGATCCAGGCGGCGATCAGAGCCGTGGCCCCCATGGCCACCCCTCCCCAACCGGGAACGCCCGTGAAGGGCCGGGAGCGGTCCATGGTCTCCCGGATGTACCGGAGGTTCTCCATGGCGGCGCGATCGATGGCCCGTGAACCGGGAGGGTGACGAAGGATGCGGTGGGTGCGCTGCATGCCCTCATCTTACACGACGGGTTGGAGGAGGCGAACCGGCTCAGGAGACCGGGGAATCTGCGTCCCAGAGTGCCAAGGCGGCATCGGCGAGGTCGTCCCACCCCCGGTTGGCCGCGGGATTCGCGGGGCTCGGGTGGGGGAGGCTTCCGAAATCGAGCGCCAAGTCGGAAAGAGCCTCCTCGGCCCGTGTGCGGGCAAAACGGCCGATTCCCACGACGAGGCGGGGCTGAAGCCGCTCGACGGCCTGCCGGAGCGCATGGTCGCACGCGGCGAAAAGGCGCTGCCGTTCGGCCTTGGCGAGCTTGTCCGGCGTTCTGTTCCGTCCTCCCTCCTCCATGAACATGAGGGGGCAGTAGTTGAGGACGAAAAAACGTTCGAAAAACCGTTCGGGCGTCTCGAAACGGCGCCTCACCCAGCTCCACAGGCGCCGTCCGCTCACCTCGCTCCGTGGACAGTCGAAACCGAGGACCGGCCGCTTCGGGTGCTCGAGGGTCGGTTTCGTGACGGGTCCTCGAACGCCTAAGAAATCTCGCACGTGGTGGACTTCACCGAAGGGGACCCCGACCTGCCCCATGCCGAACGGGCCCGGGTTCATTCCGAGCAGGAGAATCTCCTTCGTCCCCCGTCCCCAGCGCCGCAAATAGGCGTCGAAGGGCCGTCTGGCGTAGACGAGAGGGTTGTAGACGACCGCGACCGGCGGTTGGAAACTCAGAGCTTCCACATCCGCAACAAGTCGATCCGTGATCGTCTTCCACGACGCGACACGCCCCATGTCACGCGGCTTCCACGGGATCGATCACGACGCCCAAGGGAGCATGGTCCGAGGGCTTCGTTCCCTCCGGACAACTCTTC
Source organism: Planctomycetota bacterium (assembly GCA_011369445.1). GTDB lineage: Bacteria > Planctomycetota > DRQF01 > DRQF01. The sequence continues at coordinate 2,697 of DRQF01000245.1, read as the reverse complement.
TCCTTGCGCTCCTCCCGATCCACGAAACCTCTGCGGACAAGCGGGACCAGATCCTCCGTCCCGAAGACGTGGTCGATGCGCAAACCGTCGTTCTTGGGAAAGCCCAGATTGCGGTAATCCCACCAGGAGTAGATCCCCGGTCGCTTCTCCCCCACGCGAAACAGGTCGAAGAGCCCGCCTTCGCGGAACCCTTCCCACACCACGGCGCGCATCGCGTCGTTGTACAGAACGCTCCCCTCCCAGGAATCCGGGTTCGCGACATCCCGGTCATCGGCGGCGATATTGTAGTCTCCGAGGAGGAGGAAACGTTCTCGGGCGAGCGGGCTCGTTCGCAGCCAGGAGTTCAGTCCATCCAGCCAGGCGCGCTTGAAGGCGTACTTTTCCGATTCCAAGGACTGACCATTGGGCATGTAGGCGGAGGCGACGTGAAGGCCCAGTGTTTCCACGACGAGAAACCGGGCCTGACCGTCGAGGGAAGGATCGCCCAACCCCTCCGCTTTGCGCACGATGGGGCCCCGCGACAAAACGGCCACGCCGTTGTAGGTGCGCTGACCCAGAATCTCGACCTCGTATCCGGCCTCCTTCACCTGCGCCGAGGGAAAATCGGAGGCCTCGGCCTTCAGCTCCTGCAGGCAAAGAACATCCGGGCGGTGTTCCTTCAGGAATCGGATGAGCCGCGGGGTGCGAACGCGGACGGAATTCAGGTTCCAGGTGACAAGGGCAAGCCGCCCCTCCTCCAGGGTCCAGGGATTCTCGCTCAAGAGGAGTAGCCTCCGGAATAGGTGGCCGTCTGGCTGCCCGTGTCCGAGGGGGGCTGACCGGCCCCGGGCACGATCTCGAGTGCCGCCGCGAAGGTGACGTCGAACGTGGGGTTGGACGGCAGGCTCGTGAACCCGGTTACGGTCAACGTGGTGGAATAGGGGTCCACGTTGATGGCCTGTCGTTCCGCCTTCGTCAGATCCCGCGAAACCGTGGCCGGGGTGGCGCCATCGCAGCGCACCGTGATGGTGCTGCGAACATGGCCGGTCACCTCGACGACCGGATAATCCGTGGAGGTCCGAGTGAAAGACGGAATCCGGGAGTCGTCCATGTCCGTGAGATTCACGGCGACGATGACGTCACCCGTGCCATCGCCGGTGATCGGGCCGGCGCCGGCGCCGGGAGGGGGGGGAAGTGACATGGTTGGCAGCTCCTCTTCTGGGGACCCGTGTGACTCCGCAATCTCCGTGACTACGGCGACTCCAACAGTTTTACGTAATCTTCGAGCTGGCGCACGTAGCCGACTCTCAAGGAGGGGTCTTCGACGTTGTCGTCGATGAGACCTCCCAACTCCTCCGCGGTCTCCAGCAATTGGGCCTTTTCCTCTTCCTTCGGCGGGGTCTTCAGCGTCCAGAGACGAACCCGGGCCTGGAAGGTCTGAAACCTCTTCTCCCATGCGTAGTTCGGATCGTCGTCGGGGATACGCCCCAGGATCTCGAGGGCGTCCTCATAGCGCGCCCGACGGGTCTCGGTGTCCAAGCCATCCGAATATTCCGTCTCCATCGCCGCGACGTAGACGGTCGCCTGGAAGAAATAGCGGTGGGCCTCGGGTTCCAGGTCCGGCCACGCGCTTTCCATCAATCGGTACATCCTCTCCCCGGTGGGAGGGTCATTGCCCCAAAAAGAGTCATGGACCACGGACAAGAGAGAATGCTGTGTCAGCGTCTTCCCCAGAATCCGGCGCCGTCCTTTATAGAGTTCCTCGAAGATCGGCACCAAGCCCGCCTTGTTCGCGGCCGAAGCGAGGTAGATCCGCTTCGCCAGTTCTGGGCCGAGGAGAGGATAGCGGTTGAGCAGGAGACGGGCCTTCATGACGCCCAATCTCCGCTGAGCGCGGGCCTTCCCCCCGCCCGCCACGCCGGCGGAAATGAGCTGGGTTGCAAGGTAGAAATGGCATGCCAGATCCTCCTGGTCCCGGGGGGGCCACGGGGCCTTCAAACGCTCGAGATCGGCGATGGCGGGGAGAGGCTCGTGCAACATCACCGCGATGATGGCGTGAGCGGAGACGATCCCGTCCGGAACGCGATCCCTCCCCAGCTCCTTCCCCAGGGTTTCCAGCCATTGACGAAGTCTTCTCTCGTCGACCGCGCCCGTCCCCTTCGGGCCGCCGCCCGGGGGGTAATTGTAGCCGGACTTGAGTCGCATGGATTCGAGAATGAGGTGGACGTCGTCAGGGACCTTCCGCGCCATGCCGCGCAGGGTCGCCCTGGAGCCCTCCCAATCGCTCAGAGTCGCCTGAGCCGTCGCCCTGAGTTCTTGGAGCAGGGGCTCGGACCTGGAAAGCTCGCGCCATTCCGGGCGATCCAAAGCCACGAGGGCTTTTTTTGAATCCGCGGGAACACACCCGATCACCTGGGCGTAGAGGGCTTGAGCCACGAGATCCGGATGGGGAGGAAGCGGCAGCGCCAAGAGGGATCGCGCTTCCTGGGAGCGGGTCGCCCGCAGGGAGGTCAGTCCCGGATACCGCGCGATCTGGATTCGCCCCAGGAACAGATCGCGGGCCCGAACTGGCGCCACCTTCCCCACGGCCCATTCGGCGAGTCTGCGGAAGTCGGGCTGCGATGTGAAGCGATTCCCTTCCTCCACCAAGGCGTCATAGACCTCCTCGGCCCGGCCGGCCTCCATCAGCCCCCGGAGTTCACTCCATCGTCGCTCGGT
>DRQF01000244.1 GCA_011369445.1 Planctomycetota bacterium | reverse complement strand
TCATTCCCATCTGGATCGCGGTCCACCCCACCGGCAAGTGGTTCTACGTGGTCAATCGGGGGACGAGCGACGTCTACGTCTACGACGCCAACCCCGCCACGGGCGCCCTCACGTCCTCATCGATCACCACCACGGGTTCTCAGCCTTTCGGCATGGCCGTCGAACCCTTCGGGAACTACGCCTACGTGGTCAATCGTACGGCGGGGGATGTGCGAGCCTTTACCATCGATCCCGTGACGGGCGCTCTCACACAGGTTGGAACACCCCTCGCCGTGGGCGGGGACTCCCGAGCCATCGCCGTCGATCCCAGGTCGGACTACGTCTACGTCACGGATTTCAACGCCAGCGGGGTCGGGTCGGTCCGCGTCTTCACGATCGACGACAATACCGGACAACTGACGCCCGTGGGCAGCCCGCAGACGGTCACGGGTATGGGCTCCATCGCCCTCGCCATCGTCGCCGACGTTCTCTGAGTCCGTCGCGGTCCCAGGGTTGTCCCCATCTCCGCTCGAGGCGAGAATCCCACCATGACGAAAGACGAATTCTGGGCTCTCATCACTCTTCTGGATGCCCAGGCCTTGGACTCCGAGGTCGAGGACGGCGAGGCGGATCCCGTCACGGAACCTTTGATCAAGGCCCTGGCTTCATTGCCCGAGCAAGAGATCACGGCCTTTGACGATCTCATGAGCGAGTTCCTCTATGACCTGGACGGAGAGGCCTGGGCCCAGCATGCGGGGGTATCCGGCCAATTCGAGGATCTTTTCCTCTATTGTCGATGCGTGGTGGTGGCGAGCGGCCGCGAGGCCTATGCCGGCGTCTTTTCGGACCCGACCGCCATGCCGGCCGGAATGGAATTCGAACGTCTGCTCGACGTCCCCGCGCTGGCTTGGAAACGCAAGACGGGCCAAGAGTACGAGCACACGCCGAAATACAGTCTCGAAATGCGGGCCAATCAAGAGAATTGGTCGTACTGAGTCCAAGGAGTTGAATTGGCGTCGCCGTCGGAGCACCGACGGCGACGCAGGGACTCAAAGGGGCAGCGGAGTGAGACGTCTCCTCCCCCTCATTTTCGCCATCGCAGCCTGAACGCGGGGCCAGGCTTCATCCCCTTGAAACCGTTTCTCCAAGAGACGGTCATACTCGGCGAGTTTGGCGATCGCCTCCGGCCAGTGGCGGGTGTCCGTGAGGACTCCCAGGGCGAGATCCGCCGCCGCCACGTTGCTCCTCCACAGCGTGGGAAAGGTGGAAAGGACCTTCTCCGCTTTCGCCATCGCCGCTTGCCACTTCTTCGTCCGGCGATAGATCTTCCCCTGGGCGAGAAGAGCGGAGGCGACGGATCTCGGGTGATCGGGGTAGCCGGAGACAATGGACTGGAGCAGCTCCAGCGCGCCTTTCCAATCCTTCGCCCTGCGTGCCAGTCCCGCCAATCCCTCGAGAGCTTGGATCTTCATCTTGGCCGCGGCGTCTGAGTCCACCACGGCTTCATAGGCTTCCCGCGCCGACTTCCCATCCTTCAGCCGAGCATTCAGCCGACCCAAGGCCAGCCAGGCTCGAGCGCACTCCCCGGTGGACTCCGGCCAGGTCTCGGGGACCTTCCGATAGATGACACAGGCTTCTCGCAGGATCCGCTCCCGTTCCTCGCCCTTCTTGCCTCGAGCCATGGACTCCTGCTTGCGAGCCACCTGAAGCATGCTTTTCGCGTCATCCTGCGCCGTGGCGGTCCCCCAAGAGCTAAGGAGGACGAGGGCGGAGAAGACACCGCAGAACAATCGTTGCACGAACATGGTTTTCATCCTTATCGCATGCCGCGCCTGGGTCGGTCCCGGGAACGAGGCGTTCCACGGAACCCGAGTCGAATTCGGTCTCAATCGTTCTTGCGTCGAAGCCTGGCGATGACCCGGTCCGCCAGGTCACGCGCTGGCTCCGGTCTCAGGGCTTCCGCGAGCAATTCCTGCTGGGCAGTGATCTCGTCCCAGCGGGCCCGGCACGCGTCGCATTGCTTCAGGTGTTTGAGGAGGATCTCTCTCTCACGGAGATCCAGCTCACTCTCGAGCAGAACGATCAGTCGTTTGGTTTCAGAACAGTTCATCGCGAAGCTGCATCCACTCCCGGGCCAGAGGTTCCAGGCGACTCTTCAAGCGCTGACGCACACGAGCAAGGCGGGCCTTCACCGTAACCGCCCCCACTCCCACCAAGGCGCCGATCTCTCGGTGCGACAATTGTTCATGGTATCTCAGCCTCAACAACTCGCGCGACTCGGGAGGCAGTGAACGGATGAGCCCCCGCATCTCGTCGATCAGGCTTTGCCTCGCCATCCAGATGTCCGCGGGTGGAGCGGGCGACACTTGGAGATCCATGTCCTCGAACTCGATGACGCGCGACGCTCCCTTCAGGTCTCGCTCGCGCCGTCGGCGCCGATCCACCGCAATGGAACGGGTCACCGACCAAAGCCAACTCTTCAAGGAGTCCGGGTTTCGGAGCTGGTCGATCTTTTCCAAGGCACGCACGAACGACTCCTGAACGACATCCTCGGCTTGGTTCTTGTCGTGGAGGAAAGTCTTCACGAATCTAAGCAAGGGCTCTTGATAGCGAAGAACGAGCTCGCGAATGGCTTCCTCCGAACCCGCCGCCGCCTCCTGCACGAGCAGCGCATCGCTGATGCCTTCTTTCACTCGCATGTTGCGCTCGTCCGTCACACGAATCCCCCTTCTACTTCCGGATGTCTCGTTTGGCATCGAGGTGTCGGAAAAAGTCGAAAAAAGTCGTTCGAGGGGCATGGATGCGGCGGCAGGCGTGGTGATGCCTGGAAGCAATAAGAAGGGGGCGAAGCCACTGGCCTCGCCCCCTTCCCTTGGCTTTGAGCTGTTCCTTCAGAAACGTCCCGGCCTGAGCGGCCTGTCCCCCGCACGGGAGTGGCGGAGTCGGCTCTTGCGAACCTTTTCCTTGTAGACGTCCTTGAAACGTTCACATTGGGACCAAGTCCCAGTGAACAAGGTGGCGGAATTGTTCACCACACGAAACAGTTTCTTGCCCTCGAAGATGCACTCGAAACGGGTTTCCATTCCCCCTCCTTACGGCCCCGGAAAACGGGCAAAACGAAAGCATAGATCGGAGTATTCAAGACCGGCTTTTGGGAAAAAAGCGCGCACCTAAGGTGCTATGCACTCCTCACTTGAGTCGAACGCAACGGGCGCGAGCATCTTACCAGACATCGTCGATGGGGGTCAACGATTTCTTCGTCAAGAGGAAAAACGCCCGGCCTCCCCTCATCTTTCGGTGGCCGTCGAGGAAAGTGACTGGACGACCAAGTCGCCCACTTCATCCGTCTTCAGACCCGAACGGGAAGAAAGATCGGGGATCCTGCGGCTCGCGACCAGCTCGACCACGGTGTCTTCGATGTCCTTCGCAGCCACCGACTCTCCCACGTGATCCAGCATCATTCCCACGGCCAAGATGGTGGCCAGGGGGTTCGCCTTGTTCTTCCCCTTGTACTTGGGCGCCGATCCGTGAATCGGCTCGAACATGGAAACCTGTCCCGGGTGAATGTTGCCCGACGCGGCAACGCCCATGCCTCCCTGCAGCACGGACCCGAGATCGGTAAGGATGTCCCCGAAGAGGTTGGTCGTCACCACGACGTCGAAGGCCTCCGGGTTCTTGATCATCCACATGCAGGCGGCATCGACATAGGCGTGATCCGTGGTCACGTTCGGGTATTCTCGACCCACTTCTTCGAAAGTCCGCGTCCAAAGATCCTGGGGGCGAATGGCGTTCGCCTTGTCCACCATCGTCAGGTGCTTGCGCCGGGTCTTCATGGCCTCCTCGAAGGCGTAGCGAATAACGCGCTCAGTGCCCTTGCGTGTGTAGATCATCTCCGCGATGGCCACCTCGTCGGCGGTGTCCTTCTTGAAGACGCCCCCCACCTGGCTGTAGGCGCCCTCGGTGTTCTCGCGCACCACGAGCATGTCGATGTCCTTCGCCGTCTTGTCCTTGATGGGACAAACGTGGTCCGCGGGGCAGCGTATCGGCCGCAGATTGACGAAGAGATCCAACGTGAAGCGGATTCCCGCGATGATCTCTCGCTCCAGGAGCCCGACCTCGATCCGCGGATCGCCGATGGCGCCCAGAAGAAGAGCGTCCATCAAACGATACTCGTCGTACGCGGAGGACGGCATGGTCTCACCGGTGGCGAGATAGTGTTCGGCGCCCCAAGGGTACTCTTTCAGTTCGTACTCGAACCCGTGAATCTTGGACGCCCGATCCAGCACCTTCAATCCCTCACGGACGACTTCCGGACCGATCCCGTCACCGGCAATGACACCGAATTTGTAGCTCATTTCGTCTCTTTCCGTTTCAGTCGATGCGTTCGATCAGCATCGCGATTCCTTGTCCACCGCCGATGCACGCCGACGCGACACCGTAGCGGCCCTTCCTGCGTTCCAACTCGTGGAGCAAGGTGAGAACCATGCGCGTGCCGGTGGCGCCCAAGGGATGTCCGAGGGCAATGGCCCCGCCGTTCACGTTGACCCGGTCGCGGTCGAGTTCGAGTTGTTTTTCGCAGGCGAGGTATTGGGGTGCGAAGGCCTCGTTGATCTCGTAGAGATCCACGTCGTCCCGCCCGACCCCCGTCTTCTCCCAGAGCGCGCGAATCGCGGGAACCGGTCCAAGGGCCATGACGCCGGGCTCGACACCGACGATCGACCAGCCTCGAATCACGGCACGCGCCCGGACACCGTGGGCCTTCACCGCCTTGTCCGTGCCCAACACGAGCGCCGCTGCTCCGTCGACGATTCCCGAGGCGTTCCCGGCCGTGACGAGCCCCTCCTTCCCGAAGGCCGGGCGCAGCTTGGCCAACCCTTCGAGCGTCGTCTGGGGCTTGATGTGATCGTCCTTGTCCACGACGATATCGCCCCTGCGCCCGGGAATCACCACCGGAGCGATCTCCTCCGCGAACACGCCGCTCTCGACCGCCTTGGCTCCCAGCATGTGGGAGCGAAGAGCATAGGCATCGCAGTCCTCCCTTCGAATGCCGGTCTCGCGAGCCGCCCGGTCCGCGGTTTCCGCCATGAACGTGTCCGAGTAGGAGTCGTGGAGCCCCGAGAACAGGTAATCCGTCATCTTCGGTTCTTGTCCGAACCGAATGCCGGCCCGCACCTTATTCCCGTAGATGCAAAACGGCGCCTGGGACATATTCTCCATCCCACCCGCCACGCACGTATCCGCTTCGTCCAGCATCATCATCTGGGCCGCGTTCACCAGCGACTGGATACCGCTCCCGCAGATGCGGTTCACTGTCAGCGCCGGCAC
>DRQF01000243.1 GCA_011369445.1 Planctomycetota bacterium | reverse complement strand
GGGCCGGGGAATCCCACACGGCGCATTCCTTCGACCCGACCGAGACGAGAACCTGAAGGGGGCGGGAATGAGCCGAGAGCCGGTGGTTTTGGTGACGGGAGCGGGAGGCGAGGTCGGTCACGGGTTGATCGATCTTCTGAGCGCCGAAGGCGTGCGGGTGCTCGCTTTGGACTTGAAGGAGCTGGAACCGGCCCAGGCCGAAAAATGCCACGCGTCCATCGCCGGTGATATCCTGGACGAGAACCTGCTGGCCCGCCTGGTCAGCGAGTATGAAATCCACGCGATCTATCACCTGGCGGCTTTGCTCTCCACCCGAGCGGAATTCACTCCGGAGACAGCCCACCACGTCAACGTGGGGGGGACTCTGAATCTCTTGAGGCTCGCCATCGAGCAGTCCCGCTGGCACGGCGAGGTCGTGAAGTTCCTCTTTCCCAGCTCCATCGCCGTCTACGGTCTGCCCGACCTGAAGACCAAGCACGAGGTCGGGCGTGTCCCGGAGCACCGATGGACGTTGCCGACCACGATGTACGGCTGCAACAAGCTCTACTGCGAAAACTTGGGCCGCTACTTCTCAAAGCACTATCGGCAGCTCGCCGCGGAGGAGGAACGCAAGGGCGTCGACTTCCGGTCCATCCGCTTCCCGGGCCTCATTTCGGCCGTGACCGTCCCCAGTGGTGGCACGAGTGACTACATCCCCGAGATGATTCATGCGGCGGCGCAGGGCAAACCCTATGCCTGTTTCGTGCGCGAGGACACGCGCATCCCATTCATGGCGATGCCGGACGCCGTGCAGGCCCTGGTGGATCTGTGGAAGGCGCCTCGGGAGAAACTCACGTCGTGCGTGTACAACATCGGCGCTTTCAATCCGAGCGCCGGGGAGTTTGCCGAGCTGGTTTCCAAAGCCTTCCCCGACGCCGCGATCACCTTTGAGCCGGACCTTCGCCGGCAGGGCATCGTGGATACCTGGCCGGAGGACGTGTACGATTTTCGTGCCCGCGACGACTGGGGTTTCGCTCCCCGCTACGACTTGGAACGGGCCTTTCACGATTATCTCGTTCCCGGAATTCGCCGCCGCTATTCGAACGACTGAGCCCTTCGGGCCGGAAAGGACAGACCATGTACGGAGCCGCCAAGGAACGCTTCAAAAGCGAGCTGGACGAGATCGAAAAGGCCGGTCTCAGGAAAGACGAGCGTATCATCGAGAGTCCGCAGGACGCGGCCATCGAGGTGAAAGGCGAGAAGGTCCTGAACTTCTGCGCCAACAACTATCTCGGCCTCGCCGACAACCCGGAACTCGTGCAGGCGGCGAAGGACGGTCTCGATCGCTGGGGATTAGGCCTCTCTTCGGTTCGATTCATCTGCGGAACGCAGACGATTCACAAGGAACTCGAGGCGGCTCTCTCCCGATTCTTGGGCATGGAGGACACGATCCTCTATACCTCCTGCTTCGACGCGAACGGTGGCCTCTTTGAGACGCTTCTCGGCCCTGAGGACGCGGTCATCTCCGACGCCCTCAATCACGCTTCCATCATCGACGGCGTGCGACTGTGCAAGGCCCAGAGGAAACGCTTCGCCCACGCGGACATGGGAGAGCTGGAGGCGATTCTAAAGGAGACTCAGGGTGCGCGCACCCGGCTCATCACCACCGATGGGACATTCTCCATGGATGGCGACATCGCCAAGCTGGATGAGATCTGCGATCTTGCCGACCGCTACGATGCCCTCGTGCACGTCGATGACAGCCACTCCACAGGGTTCTTCGGTCCGACCGGCCGCGGCACGCCCGAATATCACGCCGTCACCGAACGCATCGACATCATCACATCGACTTTGGGGAAAGCCCTGGGCGGCGCCAGCGGTGGCTTCACGAGCGCGCGAGCGGAAATCGTCGACTTGCTCCGTCAGCGGAGTCGGCCCTATCTGTTCTCGAACACGGTAGCGCCGGCCATCGTCTGCGCATCCATCGCCTGCTTGGAGATGCTCTCCCGCACGACGGAGCTGAGGGATCGGTTGGCGGCCAATACGGCTTGGTTCCGCTCGGCCATGACCGAGGCGGGCTTCGAGATCCGACCGGGAGAGCACCCTATCGTTCCCATCATGTTGGGAGATGCGCGACTGGCGAAGGAGATGGCGGACGCCATGCTGGGCAAGGGTATCTACGTCATCGGTTTCAGTTACCCGGTTGTTCCCCGCGGTGAGGCACGCATCCGCGTTCAGATCAGTGCCGCCCACACCCAGGAGCACTTGGAGCGGGCCGTGAACGCCTTCGTTGAAGTGGGGAAGGATCTGGGCGTTCTGAGCTGAGCCGCGGCGGGCCAGCTTGCCCTCAAAGACCGGCCTCGCGGAGCCATGCGTGAGCGGCCGTGATCTGGTCGGGGTTCAATCCGTGGCCCGACGGAAAGCCTTGGAACGCGACGGGAGCGCCGGCCCGCGCGAGTGCTTCCGCTGACATTCTCGCGCGTTCGATGGGAAGGAAGCGATCCTTCTCTCCATGGAGCACCAGCGTGGGGGGCCAGGAGCGGGCTTGCTTCGCATCCACGATCTCGTCCTTCAGGCGGCCGTTGATGACGACCAAACGTGCGGGGACGAGCCCGGCCTGCGCCGCGAAGAGTCCCGCGAAGTACCCGCCCTGGGAGTAGCCCACGAGAACGACGGGCGTCGTTTCGAGATTCTCGGCCCGACGCACGTCCACGATGAGCTTCTTCAACCAGGCAGCCGTTCGCCGAGCGGACTGAAGGAAGGCCTCCTGGTCGCCGGTGTAGATGTACCACGCGTGGCCCTCGCGCCGGCTTCCGTCGGCGGACTTCATCTCGAAGGGGAGGGGGGCATCGGGGATCAGGAGAGCTCGCTCGGGGTCGCGGAGACACCCCAAGCGCGCCTCCAGGTAGCGCGCGCTTTGTCCCATGCCGTGAAGCGCCACGAGGAGGCTTCGTGCCCGCCCCCTTGCCGGCCGGAAGAAAGATCGCACCGGAAGCGTGATCGCGCTGGACACCTCCCGGTAGGAGTCGGGGGAGGATTCGGCCGGGGTCTCGTCCTGCTCTTCCGTGGGACTCATGCGTCTCTCCTCGTCGTGATTCGGGAACGTCGCTCGACTCCCCGGGGTCCCGCCCGTTGCAGCATGGGCGGTGCCGGGGTAAGTTGGCCCCGTCCCGACCGCCGGGGAGCGATTCCGCCATGAGTATCTATCAATTGTCCGACCTGTTGCCCGAGTCCCGCATCCTCAAGCTGGACGCGAGCTCGAAAACCACGGCGCTTCAGGCCCTCCTCGACAAGCTGGCGTCCACGCGCGCCATTGAGGAGCGAGTCGCCGTGGAGCAGGCGATCATGAGCCGCGAAGTCCTCATGAGCACGGGGATGGGGTACGGGATCGCCGTCCCCCATGCGAAGCTGGGAACGGTGCAGGAATTCGCCATGGCCCTGGGAATCTGCGACAAGGGAATCCCCTACTCCTCGGTGGTGGACGACCTCCCCGTGCGGCTCATCATGATGATCGTGGGGCCGAGTGGCCGCCAGGAAGATTATCTGCGCATCCTGCGCATGGTCATGCGGTTCTTGAAGAGCGAGAAGGGAAAGATCCTCTCGGCCTACAGCATCGGAGAGGTCCACGGCTTCACCAAAAGCTACAGCACCGACGAGGGGCGCACCGAGCGAGCGTGAGATTGCGCCGGACGGAGGCTCTTGGCATAACCCCGCGAACCCCGGTCACGGTCCGACGATATCAGGAGAGTCGACAGATATGAGCCACCCGGACATCGAGAAGGGACTCCAAAGAATGCTCGAGGGCTTGTCCAACCTCAAGGACTGTCTTTGACTACGAAGGACGTCGGAAGCTCGTTCCGCAGCTGGAAGCCAAGATGGCCGAGGAAGGCTTCTGGGACGACCAGGAAACGGCTCAGGCGGTCATCCAGAAGCTGAAGGCTGCGAAATCCATCGTCGACGACCTCTCCAAGCTCGAGGCGGAGCTGGGTGACATCCGTGAGTATGCGGAGATGGTGGAGGGCGATGAGGCGCAGGAGCGGGAACTGCTCGCCGAGCTGAAGCGGGTGGAGACACTCTATGACCAGCTCGAACTGAAGTCGCTCTTCGACGGGCCTCACGATCACTGCGGCGCTCTCATGACCATTCAGGCCGGGGGCGGGGGCACTGACGCCAACGACTTCGCCGAAATGATCATGCGCATGTACCTGCGTTGGGCCGAGCGTGAGGGGATGAAGACGACGATCCTCGAGCTCACGGGGAACGACGAGGCCGGCATCAAGAACGCCACGATCCGGATCGAGGGCGAATTGGCCTTCGGACTTCTGGAGAGCGAAATCGGCGTTCACCGCTTGGTCCGCATCTCGCCGTTTAATTCGGCGGGCAAACGCCAGACGTCCTTCGTGGGCGTCGACGTCTTGCCTGAGCTGGAGGCCCAGGACGCCATCGAGATCAAGGACAAGGATCTGCGGATCGACACCTATCGCGCCGGCGGCAAGGGGGGGCAGCACGTGAATACGTCTGACTCAGCGGTTCGGATCACCCATCTGCCCACGGGCATCGTCGTCCAGTGTCAAAACGAGCGTTCACAACACAAGAATCGGGCCCAGGCGATGAAGGTGCTCCAAGGGCGTCTCGCTCGGCTTCAAGAGATGCAGCGTCAAGAGGTGATTGCGCAGAACTACGACGCGAAGGGCGAGATCAACTTCGGCAGCCAGATTCGCAACTACGTGTTGCAACCCTACCGGCTCGTCAAGGACACCCGCACGAAGCACGAGGAGGGGAACGTGGACGCCGTCCTCGACGGCGCCATCCAACCCTTCATCGAGTCGTACCGCCGCTGGAAGAGAAAGAAGGCCCAGGAGGCCGCAGCGAAGGAAAAGTGAGATGACTCAGGACGTCCAGACCATTCGACGGGCATTGCTCAGCGCTTTTGAGAAGGACGGGATCGTGGAATTGGCCCGCGCGCTCGACGCCCGCGGCGTGGAGATCCTCTCGACGGGAGGAACAGCCCGGCTGCTCCGCGACGCCGGGCTGCCCGTGACCGACGTTGCCGAGGTCACCGGCTTTCCCGAGATGATGGACGGTCGGGTGAAGACGCTTCATCCGCGGGTCCACGGCGGGCTCCTCATGCGCCGTGACGTCGAGGACCACTGCAAGGCGGCGGCCGAGAACGGCATCCAGCCCATCGACTTGGTTGTCATCAATCTCTATCCCTTCGAGAAGGCGGCGGCCGATGAGGCCTCCACGCGGGGCGATGTGGTCGAGATGATCGACATCGGCGGTCCCAGCATGGTGCGCAGCGCCGCGAAGAATCACGACTTCGTGACCGTGATCGTCGACCCGTCCGACTACGCGGCCTTCTTGGCCGAGTTCGAAACCAACGACGGCGGCACCACGTTCGCGTTTCGGGCACGGCAGGCCGCCAAGGCCTTCGCCACCACGGCGGCCTACGACCGGGCCATTGCCGCATGGATGTCCGCGGACGCCGTGGGTGACGAAGAGGAATTCCTCCCCTCCACGTTGAACGTCATTCTCCAAAAGAGCCAGGATTTGCGCTACGGTGAGAATCCTCATCAACGCGCGGCGCTCTATCTCGGAGCTGATCCCGGCGTGCCCGCCGTTTCCAGGGCCCGTCAACTCAATGGCAAGGCACTTTCCTTCAACAACTATCTGGACGCATCGTCAGCCTTCGATTGCGTGCGTAGCTTCGACGAGACGGCGGTCGCCGTCATCAAGCACAAGAATCCCTGCGGAGCGGCGCTCCGCCCGGGAGCGCAGTTGGAGGCATTCCTGGCGGCCTACGAGGGCGATCCTCTCTCCGCCTACGGAGGCATCGTCGCGTTCAACGAAGCCCTGTCGGAAGACACGGCCCGCGCCGTCGCCACGAAGGATCATTTCTTCGAGGTGGTGGTGGCGCCCGCCTATGAGGGCGACGCCGTGGAGATCCTGCGGACAGGCGCGAAGTGGGGAAAGAACTGTCGGATCCTCGAGACCGGCGTCCGGGCGGCGGCGACCCAAGGCGCCGAACGCGAGCTGCGCTGGATCCGAGGTGGGGTCCTCGTCCAGGATCCGGACGCGTCGAGTTGGCCCGAGGTGAAGGTGGTGACACGCCGGGCCCCCACCGAGCAGGAGATGGCGGACCTGCGGTTCGCCTGGCTCGTGGCCCCGCATGTGACGAGCAACGCCATCATCTTCGCGAAGGACCGGGCGCTCGTGGGCGTGGGCGCGGGGCAGATGAGTCGGGTTGACGCGGTCGAGATCGCGGCGAAAAAGGGCGGAGAGAAGTGCCGGGGCGCTGTGATGGCGTCGGATGCCTTTTTCCCGTTCGCGGACGGGATTCTGGCGGCTCACGCCGCGGGCGTGCAAGCGGTGGTTCAACCTGGCGGCTCCATCCGGGATGCCAAGGTCACCGCGGCATGCGACGAAGCGGGAATCGCCATGGTTCTCACCGGCCAGCGCCACTTCCGCCACTGATTCTCCTCTCCAGGGGTCGGGACGTCCCCGTCCCGCGAAGGTCGGGTGGTGAGCCATCCCGTGGGGTGTCACGCGAAGGCGGAAGCCTCCGCGCCCCGCTTCGCCGCCGCCCCCGTGGACTCAGCGGCCGTGGGGGCGGGTGTCGGGAAGGGGCGAGCGGTCGCGAACGAAACGGTCGAACCATTCATGGGCGAGGGCGCGGGCTTCCTTGCGCTTTTCCGTGAGGCCATGGTCGGCGCCCTCGAAGAGGACGAAGCGAAGCGTCCGGTGGAGGGCCTGGAGTCCCTCCGCGAGTTCGAAGGCCGAGCCCGGGGGCACCCGCCAGTCGGCGCCGCCTTGCATGAGGAGGATGGGGGTTTTCGGGGAGAGCTTCTCGGGCCAGCGCGCGGGTGACCGGGGCAGCAGGACGGCGTCGCCCTCCTTGTCGTAGCCCGGAATGAGTTCCTCGTAGACCTCCTCGATGCCGGGGCGATCTTTCTTCCAGCGGATGAGGTCCGTGACCGGCCCCTTGAGGACGAGGGCGCGAAAACGGTCCGTACGGGAGATGGTGAGCAGACTCATCATGCCCCCACGGCTGGATCCATACAGGCCGATCCGATCCGAGTCCGCCTCGGGAAGAGAGTCCAGAAGGGGCAGAAGAGCGAGCACGTCGTTGACTTCCGCGCCGCCGAACTCCTCCAGGCCTTCGCCACCGGCCACGCCTCGGTACTGACTGGCCACCACTACGTAACCCCAGCGTGCCATGGGGAGGAGGCGGCCGAGAACTCGCTTCTCGTCCAGGGCTCCGAACTCCCGGTTGCCGCCTCGGCAGTAGACGATGGCGGGGTGGGGACCGGGCGCCTTCGGCGTCAGCAGCCAACCCTTCACCCGAAGTCCGTCGGAAAGATAGGTGATGCGTTCGATGCCCACTTCGTCCAGGCCGGGCGTGGATTTTTCCTCCGCGGAGGGCGCGAAGGCTTCTCGCTCCACGATCTTTCCGTCCTCGGGAAGCGTCAAGAGCTTGGCGCGATCGATGAGACGCCCACCAAGGACGATCGTCGCGATGGAACGGATGGCGCGAATGTCCGCTCTGGGATCCTGGTCGAGAAGAAGGAGATCGGCGCGGCGGCCGGGACGCACTTCTCCCAGCTCCTTCCAGCCGAAGGCATCGGCGAAGCTGCTCGTGGCCGCCGCCAAGGCTTCGCGGGGGGTAAGGCCGTAGCGCACGAGGGCGTCCAGTTCCCACACGAGCGAGATCCCCGGCATGGATCCCCACACGTCGCAGCCGCTGCCGGCGAGATACCGGGCGCCAGCGGAGTGATAGGCCTTCTCGACGATTTCCGTCGCCGCCGCGAGGCGGGCGTAGGCCTCGCGGTGGGCCGCATCGTGAGCCTGCTTGCCCGTTTCGGGGTCGGCCGGCTGATTGATGTCTTTCGGGTCGAGGAGGACCGCCGCGGGCTCCGTCCAGGGGTTCTTGCTCCAGGGGTGATGCAGGGCGAGGAGGCCCGCCGTGGGGAGGATATAGGTCTCGGAATGCCCCAACGCCTTGGCGTAGCGGGCGAGCCTGGGGTTGTCGGGCCGGATGGCGGAGAGCCATTTGTACCACCGCCATTTGGGGCTCGCGAGATCGTCGCTGAAGGGCTCCTTCGCCACTCCGAGTCGGAGCTCCTCCGGCGCCATGCCGAGAGAGTAGCGGGTGGTGTGGACGAAGGCGTCGAGGCCCATGTCCATCCCCTGCTCATAGGTCGTGAGGGCCAATTCCCCGATGGTGGCCAGTCCGCGCTCGCGACAGCGTTGCGCGACGAGGCGGAGCTTGTCGGGGGTCAACCGGTACATGAGAAGAGCGACCCGGGCTCCCTCGTCGGCGATGTCATCGACGCGGGTGAGCAGCTTCTCGAGGGGGGCCGACTCGTACCCCACATCCTCGAGGGGATACAGATGGGGCGAGGGCTTGGCCCGCGTGAACAAAGGCCCCCGTCGCCCCCCCGACACGGCGAGAATCGATGTCACACCCGAGTGGAGGAAGGCGTTGGCGTAGGCGTGATTGTTGAGGACGGCGAAGCCGTCGACCAGGCCGGGCACGACGAACTTGCCGGTCCCCTCCACGATTCGGAATCCCTCGGGCACCGCGATGCGCTCTTGGGGGCCCACAGCGGTGATGACTCCGTTCTCGACGAGGATGACGGCGTCCTCGATGTCGCGGGTGCTCCGGCCGCGGTCCGCGGTGTCGATGACGACTGCACCCACGATCGCCAGGCGATCTTGTGCAGGGAGGAGAGAAGAAGGCAGCGCGAGGGCGCACACGAGGGCGAAGAGCGAGATTCTCATGGAGAGAGTCTACCCCAACTCCGGATGGAGTTGGGGGGAGGAGGGCTCCCAGCGCCGAAGTTCGGCCGACGGAAGGCTCTCAGTGGGCCGGGGGATGAAGCATGTCGTCCTCCTTCTCCCCGATCTTCCGACCCTTTCGATTGACGACTTCATACCAAGGAACCAAGCGGCGGTTCTTCACGTGATACTTGAGGGAGACCTTGCGATTGATCCACTCGTAGTAGTCGTAGAACTCCTTCTCGAAGGTCTTCCACTTGGCTTCGTCGCGCTGGCCGTCTGGCCCCATGAGACCCATGCATTCGAGGAAGAAGTTGCGGCCTGTCTTCCCGTCCAATTCGCCTCGGAAGTACTTGAGCCAGCCCTTGCGGTACTTGCCGGGCTTGCCGATTTGAACGACACCTTCCGAATCCACGAGGAAGTTGTTGAGGAAGTAGACGAGGAACCATCCCTCGGAGTACGCGTAGAGATTGAAATCCTCGTTGCCCGATGTCTTGTTCTTCTCGCGGTCGCCGTAGGTGAGGGCCAGGAGATCCCAGAGGGGATAGGCGTTGCGCTCGTTCTGGCGCCACCAGGAGAGACGTCCTTCCTGGAGGAGGCCCATGGTGTATTTCCACTTCTTGGTTTCGGGGTCGAGAGACACCGATGTGGCGCCGAAGTATTCGGCCACGCCCTCCTGGAACCAGTAGGAACGATTGAGGAACGCGACCTGCAGTCGCCCCTTCGTGTTGTAGGCGATGATCTGGTGGGTGCCCTCGTGAAACAGCGTGTCACGATCTGTTTCGTCAGAGACGAGAAGGCGGCCGGTGTCGTGCTCGAAGTGCCCGACGGCGCCGCTGTCCGCCCCACGCTTCGCGGCGTACTGCTGGTAGGCCTCGTGTTTACGGAACACCACGACGGGAACGGGGTCCGTGATGTCGGTGAGACCGAGGGGCTCGCGGTATTCGCTGTAGAACAGGTCGTAGAGCTGCAGCACCATCTCCGATTTCTGTCGGGCGACCTGCGCCTCGTCCCAGGCCTTGTCTTTTTCCACGAGGAACAAGTATGGCTTGAAGATCCGCGACATCCACCTGTAGGACTCGTTCAGAGCCTTGGCGAGGTCGGTACGGGTCGCATCGGCGATCCTCTGGGCTTCCTGGAAGAACGGGTCCTTCTCGCGCTCCTCCCATTCCTTCTTCCGCTTCGCGACCAGCTCGATGAGCGACGAAATATCCCCGGCGTGTTTCCACGCTGGGGGAATCCACAGCGTGCCGTCGGGAGCCTTCCAGGCGTCCTTGGCGAGGTTCGTCTCCAGGGCGTCGACGAGCCGGATGTCCGCATCGGTGTCGAGGTAGGGGGCCGCGCGCCAGGCATCCAGATCGACCTCGACCGGTTGCCAGCCCGCCCGACGCCGGAGTTCCGGATCGTCCGGGTGGGCCTTCAAGGCAGCCTTGGCGAGGGACCGGAATCCCGGGGCCAGCTTCTCGATGAGTTCCGGGGGCAGCGTCTCTTTGAGACCATTCGCCCACGTTCGGAACGTGTCCACGCGGGAGGCCTCGGAGCTTTGCATCTTCCGAGCGATGGCCGTGAAGGTGCTGACGATGGCGTTGTCGACTTTCCTTTGAAACGACTCGAGGGCGACGACGTCGGCCCCGTCGCTCCGGAGGCGCTCATCCACCCATTCGCGCAGCTCCACCAGTTTCTTCACGTTCTGGCCGGCGGCTTCGAAGCGATTTCGCGCCTCGGTGATGACCTGAAGGCTCTTCTGGGTGTCGTTCCCCTCTTTGCCGCCGCAGCCCGGCAGAAAAGCGAAGAAAACGATGAACGCGAGGGATGGACCCGTGAGAAGCTTCTGCATGGAAGGGGACTCCGATGTGAACCCGGGGATTGTATCCTCAGGTCCGTCGACGCGCGAGCGGGCGGGAAGACCGACGGCAGCCCCGGAATGAAGCTGCCGTCGGGGGGCCGGACGAGGCCTCAGGCGAGGGCTTTCTGGAAGGCCTCAGTGAGGGCAGGGACCACCTCGACGAGGTCGCCCACGATTCCGTAATCCGCCACCTTGAAGATGGGAGCCTCCGGGTCCTTGTTGATGGCGACGATGACCTTGGCCGTACGCATGCCCGCCAGGTGCTGGATGGCCCCCGAGATTCCGATGGCGATGTAGAGGTTCGGGCTGACCACCTTGCCCGTTTGGCCCACCTGGGCGGCATGATCGATCCATCCGGCGTCCACGGCGGCGCGCGAGGCGCCCACCGCGGCTCCGAGGACTTTGGCCAGCTCCCTCAGGGGTTCAAAGCCTTCGGGACCGCCCACGCCGCGCCCTCCGGCAACGACGATTTCCGCCTCCGCAACGTCCAGGTCGCCTTTGTCGCCTCCGGTGATCTCCTTCACCACGGCGCGAATCGTCGAGGGGTCGAAGGTAAGGGGCAAGGGTTCGACCGAGCCTTCGCCGCCCGGGTTGATCTCCTCGGCTGCCATCGTATTGGGACGCAGGCCGAGCACGAAGGGTTCGCCCTCGCCGTGGGTCCAGGCCAAGGCCTTGCCGGCGAACACGGGCCGTCGAACGCGCAAGGCTCCATCCTCGACTTTGAATTCCGTGCAGTCGGAGGCCAGGGGGACTCCCAGTTTCGCGGCCGTCCAGGCGGCCAGGTCCTTGCCCATGATGGTGGCCGGGACGATGACCGCCTTGGGCTGAGCCAGCTCGACGGCCTGGACGAGACAGCGTCCGTAGCCGCCCGTGGAATACAGCGCCAGGAATTCGTGATCGGCCGCGAGGATGCGTTCCGCTCCCCACGCGGCGAGTTTCTTGGCGTCGTCCTGAATGTTGTGACCGACGACGACCGCGGTCACGGAACCGCCCAGATCCGCCGCGAGTTTTTTCGCGGCCGTGATGGCTTCGAAGGCCGCCTTCTTGCAACGGCCGTCACGCACTTCGCAAAATGCCAGAACAGACATGGGGATCTCCTCTCAGATCACTTTGGCTTCGTTACGAAGCAACTCGACGACCTTGGCCGCGGCTTCGGGACCTTCTCCGACGATCTTTCCCTCGGGGCGGGGCGGAGGCAGCTCCAGACAATCGATGACGAGGACCGGAGCGGGCGCTTCGGCGGCCTTCTCCTCCATGGGCTTCTTCTTTGCCGCCATGATGCCCTTCAACGAGGGGTAGCGGGGCTCATTCAAGCCCTTCTCCGCGCTGATCACTGCTGGAAGAGTGCCTTCGACCACTTCCACGCCGCCTTCGATCTCGCGCTCGGCACGGAAAGCGCCGCCTTCGATGGCGAGGCTCGACACTTTCGTGACCACGGGCCATCCCATGGCGGCAGCGACCTGCGAGGGCACCTGGGCGGAGTCATAGTCCACCGACTGCTTGCCCATGAAGATGATCTCGGGTTCGAAAGCCTTGATCTCCCCCGTGAGGAGAGCGGCAACGGCCGAGGAATCCAGTTGGGTGGTGTCCGTATCCAGGATCACCGCTCGATCGGCGCCGCGGGCCAAACCCTTGCGAATCTCCTCTTTGATCGTGGCGGGCGATCCCACCGAGAAGAGTACGACCTCGCCATCTCCGGTCGACTCCTTCAGCCGAAGGGCCTCCTCGATGGCAAATTCATCGTAGGCATTCAATTCGAGCTTGACATCGCTCATGTCGATCGTTTTTCCATCGGCGCCGATCTTCACCTTGGTGTCGGTGGACGGGGCCACGACGACGCAAACCGCGATTTTCATGGGACGGTTGCTCCATTGTTGGACGTGTAGGGGGATCCGTGGATCGGGGACGCGGGATCCTACGGACGGCGGTGGGGGGGATCAACGGGCGCCGCTGGGGAACAAAGGGGAGAGAGGCTGCCCCCCCTGCCCTCGAGGAGGGTCAGATGGCGACGACGGCCCGTCTCGGATGATGCATCTTGATGAAGACTTCGGAGACGAGCGGGTCGAAAAAGGCCCCCTTTTCCTCCGCGATGATCTCCAAGGCCTGTTCAAGGGAGGCCGGCTCTCTGTAGGGGCGCTTCGACGTGATGGCGTCGAAGAAGTCGCAGAGGCAAAGGATTCGGGCATCCAGGGGGATCTCGTCGCCGGCCAAACCGTCCGGATATCCGGCACCGTCGAAGCGCTCGTGGTGATGCCGGATGATGGGCGCGATGTCCCGGAAGGCGGAGACGGGCTTCAGAATGTATTCCCCAATTTCGGAATGGCGCTTCATGACGGCGTATTCCTCGTCGTTGAGCCGGCCTGGCTTGTTGAGGATGGCGTCGTCGATGCCGATCTTGCCGATGTCGTGGAGTTTGCCCGCGAAGGCGAGCCGCTCCAGCCGGGCTTCGGTGAAGCACAGGCCCCGTCCGATTTCGACGGCGTAGGACGCCACCCGTCGTCCGTGACCGATATTCATCCGATCCCGTTCCTCGGCCGCGCGGGCCAACGCCAGGGTCGTCTCCTCCTGCATCTGCGCCTCGCGGCGTATCTGGAGTCGTCGTGCGTCGTCCGCTCTGCGGTCCTTGAGCTCGCGGATGCGCTCGACGGTGTAGGCGACCTTCTTCAGATCATGAGGTCTAAGAAGGAAGTCGGCCGCTCCCTCGTGCATGGCTGAAACCGCCCGGTCCAGATCCAGCAGGTTCGCGATGACGACGACATCGGTCTCGAGCCCCTCGGTCTCCAGGTGGGCTGCAAGGTCGAAGAAGGAAAGTTGGGGAAGATTGATGTCGCTGAGAATCAAGTCGTAGTCGCGCTTTCGTAGGGCGCGCGTGGCCTGATAGCCCGTCGACGCACAATCGACGTCGTGATTGCGGTGGACCAGGAAGCGGGCGAGTTCCCGACGTGTGCGACAATTGTGGTCGGCCAATAGAATGCGGAAGGCGCTATTCCGATTCATCATTCCCCCCTGCAAGATCGCAAAACCGATCGCCGAATCCCGTCGGCGATGCAACAACCGCCCCCATCTAAGGGGAGGGCTCGGGATTTGGGAAGAGGGAAAACGCCAAAATCAGACAAATTGTATAAGCGATGGCGGGGACAGTTCTGGGGAGAACGTTGATAACTTTTCTGAAGAACTCGGAGAAGTTCAGATTCTCGCCGCGAATCGTGGGATCCGCGTCAGTTTGGAATCCGACCGCCTCGTAGCAAAACGTGTGGAGAACCTCGGGAGAGAATGGGGAATGGAGGGGAAAACCCCAGGGGATCGGAAGGTTGCTCCACGGGGTTCCGGCCCGGCCGCGCCGCGAGGAACTGAGTCCTCCCCAGGTTATCCACAAGGTTCCAAGGCTTCAGTCGGGGTCTTGCTCGGCGAGTTCCGGCATCACGAATCGCCTCCCCAAATAGGCGCGTCGCACCCTCTCGTCCTCGATGAGCCGGCGTGCCGGACCGTGCTGAAGAATGCGTCCCTCATGGATGATGTAGGCGCGGTCGGTCACGTTCAGGGTTTCTCGAACGTTGTGGTCAGTCATGAGGATGCCCATGCCCCGTTCCCTGAGTCCCACCACCAGTTTTTGAATCTCCTCGACGGCGATGGGGTCCACGCCCGAGAAAGGCTCGTCCAAGAGCAGAAGCTTGGGCTCGGTCACGAGAATCCTCGCGATCTCCAGGCGGCGGCGTTCTCCCCCCGAAAGCAGAGCGGCTCGGCGTGTTGCCAAGCGGTCGAGGTGCATCTCCGCAAGGATGCGATCGGCGCGGTCGCGACGCTCGCCGCGACTGAGGCCGGGGAGCCATTCGAGGACGGCCAGGATGTTGTCTCGGACGGTGAGGCCCTTGAACACCGAAGGTTCCTGAGCCAGGTAGCCCATTCCCAGGCGCGCTCGGCGAGCGACGGTCTCTCGCGTGATGTCCTTGCCGCCCAGGTGGATGCGCCCCCGGTCCGCGCGGATGAGTCCCATGACCATGGAAAACGTCGTTGTCTTTCCGGCTCCGTTGGGACCGAGAAGACCCACGATTTCTCCGGTGTCGACCTCGATGGAGACGTCGTGAACGACGATCCGTCCCCCGTACCGTTTGTGAAGGCCTTCGGCGACCAAAAAACTCACCGAATCACCCCGATCTGAAGCGGTGGCCAAAAGACCAGATAGGCTCGTCCCAGGACGAACTCCTTCGGCACGTAGTGGTCGTACCAGGTCTCCACGGGCACGGGGCCGCGGTCCGGGTGGAAGGGGTCCGGCACCATCTCGATGCGGTCGGGGTCGATTTCTCTCAGGTTACCGAAGACGTCGATGAACCGCGTGTTGTCATCGAAGGGATTGTGCATGGGGCGAAGGGCCAACTCGGCGGGGGTGGACCCCTCGTGGTGCCGATTCTCCGCGCCGACGCCCTCGAAGTCGCCGCTCAGAATGCTGACCTTGCCGTCCTCGCCCCGGTAGCGCAGGTCCGCCCTCTGAAAGGCGCGGCAGTCGAGGCTGTTGGGCGAATTGTCGCCCAGCATGAGGTAGTGGTCCTCGGGAATTCGGAAGTCCGTGACGCCCGAGAAACTGTAATAGAGATCCCGGGCCAGATCGATGTCTCGCATGCGTACGCGCCCGCCGGAGCAGCCGAAGCTGACGCCGTTGTCGTGGGGCAGATCGTGGGTCGGTTGCACGGGGACGTCTCTCGGCTCCACGGCCGGGGGTGGGCTGGTCTGGCTACTTTCGGGAATCGCTCCGACGACGGGGATCATCGGGTGCTCGTACGTGGTCGAGAAGACCTCGTCGCCGTCCACCTCCACGTGGATGGCATCGTCCACATTGGCGAGCGAGACGGGGGTCCAGCTGTCCGTCTCGAGCTTCGCGTCGATGGGGAACGACTGGTCTCCGAAGACGAGACGGCTGGAATCGTTGGACCCTTCGGCCGCCAGCTCCAGGCGAATGACTCGGCCGTGCGTGCCGTCGCGAATCTCCATCACGAACGTTCCCGCGTCATTTTGGGGATTCACGTCCATGGCCAGGCGCACGTCTCCGACCTCCGCTTCGTGTCCGGGAATGGGGCCATTGCCTTGGGCCGGGCCTGGGAGACCCAGCATGAGGCCGATGGAAGAACGGGGCGGTACGATGGGAGCAAAATCGTCGAAGCGACGATTGCTGATGGGGGGACAGGGTTGGCCCGCACGGACCGCGTAGCGGTCCGGCAACGTGAAGGAAACGAGGTTCATGCCTCCCTTGGCGGTGAACTCGACCTCTTCGTCGTCCACGAGAACACGGATGTCTCCCTGACCGCGATCGCCTCCTTCCTGCTTCCAATAGCGTCGAAAGGCCTGCGTGTTTCGGTCCTCGGGCGGGATGCATTTCAGAAGATCGAAGAGGTCGTCTTGGACGTTGGCGGGTTTGCGCTGGATCTTGGCCTGCTTCAACGCCTCGTCGTGCTCCAACTCCGCGGGCGCCGTGTAGATGTCGCCATTTCGAATGAAGAGCCATTCTGGACCGATGCCGACGAGGCGCTTCACGTAGTTCATCAGACGTTCGAGCGGATACCGGAATACGACGACTTCCCACCGACGCGGATCGCGGACCTGGTAGACGTACTTGTTCACGATCAGCCGATACCCTCCTTGCGGTCGACCGATGATGACGGGTTCCATCGACTCGGTGGGCACTTGGAAGGCCTCGAATGCGAACTGTTTGATGAGAAGGGCCATCACGACGGCCACGGCCAGGGACTCGATCGTCGTCCTGTACCGCCCGCGCTCCTGGGGTTTGTCGCTCATGAATTGCCGTCCTTCCGAGTCACCGAATGAATGCCATGCGATCCCAGGGCAGAAACACCACGAGAGCTCTTCCGAGAATGAGATCGCGGGGGACAAAGGGAGAGCACGTTCGATTCAGACGTTTCCAGGGTCTCGCTCCCAGGCCAAGATCATGTATGTTGCCGAACCGATCCAGAAACCTCCAGCGCGACGAGGCGTCGTCCCCGAGTTGGTCCTCGCGCCAGGGGTTGTCGATACGCACGGAGAGGTCCTCCGGATTCGGAATGGCCTCCGCGTCCCCCTCGTAGACTTCACCGCCCAGGGTTTCGATCTCCATTCTCACCCATTCTCGACTGTCCTTGCTGGAGGGTGAGTTGTCGCCCAGGAAGAAGTAGGCGCCTTCGGGAATGTCCCAAGAGAAGCGGCGCATTCCGCTGCAGTTCCCGCGCCGATAGTAGATGTCCCGGTAGACCTGAGGTCGACGAAATCGTGCCACGGCGTTCTCGAGACCGAATGCGATTTTCTGCTGGTCGTTGAATCGATTGGACGTGGCGCGAGGCATGTGTCGGTAAGGGGCGCGGCCCACGATGTCGCCGTCGATCTCGAGGAGGATTTCGTCGTCCACGTTGGAGAAGGCCAGGTGAGTCCATGTGTCGGGGGAGAGGTGAAAGTCGCCCAGGTCGCCCAGCTGTTCCTCGTCTCGGAGAAGAACCCCGGATCCGGGCTCGTCGCCGATGGGCACTCTTGCTCTCAGGCGTCCGCCGTGTTGCGGATCGATGATCTCGAACAGAATGAACCCGTTCCGCGAAGTGGGTTTGGTTTCGACCTCGACTTGGACGTCGCCGACGACATACTCTCCCCAGACGTTGTTGGGGGAGAGGTCTTCGAACTTGTCCCTCTGGTCCCTGACGGTTTCTCGGAAAATCGCGAACGTTGGGCGTTTGGACGCGCCCCGGACCCCCTCATCGTCGAATGTCCAAGGGTGGTGATCGGGGAGCGGCGACGTTTCGAAGTGCCAGGAGGAGCGGAGAGTTTCCTCGTCGATACGGTCGAGGGTTTCGGGATCGATTTGGGGATAGCGGTGGAGCATGGCCTCTCGGACGGCGTCCGGCTTTCGGGCGATCGTAAGGCGATTCTCCGCGAAGAGTTTCTCCGGGCGCTCACCGGCCGTGTTGGGCGGTCCGGTCCAGATGTCCCCATCGATGATGAATAGGGACTCGGGTCCGATCCCGATGACGCGTTTGATGTAGTTGACACGCAGGTCGTTCGGGTAGCGGAATACCCAGACTTCGAAACGTCTCGGATCACGGAGCAGTCCGGTAATCTTGTCGACGAGAATGCGATCTCCGTCGACCTCCGAGCCGTGGATCGTGGGCTCCATGGACCCCGTGGGGACCTTGTAGGCCTCGCCGACGAACTGCTTCACGAGAAGAGCGAAGATGATCGCCGAGACGAGGGCTTCGATCGTCTCTCGAAAGACCGGTGCACGGTGTCTGGGAGAGGCGCTTCGCTTCTCCTCGTGCGGCCCGGCCTCCACGGCGTCGTTCACTCGTCGCGGTCCAGTTTCAAAGCCGCGAAGAAGGCGGACTGAGGGATCTCGACGTTGCCCACCGACTTCATGCGCCTCTTGCCTTCCTTTTGCTTCTCGAGGAGCTTGCGCTTGCGGGTGATGTCACCGCCATAGCACTTGGCCGTCACGTTCTTCCGCATGGCGCGGATGTTTTCGCGAGCGATGATCTTGCCCCCGATGGCGGCCTGCAACGGAATCTCGAAGAGGTGGCGGGGGATTTCCTTTTTGAGCTTGATCAGGAGTTGGCGCCCCTTGCGCGTCGATTCGTCGCGGTGAACGATCATGCTCAGCGCGTCGACGTCGGTCCCATTCACGAGGACTCTCAGTTTCACGAGATTCGCCGCGCGGTACTCCTTCACGTGATAGTCCATGGTCCCGTAGCCCTTCGTCGACGACTTCAGCTTGTCGTAGAAATCGAAGATGATCTCGGAGAGTGGAATCTCGTAGTGGAGGAGGACCCGCTCGGTGCCCAGGTATTCTGTCTTGATGTAGACACCTCGCCGATCCTCACAGAGCCGCATGATGGCTCCGATGGACGTGCTGGGGACGATCATGTTCACCTCGGCGATAGGCTCGCGGATCTCCTTGACCGTGCCGTCGTCCGGAAACTTCGAGGGGCTGTCGATGAGGAATTCCCGGTTGTCAGTCGTCTGGAGCTCGTACGTGACGTTGGGGGGTGTTTGGACCAGGTCGATCCCCGACTCCCGCTCCAGTCGCTCTTGGACGATCTCCATGTGGAGAAGACCCAAGAACCCGGCGCGGAAGCCGAATCCCAGGGCATCGGACGTCTCGGGTTCGAAATTGAAGCTGGCGTCATTGAGGTGCAGCTTGTCGAGGGCCGCGCGCAGATTCTCGTAGTCGCCCGGGTTGCTGGGGTAAAGCCCGCAGTACACGTAAGGTATCGGTTCTTCGTAGCCGGGCAGAGCCTCGACTTCGGTCTTTTGATGAGTGACCGTGTCGCCGATCTTCACGTCGTGGATCGTCTTGATGTTGCAGATGAGATACCCGACCTCTCCCGCCGCGAGTTCCTCCACCGCCACCATGTCCGGTCGGAACTTGCCGAGCTCGAGGACTTCGTAGGCTTTGTGGGCTCCGAGCATGCGGATGCGATCGCGCTTTTTCACTCGGCCATTCACGATGCGGACGTAGACGATGACCCCCCGATAGTCGTCGAACACCGAATCGAAGATCAAGGCCTGCAGTTCCGATTCCGGATCGCCGCTTGGCGGCGGAATGCGCTCGACGACACGGTCCAGCAACTCGGCCACGCCCTTTCCGGTTTTCGCCGAGATGTGCATGACCTCTTCGGCGGGCAGGCCCAGGACCGACTCGATCTCCATGGCGACTTCGTCCGGCCTGGCCACGGGAAGATCCACCTTGTTGAGGACCGGAATGATTTCCAGATCGGAGTCGACGGCCAACCACGTGTTCGCGGCCGTTTGCGCTTCGACGCCTTGAGCCGCATCGACGAGAAGGACGGCGCCTTCGCAGGCCGCCATGCTGCGAGAGACCTCATAGCTGAAATCGACGTGCCCCGGGGTGTCGATCAGGTGCATGACATAGGGGATGCCGTCTTTCTCCCAATGGATCTCCACGGCTTTGGCCTTGATGGTGATGCCGCGTTCACGCTCGAGATCCATGTCGTCGAGGAGTTGGTCCCGCCGCTTTCGTTCATCCACGGTGCCCGTGATTTCCATGATCCGGTCGGCGAGGGTGGACTTGCCGTGGTCGATGTGCGCGATGATGCAGAAATTCCGAATCCGCGCTGTCTTTTCGTTCGATTCGGACATCAGAAGTTGTGTCGGTTCTCGATGATGGAAAGGAGACTGGGCAAATAGCGCCTCAGCTGCTCGAGGGCCAAACCCCGGTGGGAGACCTCCGCTTTTTGTGACCCGTCCACTTCAGCGAACGTCGCTCCCCATTCAGGGTACAGAAACAGGGGATCGTAACCGAACCCTCCTTCGCCCCGAGGACTTTCCAGAATCCGCCCCCGGACCACTCCCTCGGTGGTGCAATGAACCTCGCCCGGGCTGGCGATGGCGATGACGCATCGAAACTGGGCGCCTCGTCGTTCCTCGGGGACGCCCTCCATCTCCTTCAAGAGCTTGGCATTGTTGGCGGCGTCGTCCCCTTCCTTTCCGGCGTAGCGGGAAGAGTGAACCCCGGGGGCTCCTCCGAGGGCGTCGACTTCGAGGCCCGAGTCGTCGGCCACGCAGATCTCTCCGCATTGTTCCGCATACCACAGGGCTTTCTTCTCCGCGTTCTCCCGAAAGGTTTTCCCGTCCTCGACGGCGGTTTCAACTCCGGGGCAGACCTCTTCCACGGAGACGATTTCGCACCCCAAGGGAGCAAGGATCTGCTTCATCTCCGAGAGTTTCTTCGGATTCTTCGTCGCGATGACCAGCCGTCGAGTCATGAGGTCTCCTCAACCCAGGCGAATCAGGGCCCGGTTCTGAATGGACGCGATGGTGTGAATGCCCTGTTCGGCCATCTCCAGACACGACAGGAATTGGTTCTTGGGCAAGGGGCGCTTCTCGGCCGTCCCCTGAACTTCGATGATCTGCCCTTCGTGAGTCATGACGAAATTGAGATCCGAGTCGGCCTGGGAGTCTTCCTCGTAGGTCGGATCGAGCAGGGGCTTCCCGTCGACCACCACCACGCTCACCGCCGCCAAGCCGCCACGGAGGGGGTCCTTCTTGAGAATCTTTTCGTCACGGAGTCGTTGCACCGCGTCGTACAGGGCGACCCAGGCGCCCGTGATGGAGGCGGTCCGTGTCCCGGCGTCTGCCTCCACGACGTCGCAGTCGATCCACAACGTCCGCGGCCCCAGCGCCTTTGGATTCACGATGGTGCGCAAGGATCGACCGATGAGCCTTTGAATCTCCACCGTGCGTCCATCCAGGTTGACACGGCGGCCATCCCGGATCTTCCGCTGTCCCGTGGAACCCGGGAGCATGCCGTATTCGGCGCTCACCCAACCCAGCCCCTTGTTGTAGAGAAAAGGAGGCACCTGTTCCTGGACCGTCGCGGTGACGATCACGCGCGTCCGTCCCCATTCAATGAAAACGGAACCGGCGGCGGAGGGGACGAAGTCCCGCGTGATCTTGATGTCCCGGAGTTGGTCCGGGGCGCGGCCGTCGGAGCGAGACATGACGTATCCTCTTGCTCTGTATATATTTGAGGCCCAGTCGCCGAAGGCTGCGCATTATAGGGGCGCTCCCGGGCGCGAACAAGCGCGCCTCACCCCACAGTTCTGGGGTGCCCCTGAGCGGATACGAACGGATGTGAGGCGGTGCGGCGGTGGTCTGCGTGTTTCCGGAGTCCCGTGATCAGCACATGCAGCCCTCCCGTCTCGGCGGTCGAATCTGCAAGGGTTCACAAAGTTTATCTATCAAACAGGTTGTGTCGCGGCCCTTCAAGGATCGGCCGGTTCATGGGCGGGAAACGACTCCCGCGGATTTGGAACCAAGTTTCGGTACGAGGCTTGCGTACATCAGTAGGGAGCGTTTGTTGTAGCTCAGCTCGGAACGGAGTCGACACCATGCGTCGATCACAGTCATCTTTGTTTTTGATCGTCACCTTTCTCTTGGGGCTCGCCGCGGCGGCGTCGTCCCAAGTCCGCCCGGTTCGGCCCGTGACGTCGCCGCCCCGCATTGGGACGGGAGGGGGCGGGG
>DRQF01000242.1 GCA_011369445.1 Planctomycetota bacterium | reverse complement strand
GGCAAGTTCGCTTGCCCCGACGGGCACGACGGCGTCAAGATCTCGGAGCTCCCGCCCGCTCTGATCGACAAGGCAAAGTATGAGACCTCGATGTACGCTCACCTGGTCTGCGCCAAGTACGCAGACCACATGCCTCTGCATCGGATGACCGGGATCTTCAAGAGATTCGGTCTGAACGTGTCGAAGAGCCTCATGTGGGAGATGGTGCTTCGCTCGGCGGAGCTCTTGGAGCCCGTCGTGAAGCAGATGAAGACGGAGATCCTCTCCCAAAAGTACATCGGCGCCGACGAAACACCCATCACCGTGCTGATCCCCGGAAAGAAGGGGACGCAGACCGGATACATCTGGACATACCTCGCACGAGTGGGACGAAAAGTGCGCCCGGTTTTCCATTTCACGACGAGTCGATCCCGAGCGGGGCCGAACAGATTCCTCCGCGATTGGAAAGGTGGGTTCATCCAGGCCGATCGGTACCCGGGGTACAACGATGTGGCTAGCCGTCCGGACGTCATCCGTGTTGCGTGCTGGGCCCATGCCCGTCGCAAGTTCAAGGAAGCCTTAGGGGGTGACCCGAAGCGGGCTGCGCGCATGCTTCTGTTGATACGTCGGCTCTACAGGATCGAGTCGGCGCTGAAGAAACGTCGCGATACGATGTGTCTCGATGACGAAGCCTTCTTCGCGCTGCGTAAGAACGTGAGAGGGCGTCTCAGCCGGATCATGCTGAGGCGGATCCGAAAGCTGGCCGACGATTTCATCGAGGCTGGAGACATCCTTCCGCAAAGCGGAATCGGGAAGGCCGTCGACTACATGCTGAACGCGTGGAAGGAACTCGAGGTCTTCGTCGACCACGGCGAGCTCGAGGCCGACAACAACGACGTCGAGCGAGCCATTCGGCACGTGGCCATAGGACGGAAGAATTGGATGTTCACCGGAAGCGAGAAAGGCGGGCGCGTCTCTTCTATCCTCTTCTCGATCGTCGCGTCCTGCAAAGCGCTTGAGATCGATCCGGAAGCCTACATCCGCGACGTCCTCGACGCCGTGGCCGTGACACCCGCCTCCGAAGCGGCCTCCCTGACGCCTTGGGCCTGGGCCGAGCGCCAGACCGCCCTCCCCATCAACGACTGACCTGGCGCACTACCACCGCGCCGGGTCGCCCTGCAACCATGGGGTTCGCCGAACGCTTACGTTGTTCTTGTGCGCTGAACCTCTTAGAGGGTCACCTTTCTGGACACTCCTGCACGATGAGCGTGTGCTCTACTGCGGGGGAACGTTTCCGCCCATTCCAGGAATGGATGGCCCGTGCTTCGTGGTTCCAGATTCGGCGAACCTGCTCATCGTTCTTAAGGACAGTGATCTCCAGAACTGGAATGACCCAGGTGTTTTGAGGCGCTTTGGACCATGGTTCCGCTTTGACCACTTGTGATGGATTCGGCCGGCTAACGGCAAGCTGTTAGCCTGGATAATTCACAAAGGGTGTGAAACAAGAAGCCCCGTTCGGCGTTTTGAGGGTGTAAAAGCACTCGAAACAGCCAACCGGAGCTTCCCGTGGACCAGCATTCTCCCACCCAGAGCGTTCTTTTTCCAGACGAATTCAAAAAGCCCGTGGTCGCGCGCTTCGACACGGATCTTTCGAGCTCGGATGCAGGCGCGATTCTCGTGCATTCCAAGGATCAAAGGCTTGGTCTGATTTCCTCTTTGGCTCGTTGCCTCTCAGACCACCGCGACGTTCGACGGTCGCGATTCACGCAGGAGGACATCCTTCGCCAGCGCATCCTGGACATCGCGTGCGGTTACGAGGACGGGAATGACGCGACAGCGCTTCGCGTGGATCCGGTGATGAAGATATGCGCGTCGCGGTCGCCATCGTCGACCGAGCACCTGGCGTCGCAGCCGACGGTCTCGCGTTTCGAGAATTCTGTCACCATGGACGAACTTGCCGCGATGCAGACGTGTCCGGCCAAGAGCGTCCTTCGCTCTTGTCGCTCGCGCTACGGGAAGTCTTGCCAACGAGTCGTGATCGACCTCGACCCCACCGACGACCCGACCTACGGCGCCCAACAGCTTTCGCTTTTCAACGGCCACTACAAAAAACCACTGCGACCTTCCAATGATGGGATTCGTTTCCTTCGATGACCATCCCGCGCAACACCTTGTCGCGGCGATCTTGCGTCCTGGAAATGCTCCGGGGACGCTTCGCGGCCAACCAGCTCCGACTGACGATGACCGCGGCGGCCTTCGTCCTCCTCCGGGAGATTCGTGCTGACGCTCACGGTACCCAGTGGGCTCGGGCCACCGTCACGACCCTGCGCTGTCGAATCCTCAAGATCGCCGCCCGGATCGTGGAGACGAAGCGACAGATCGCCATGCACATGCCGAAGTCCTATCCGTTGGTCGACCTCTTCCAGCGGCTTGCCCTCAGCCCGTAGCTGTCGCAAAACCCTCCGCAATCAAAACAGATCGAGGGGGCGGTCCGCCTCCACAGCACACGATCGTGAGGAAGTCCCCGATCACGCCCACGATACCGCCTGATCGTCACGCCACTTGGGATCATCGCTCCCGCCACCCCTCGAGAATCGCCAATTCGCGGTCATTCCTCGTGTCGTCAGGGGCATTCTCGCCGAGCGGATCATCGACGCCCGAGAGAGCGCGGAAAGGCAGGACGACGGGGACGTCGTCAATCCAATGAAGACAAGGACGTCGTCAGTCCAAAGGGGCGAGGAGGGGTGGGTCAGCGGGAGCGGCGGGAACCGGAACGTGAGCGACGCTGCGGACGGCCGCGGGACGGGGCGCCGCCGGAGGGCTTTCGACCTCGGCGACCGGAGCTTCCTCCCGGCGACGAGGAGGGGGAGCGAGAAGGCGGGAGACGGCGGCGCCTCGGCGGCGGCGGGACGTCGGAGGGTTTCGACGGGTCCGAGGCCTCGAGCAAGGCCTTCACCTCGTCCGGTTTCAGCACGCGCACGGCACCCTTCTTCAAGCCCTTGGCCATGATCGGGCCGATGCGAACCCGCTGCAAGCGCACGACGGCGTGCCCCAAGCGAGCGAAGACGCGGCGAAGGACACGATTCTGTCCCTCTCTGATCTTCACGGTGACCTCGGAAAACTGCTGAGAGCGTCGCTCGAGTCGCACATACATGGAGGGCGTGCGTCCCGAACTCAGCCAGACACCTGCCCGCGCCTTCTTGAGGTCCTCCTCGTCGAGGTAGCCGTGCAGCTTCAGCCTGTAGGTCTTGGTGACTCCGTAGCGAGGATGGGCCACCCGATTTGCGAACGCGCCGTCATTCGTGACGATGATGAGGCCCTCCGACTCCTCATCCAATCGCCCCACCGTGTAGAGCCTCCGCGCCTTCTTGTCCCGCACCAAGGACAGAACGGTCCGACGTCCGTAGGGATCGTCGCTCGTGCACAGATAGCCCTTCGGCTTGTTCACGAGATAGTAGGCCGGGGGTTCCAGCCGGATCTTCTCGCCGTCGAAGCGGATGTCCTGGGTCAGGGGATCGACCATGACACCCATGGAACGGACCTCGACGCCGTCGACGGACACATGGCCGTTGGCAATGAGTTCCTCGGCATGGCGGCGTGAGGCCACGCCGGCGCGGGCCAGAACCTTGTGGAGTCGTTCTCGGGGCATGGGGCATCTTCCGCGACAAGGCCCCGCGCATCAAGCCGAGGTCACTGGTGAAAGGCAAGAAGGAGGGAGGCTCCCGAGGATTCGAGCCTCCAAACGCCCCCCTCGGCCGGAACGAGAGCCGTCGCTCCCAAACCGGCAAGGTCCAGTCTCTCCTCGCCGCGCACGAGGGTCGCGGCCCCCGAAACGACCTGCACGACAGCCAGATTCCCCCCCGCCACGTCCAAGGGTCCCCCGGATTCCGTCACCCGAAACGACTCGATACGAAACGTGGGCATGTCGCAGAGGACCCGCCGTCCCGGGTCCGCATCGGCCTGGAAGATGTCGAAATTCCGAACCGGCGGTCGCTTGTCGACATCCATGGCCTGGAAACCTCGAGACAGGTGGAGTGGCCGAGGGCCCCCCGCCTCCGGCCGATCGGGGTCGAACAACCGATAGGTGACCGAGGAGGGCTGCTGGACTTCGAAAAGATAGATCCCCTTCCCGATGGCATGTACACAGCCCGCCGGGACAGGCACGACATCGCCCGCCCGCACGGGAATGTCCCGCAAGAGTTTGCCCGGCCGTCCCTCGCGAAACGCCCTTTCGGCCTCCTCCCGGGTGACCCCCTCCTTGAAGCCGAGGACGATTCGCGCCCCAGGCTCGGCGGCGAGAATCACCCAAGCCTCATGCTTGCCGTTGGGCTCACCTTCCAAAGAGGAGGCCAAGGCGTCGTCCGGATGCACCTGGACGGACAAGTCATCCCCAGCATCGATCCTCTTGACGAGCAACGGCAGCCTGTCCGGAGGCTCTTCTCCTCCCACGAGGTGAGCCGCCCATTCGCCGTAGGCGCCCGCCAGATCACGAAACTCATCGGCGGCCTGGGAGATGAATGAAGACATGTGATGGAGTCCGGAGACATCGAGTGCCTCTCCCACGCGCTCCTCCCCGGAGGGTGTGATGCCCAGACGATTCCCCGCCCAGATCATGGGACGCAGATAGGGCCTTGTCGCGAGCAGTCCCTTCACGACGCCGCCTCCTCGACAGCTTGGTCGCCCAACATCCTCCGCGCTTGCGCCAACGCCAGCCGGTCGTCGCCGCCACCGAGCATGGCGGCGATTTCGCGACAACGCCCCTCTCCCTCGAGAGTCCTTGCCCGCACCCGCGTCATGCCGCCCTCGACCACCTTCGTCACGGTGATGTGGTGCTCCGCCTTGGCGGCGATTTGAGGCAGGTGGGTGATACACAACAATTGTCTGTGCCTCGCCAGGTGGGCCAGCTTTTCTCCCAGCACGTCCCCCAGCCGGGGTCCCACCCCCCCTTCGATTTCGTCGAAGATCAAAAACGGCAGATCGCCGTCCGCGGCGAGGATGCTTTCCAAGGCCAAAAGGATACGGGAAAGCTCTCCCCCCGAAACGGCGTCTTCTAGGGGAACGAAGTCCTGGCCGGGATTCGTCGCCACCTCGAAGCGGGGCTGCCCCAAGCCCCGTCGGGACAGCACGGATTCCCCCACGCCGGAGACGACGCGCATGCGTGCCTGAGGCATCCGCAGCTCTTTCAACTCCTTGCCGAGCGCCCGGATGAGCCGCGCCCCGGCCTTCTCGCGACGTTCGGCCAAGACGGCGGCGGCGGCCCTGAGCTGGTCTTCCCGTTCCAGCGACTGCATTTCCGAATCCGCGAGCGCATCCAGTTCCTCATCGAGACGGGCGAGTTCCTTCTCCCAAGCCTCCAGGCGCCGCAGGAGTTCCTCCTCGTCCGCTTGGAAACGAGTCATGAGGCCGTGGAGGGTCGCCAGACGCTCCTCCAGGCGGGACGGATCCCCGTCCAGATTGGAACGCTCCTGGGCCAGTTTGCGGCAATCCAAGGCGAGGTCCGACGCCTGATCCGTGAGCGCGAAGACCCGCTCGATGATGTCATTCACCTCCTCGTCATCGCCCGCGGAACGTTCCAGCCGACCCGCGGCGTCAGTGAGCGCCAGCCTGTGGCCCTCGTCTTCGAGCAGCTCCACAAGTTCGTCGAGGGTGGACGCCAGCGTCTTCGCGGATGACAGACGTTTCAGATCCCTTCCGATCCGATCGGCTTCGCCGGGATCGAGCTTGGCCTCCCGCAACGTGCGAATTCGCAGCTCCAGCAGATCGCGACGGTCGCGGAGCTGTTCCTCGCGCTCCACCCTACTGGCCGCCGCTTGGAGAGCCTCCTGCCAGGAATCGTAAAGGCGCGCGACCTCGCGCGCCGCCTCGATGTGCCCCCCGAAACGATCCAGCAACTCCACCTGCTCCGAGGGCCGCAGAAGTTTTTGCGTATCGCGCTGTCCATGGACCTCCACGAGGCGTCCGCGGAGCAGGGCCAACTCCTTCCTCGAAACCAGGGTGCCGTTGACGTAGCAGCGCTGATGGGCCCCCGGTTTCCTCAACACGCGAATGACGAGCTCGTCGTCGACCAGTTCCCTGAGGCTGTCGGTGAGCCGCGCTCGCTCCGCGGGTGTGAGCAAAAACCGCCCCTCCACCCGCACCTCCTTTGGCGGGGACTTGGCCCCGGGTTCGGCGGGCAGTTTGTCTCCAAAGAGCAGACCGATGGCGGAAAGCAACATCGACTTGCCCATCCCCGTCTCACCGCTGACGACGTTGAAGCCCGGATGGAGGCTCAGCGTCAGTCCATCGAGGAGCAACAGGTTGTCGACGCGGATTTCTTCCAGCATGGATCGTCCCGGAGGGGTTCGGACTCAGGTGACGCGGGTTCCGGGAGCGGTCTCGCCCTCCACCGTGAGGGGCCAGACCTTCTCCGTCCCCTTCACCGCCAGCATCATGCCCTGGCTCTCCAACCCCCTCAGGCGTGCGGGCTTCAGATTCGTGCAGATGACGAGGGTCTTGCCGACGAGATCCTCGGGCTCCCAGTCCGCCCGGATGCCCGCAAGGATCTGCCTGGGCGTCTCCTCGCCCACGTCCACCTGCATCACCAAGAGGCGATCCGCGTCCGGGTGGGGACCAGCCTCCACGACCCGCCCCGTCTTCAGTTCCACCGCCGCGAACTGATCGATCCCGATCCGCGGCGTCCCCTCGTCCTTCGGGCGTTCTTCTTCGCCCTTGTCGTTCGCGTCATTCATACCGCCAGAATAGTCCCGCGGGGGGGCGCGCCCAAGGCGCCGCCGGGGGAGCGCCCCGCCCGAGGATTTCGAGACCTGCCACAGGCATCAAAAGCCGACATCCTTCAGGCGCGCCCGTATCCAGTCCCCCTCCAGCATTGCGCCCTGGCCCGGAGCGAGCTTGCCCTCGATTTCGACACGATCGATCCGAATCGCTTTCGCGACGTTGATCCAGAGGAGGATTCGCCCGGTTGACCGGACTGCCTGGGTGAGCCGTCCCAAGGGTTCTCCGTCCCTCGTGACACGCACGTTCCCCTTGCCATCGTGAGTGATCTCGAAAGTGTAGGGATGATTGGGCTGAACGGTCACCCGGCCCGGGGAACCGGCCTCGTCCACGCGCTCGGTCCCATCGAAGACAACAAGCCCGCCCACATCGTTGCAGTAGATGCCGTTTCCCCGTCCGTCGTCACACAATCCCAGGTACATCCCCTCGTTTTCCTCCAGGGCGGCCTCCAGGGTCAAGGTGTACCGAATCGTGAGAGGCGCCGCGAACGAGAGCCTGTGCACGAGGCAGGTGTACCCCTGCAAGGAAAGAGCGCCGCCTTCGGCCCGGGCCACAGCATCCTTCCCGGGAGGCGGAGCTCCCAACTTCTCCAGATAGCGCTCCTCGTCGAAGTCCTTCAATTCCTCGAGTTCATCGAACTCGTAAACGATCCGCACACGACCGTCCCCCGCCATGGTGACCTCCCCATTCAATTCGGGCGCCATGTTGGGCGAGTTCCTGTAGATGCGGTCGAGGAGGATCTTGCAGCAAGACTCCAGGTTCTCCCTCCGCGATGCGACGAGGTCGTTGTTCGCAAATTCCACCACGAGTCGTTCGATGAGGCGGACACACTGTTCGGCCGCGTCGGGAGTCGGGACCGGGTACAGTCGAATCAAGCGAAGCAGAGTCGCCGCCGGCACCCCCTTCTCGATGGCCGCGCGCATCCTCGGGGCATCTTCGACGAGACGCGCGGCCGCGGGGATAGCGGCCGCGTCTTTTTTCCGTCGCAAGGACCGACCGCAAAGAAGCCGCAGATGGTCGAGCCGCCACGAATCAGGGACCTTCACCATGCTCGCCGCCGAAAGGAGATCCTTGAGGGGAACGGCCGCAAAGGGAATCGTCTTGTTCTCTCGCATGACGCGGAAGACGAACGAATCCCTCCTCACATCCACGACCCGGCCCTGGAGCGTCTCACCGCCCGAGCGCAGCCGTACTATGCGGCGTGTCGAGAGCAAGATGTCGAAGACGGATCGTCTCAATTTTGAGAGATCGCGGAGTCGCTCGGCTTCGCGGGCGAGGAGGGGATCATCGCGATCCGAAAGAAGATCTATGGCGACGCCCAGATTTCCGTCGGAAGCCTGGATGAGAGCGGCACCGAGAATCGCATCGGCCTCTTCGTCACGAAATGCGAGGCTCTTCACCTGGAATGCCGGCAGATCGAAAGCAAAGGCGGCCGGCGCCTCGGTTCCGGCGGCACTCCCGCGAGCCGTCGTGCGCAAGGAGGCTCCCTCAGGGACCTCGACGAGCTCAGGCCAGCGAGACGGAGCCGGGAAGTCGAAGCGGCTGCAGCACTCCTTGCGGACAAATGCGAGGAACTCCGCCTCGATGCGGGCCGGATCGTGGGGTTTCATGGCCTCGACAAAGGTGGCCCAACCGTGACCGCCCTTCGTCACGGCATCGACGTAGCGACCGTAGCCTTCTCGATAGGGGCTCCCGTCCCGATCCAGAAAGTAGGTGAGAAGCGTCGACTGAGCGTAGAAAAGCCGCAGGGCCCTCTCCGACACCTCGTCATTGGGAGCAACGCCTCGCGCAGCCATATTGCGGATGACGGCCCCATAGCCCGGCCCCTCCATACTCACGAGATCCGGAAGGGTATTGAGGAGGAGGACTCCCTCCGGACTCACAAGAACGTCCGCGAGTTCTTCGAGCGCCCTCACGTCGAGAACGCTACCCGTCATGGACTCCGGGCCTCGGCTCGCCGCCATGGAGAGGTGGTTCGCAAGTCCTTCCAGAAACCAGAGCACCTTCGGCCCCTGATCGGGAGTCGGTACCGAGTAGGCGTGCTGCAGCATGTGCACGACCTCGTGAGTGATGGCTCGCAACTCCTCTCGTTCCTTTCCGGAACGACGAGAAAACACGTCCTCGAAGGTGATGGCGAGTCGGGAGGGGGACTCGTAATGGGCGCGCACAGAGATCCTGTCGGAGGCACCCGTCGCCCAGGCGTAATCCCTGTAGCTTCCTCTGCTCGCCAGGATGACGACGGCAAAACGGCCGAAACCCTTCCGACGCACGAGATGAAGCGGCTTCGCGAAGCGCTCCTCGAAAAGGCGAGTGACTCGCTGCAGCCATGGTCCGTATTTTTGAGCGATATACTGGTAGTAGTTGGGAGAATCCCTCCGAGGCCGCTCGATGAACAGCACGAAGGGCTCGTGGTCGACGTTCTTGCGGTAAGTGATTTTGCTGAAGAAGACATGGCGCTGCAGAGCCAGCTCGATGGTGTGAATCGCCATCAGGTCCGGATCGGCCTTGATCTTCGCCACCTGGGCGTCCGCGCGATCCCGGTGCGCGATCCACTCCTTCCGGACCTCCTCCAGCCGTGCCGGAGGAATGGACTTGCCATCGATGGTCTCGAATCGCTCCAGGTCGTAGAGATCGCTGAATTCCGAGGCAAAGCGCTCCTCGAAGCCCTCGAGCTGCTCCATCGCATTGAACACGGTATCCTGGGCGCCCACTCGAGCCGTCCAGCAAGCCCCCACGAGGAGCGCCATGATCCACAGGTTTTTCATCGAGTTGTCTCCGAGTCCACGGGAGGACGCCCACCGACCCCCTGTCTAAGAGAAGCGTCTCGAGTCTCGATTCCGGGACAACAAAATCTAAAATCAGAAAGAATCTTACGACGACCCCCGAACCGGAGTCTGGTCAAACGTACGAATCGCGCCGGCAGAGAAGGGAAAACAATCGATGTTCATCCCCCGTATCGCCACAGTCATGTTTCTTGTTCTCGGAAATGCCACGTTGCCGGCGCAGCGGGTCGGCGCGGAACAGCAGCTTCGCAAGGAGTTGGCCCATCTCGACGAACGCGTGCGTTCGCTCAAGAGTCTTGAGGACCGGGTGGGGAAAGCCCGGGGCGATCATCGAACGCGGCTGGAAAAAACACGGGACAAGTTGGCCGCCAAGATCGTCCGCTGGCTGACCGATCCTGCTCACCTGGGGCCTCTCGAAAAACGAGGAGCCAGAAAGAACGGCTGGGTCGTGGTCTACCTCGGCGACTACCGCAAACGGAAGAATTCGATACGACGCGTGGCGCGCTATCTCGTTCATTACACGGGAAAGGACCCCGACGAATTCGAAACCCTATCTTGGTCGCTGCACGCCCCCGATCGGACCGCCGCTTTGGAGACGCGCTCGGTCGTATGCACGCGTGCGAATCACTCCACCCCCATCCTCTACGATTTCCCTATCGAGAAGCCGAGGAAGCTCGACCGGCCCCTCCCACGCCCCACGCAGTTCCGGGTCCATAAGGCTCGCCCCTGGGACGTCGTCTGGAATCGCCACCCAGGTGGCCCCCTCGCCTTCTCCCGAGAAAGCGCCACCCTCGATCGTGGCCGGGCCGATCGGCTGGCACTCGGATTCAAATGGCTGAGAGATCATCAGTCCGCTGACGGTCGCTGGGATGCGGACAGTTTCATGGAAAACGACAAACCCGAACTCGGCCCTTGTTCGAATGGACCCGGCAGTGCAATCATCGATGTCGCCACCACCGGGCTCGCCGTCAGAGCTCTCCTTCAAAGCCCCGACGGGACGACCTCCAACTCATGGGACCCATCGATTCGACGAGGGCTCGAGTGGCTCATCCGCCAACAGAACCGCAAGGGCTTGATCGGGTTTCGGAAGTGGCCCCGCTACCACTATGGACACGCGATCGCCACCCTCGCTTTGGCGGAGGCCAACCGTTTGGGTCCGTGTCGGGCCCTCCGTCGTCCCCTCCAGCGCGCGACGCAATATATTCTCGCGTCCCAAAATCCCTATGCCGCCTGGCGGTACAGTCCCAATGACGGGAACAACGGGACCTCGATCAGCTGCTGGATGCTGGCGGCCCTCCGCGCCGCCCAGAGCGCGGGCGTCGACGTCACCCCCCGGAATGTCTCCTGGGGCCTCCAATTCATCGCTCGGATGACCGACTTCGAGACGGGACGAACTGGCAACTCGGAAATGGGGGCCCCCCCCCTGCGTATGGCGGGAAAGGAGGAGGAGTTTCCCGCAACGAACGTCGAGCCCCTCACCGCGGCGGCTGCCGCGGTGGACGCGATGTGGAGTCAACACCGAAAAGGCGCCGTCCCCATCTCTCTCAGCCTGGAGCTTTTTTCGAAGAAACCGCCGGTGTGGGAGCCAGAAAGGGGAAGCATCGACATGCTCTACTGGTATTGGGGCTCCATGGCATTGAGCTTGACGGACCACAAAGCCGGCAAGACCTGGCGCAAGAGCCTGGATGCGATCATGAATGAATTCATGCGGACTGACGGCAATTTCTCGGGCTCCTTCGATCCGATCGGCGCCTGGGGCGAGATCGGCGGGCGCGTCTACTCCACGGCCATGATGCTGCTGGCGGCAACCGCCTGGGACCGGGATTGACACGAGGAGCCCCGGGCCCAAGGAACGGCGCCGGGGTTGGCCGGAGAAAAAAAGTGGCGACCGTCCCCTCATGAGGACGGCCGCCGGCTGGGTCATTCCAAATTCCGCGCGACGCCAACCCGGCGAACCGGACCACGGTCATCGCGGAACTCCTCTCTCACGCCGGGACACCGGTTGGGTCCGTGTCGAAGTCCCTGCCACAATCCTTCGACACCGCTGACCTTCGAATCGGTCCCGCCGACGCGATTCGCCCATCTTGATTGCAGCCGCCGTGCCAAGGCGCCGAAAACCCTCTAGTCCTTACTTCACAGGACCTTAAGTGAGCACGTGCCGTCACCGAGAGCGTTTCGGCGACGACACGTGTTACGGCTTGGAAACGTTGAAACGGGATGCGCCCGCATCCCGAACGCCGGGTCTATCTCTTGGAGCCTTCGGACTCTTCCTTGTCCTTCTTGACGAGGACGACAGGGTCCTTCTTCAGCTTCTCCCGACAGAAGACCAAGACACGCTGCAACTCCTTGTCGTCCTTCCGGACGGCCGCAGCCTTTTCCAGGGGCACGAGGGCCTCCCCGAAGCGATTGGCCGAGGCCAGGCAAACGCCCTGCTCCCGGGCGCACAGTGCGGCGACGTGGGCGGGAAGTTTCGTGGCGGTGATGCTGGAGAACTCAGAGGCGGCAGCGTCGAAGCGGCGCATCTTCTTCAAGCGATAGGCCTTGACCATGCGGATGAGGGAGGGCTCGTCGAGCTTGCCTTCGAGACGGGTCATGCCGACGACCTCGATCCATGGCTTGCCACGGAAAATGCTCTCCACACGGCCGGTGATCAGGAAGCGATCGTA
This sequence comes from Planctomycetota bacterium, assembly GCA_011369445.1. Taxonomy (GTDB): domain Bacteria; phylum Planctomycetota; family DRQF01; genus DRQF01. Next base: position 16,230 of record DRQF01000242.1, on the reverse strand, counting down.
GGGCCTGGCAGTGAGGATCGTGTGGGACTCCTTGGTGATGCGGTCGATGAACATATAGGGGTAATCGGCCCCGTAGGCCTTCTTGTTCCACAGCGGAGCACTGTCGCTCCAGACGGAGAAATTGATGTAGTTCTCCTTCTCGAACGGCGTGAAGTAGGGGTTGTCGATGTTGCCCAGCTGATGGAACTGGATCACGAAACTCACGTCCATGCCCCGGAACGAAGTCGGGTTCTTGAGGATGAGTTCCAGGGGAACGGTCTTTTCCTCGTAGAGGTCGTCCCACCACCCGCCGGTGGCGAACAGGGGCGAACCCAAACAGAGGAAGAGAGCGACGAAAGCGACGGTCTTACGCATGATGAATGTCCTCGTAACTCGCTGATTTCGGAGCGATTTCCTGGGTCTTTATCGGCAGGATCCCGCGGTTGATTCAGTCGAGTTGCAAGAATTGCAGGCGATTCACGCCGTGTTCGCGGTGGTCGACTTCCCTCAGCACGCGGGCGGGCCGCCAGGGGGGAGCCTGCGTCGGGGACCGGTAAACGATGAGTCCATCCGGAGAAAGGACGGATTCGGCCAGCCTCACGAGCCCCTCGTGGACCCGATCCGCGTCCCGCAGGACCATGGGAAAGGGCGGGTCGAAAAAAATCAGATCGGCGGGTGACTCTCCACGGCCCCCACGGACCGCGAGGGCGTCGGCGCGGAGCGCCGTGGCCCGATCCTCGTAGCCCAGTGCCCGGATATTGCGTCGCAGGACATCGAAGACCCGCCGATCTTTCTCGACGAACACAGCCGCCTCGGCGCCCCGGCTGAGGGCTTCCAGCCCCATGCTTCCCACTCCGGCAAAGACGTCCCAGACGCGAGATCCGCTGACGCGATCTGCGAGAATGTTGAACAACCTCTCCTTCAGGCTGTCGAGGATGGGGCGTGACACCATTCCCTTGGGCTCTTCCAACCGCCGACCCCGGGCTTCTCCAGCTATGATCCGCATTCTCTGTTATACCGTTCCCGTCATCGGACCCCATGGACAGGAGATTCGAACATGGCGCGGCTCTTCGTCAACGTGGATCACGTGGCCACCCTCAGGGAAGCGCGTGGCGTCGACTACCCCTCCCCGGTCGCCGCGGCGCTCCGCGCGGAACAGGCGGGTGCGGCCGGCATCACGGTTCACTTGCGAGAGGACCGACGCCACATCCAGGATGCGGATTTGAGGACTCTCAAGCAGAAGGTGCGAACGACCCTGAACATGGAGCTGTCGGTCTCGGAAGAGATCGTCGCGATCTGCCGCGAGACCCACCCGGAACAGGCCACCCTCGTTCCCGAGCACCGCGAGGAACTCACCACCGAGGGCGGGCTCGATCTTCGCACCCATATGGATCGCATCCGCGCAGTCGTGGACGAACTCACCAGCGACGGCATCCTGGTCAGCCTTTTCATCGACCCCGATCCCGAGGCCGTCAGTCTCGCCCGCATGGCCGGCGCCCGTCTCGTGGAACTGCACACCGGCGCCTACGCCAACGCTTCGAGCGATTCTGCTCGCAGTCGGCAGTTGGAAAAACTCTGCCAGGCCGCCGCGGAGGCCCAAAGTCTGGGGCTCGTCGTCAATGCCGGGCACGGCCTCACCTATGACAACCTGGAGCCCATCGCCGCGATCCCCGAGATGAACGACCTCAACATCGGACATGCTCTCATCGCCGACGCCCTCGACCTCGGCCTGTTCGAAGCGGTGCAAAGAATGCGAAATCTCATCGAGCAGGCCTCACCCGTCGGTTAGGATGTCAGTCTGCGAGCCCGCAGTCACCCGACGGGAGTCCGGATGGAATTGAACGTCCTCAGCGCCGCCGAGATCCAGGCAGCCGAATGCCCCGTATTGCTTCTCGGGTCGCCCGGAAGTTCCAGGGTTCTCCCCCTCCACGCAGAGCGAACGACAGTGGGCACGGATGCCGGCTGTGAAGGTATCGTTCGCGGGCTCGGAATCGCTGAGAAGCACTTCCTCGTCCAACGACGCCATGACGGCGCATTCGAAGTCTTCGCCCTCTCCCCTTCTCATCCTCTCCTGAAGAACGGTGCTCCGGTCGAAGCGGCCGAACTCCGATGCGGCGACGTGCTCAGGGCGGGCTCTCTCGAAGCCGTGTTCCTCGATCCCTCCGCCGACGTGATGCCGTCCGGATACCAGCTCCTCTCCCTTCCCATCCCGCCGGAGATGATCGCGGCCGAGCGGGCGAAGGCCCATCGCAAGCAGGCGACTCGACTGGGACTCCATGAAGCCGACTTCAATTCCGTCCTGTTGGACGCCCTCAAGAACACGCCGTGGCTGCTTCTCTCGCTCCTCCTCCATGCCCTTCTCCTCCTGTTCATCTTGAAAGTCTTCGACGAACAAACGTCGACGCCGCCCCCTCCCCCCGAGGTGAGCTTCGATCTTGCCGATGAACCGGAGGACGGCAGTGACGAACTCGAAGAGCTGACCATGGAAGAACCCGAGGAGGAGGAGTCGGACATGCTCCCCCCAGAAGTCGAACCCGTCGACTTCGAAGCTCCAGACGACGTCGAAACGCCGGAGAGCGCAGGCGAGAATCCCGAGTGGTTCTCCTCGATGGAAGCGGCGGGACTCGGCAGCGGCGCCCCCGGCTTCACGGGGAGCGTCCTGCGCGGAGGCGGGCTCACGAACCGTCTGCGGCGCGCCGCGGGAAGTCGGGTTCGCAGCGCGGTCGGGCGCTACCAGAGCAGCGGACTCGACATCGTCTTCGTGATCGACGCCACCGGATCCATGGAGGGTGAGATCAACGCGGCGCGTGAGAGACTCTCCGACCTGATCACGCTTCTCGAAGCGTTCGACGTGGGATTCCGTATCGGCGTGGTGGCCTACCGCGACAAGGGGGACACGTTTCTCACGCGAAGCCTGCCCCTCACCTCGAATTGCTATCAAGCGGTGGACTTCCTGGATCGCTTGTCGGCGAACGGAGGCGGCGACACGCCCGAAGCGGTCTTCGAGGGTCTCGAGCTGGCCTTCCGCATGCGATTCTCTCGGGCCGCCCGGAAGGTGGCCGTCCTCGTGGGCGACGCTCCGCCCCACGACGACACGACGAAGAAGTTGCTTCGACTCGTCAAGGGGTTCGTCGCCAAGGATGGAGTGCTCCACACGGTCTTCACGAGCACGCGCAGCGCGCTGTTCGTCTCCAACGAGACCCGTGAAGTGTTCGCGAAGCTGGCCGAGACGGGAGGGGGTCGGTTTCTCGAACTGAGACGCGACCAGGAGCTGGTCGATGAGATTCTCGCCGCAACGCTGAACGCCGGAAGCTGGACCGAAGTCGCCCGACTGCGGGAGGAAGCGGGCAAGGGCATCAGCGCCCGCATCCTTCGCGACCGAATGGAGGCGAAGGATGCGGCATTCGCCGAGCGCCAGCTCTTGCTCCAGGACTTGAACCCTCTCCTGCCCTTGGAGCTTCTCCGCCACAATGACCCGGCCTTTCTCGGCGCATGGCTGAACGTTCTTCGGTCGCCCAAGGCGAGCGCCCGCGCCCGCTGGCTGGCCACCGTTCTGCTGCGCAGACTCGTGAGGCACATGGAGCGGTACGAGTCCCTTCCCGAGACTCTCCTGGACGCCGTCGAAGCCTATTCGCCGGATCTTCCCCGAAGCCATCAACGCCGCCTCCTGGAGCAGATTGCCCGAGGCCTCTACGACGCGGGCCATTTGGCCGCGACGCCCCCATCCAAGAAGCGCTGAGCGACGGCGCATACAAAGGCCTAACGGGACATGAAGTGCCCCAATATCTCGACCTCCGCGGCGGAGGAGTTCAGGACTTCCGGGGGCGCCTTCAGGAAATGTTTCCGGACTTCCACGAAATCGCAGGCGTGATCCAGGAGAAAACCGGTGATCCAAGCCCGAAACCTCAGGAAACGATTTGGCGACGTCCTGGCCGTGGACGATCTCTCGTTGGACGTCGAGGAAGGCGAAGTCTATGGACTGCTCGGTCCCAACGGAGCCGGAAAGACGACCACCATCCACATGCTGGTCGGTCTCCTTCACCCGGAACGGGGGGAGGTCACGCTGGCGGGGCAGGGGGCTCCGGAGGAACCGGAAACCCGCCGCATCCTCGGCGTGGCGCCCCAGGCCCTTTCCCTGTATGACGAACTGACGGGCAGGGAGAACCTGAAGTTCATAGGCTCCCTCTACGGACTCCACGGCGAGGCGCTGAACAGAAGGGTTGCGTGGGCCCTCGATTTCGCCCAGCTCGAGGAGAAGGCGCGCCAGCCCGTGGCCACCTATTCCGGCGGCATGAAGCGTCGCCTGAACCTGGTCGCGGCGCTCCTGCACCGTCCGCGCGTCCTTTTCCTCGACGAACCGACCGTGGGCGTGGACGCTCAGTCTCGCCACCATCTTCTGGAACAGGTGCGGGCCCTCGCCGACGAGGGCTGCACGGTTCTTCTGACGACCCATGCCATGGAAGAGGCGGAACGGATCTGCGACCGGGTGGCCATCATGGACCACGGCCGCCTGCTGGCCCTGGATACGGTGCCGAACCTCATCGCCGCGCACGGGGGAGCGGCCAAGGTCACCGCCGAGCTAAGGTCCGCGGTGCCCGCGGGCTGCTCTCTTCCGGGTCCCATCGACGGCCAAACGCTGAGTTTCACGAGCCGCGATCCCCTCCAGGACCTCCTGGCCCTCTCGCGCAAGGGGGTCGACCTGGGAGGATTTCATGTGGAGCGGCCGGACCTCGAAGCGGTGTTCCTCGAACTCACCGGAAGGAGGCTCAGGGACTGATGAGGCATCCACTTTTGGTTCTTGCCGCGAAAGACATTCGACTGCTCCTCAGGGACCGCATGGGACTATTCTTCGTCGTCGCCTTCCCGATTCTCATGGGGGTCGCGTTCGGACTGATCGGCATGGGGTTCTCCGGGGACGGGAGCGATCGCAAAGAGGCCACCGTGCTCGTGGTGGATGGGGACGAAAGCCCCATGTCTCGTCGCTTCCTCGCCCATCTCGACGAGGCCGAAGACGTGGCGGTGCGCGAAGCGGCGGACCTGGAGGCCGCCCGCAAACAAGTTCTCGCTGGCAAGGCTCTGGCGGTTCTCGAGATCCCGGCGGGTTTCGGCGAGACCGCGGGGGTCTTCTGGGTCGAGAAGCCCGCCGTGGGCTTGGGCGTCGATCCGTCTCGGCGGGCCGAAGGCGCCATGCTCGAGGGGCGACTGATGGAGGCGGCAGGCCGGCTCATGCAGGACCGCTTCCGCGATCCGAAGAGCCTCCGCGCGGTGTCGGACACGGCGCGGCGTCAACTCGCGGAGAGCACAAAGATCCCCGAATCCACGCGATGGGCTCTGGAGGCCTTGTTCCAGTCCCTGGACGATCTCGCGGACGCGACGCCCGACGACGCCGAAGAGGCGACGGGGGATGCCGGCTCGGGCCCCACCATGGAGCTTTTGCGCCTGAAGACGATCGATGTGCGGGAACGTGCCAAGCGGGGCGTGGAATCGAAGCTCCGCTCCCGCTGGGACATCAGCTTCCCGGCCGCCATCTTGTGGGGCATTCTGAGCTGCATGGGGAGCTTCGCCGTTTCCATCGTCAAGGAGAAGCAGTCGGGCACCCTGTTTCGTCTCCGGGCCGCCCCGATCCGCCCCGAACACATCCTCCTCGGCAAGGGGCTTGCCTGCACGCTGACCGCCTTGGGTGTGATCGCCCTCATGATGGGGCTGGGAGCTGTCCTGGGCATTCAGCTCCAAAGCCCGGGGCTCCTTCTTCTGGCCGCTCTCTGCACGGCCTTCGGTTTCTCGGGCCTCATGATGCTGATGAGCGTGCTCGGCAAGACGGAGCAGGCTGTCGCCGGGGCGGGGTGGGCCCTCATCGTGACCATGGCCATGTTCGGCGGCGGCATGATCCCGCTGGCTTTCATGCCGAGCTTCATGGTGAAGATCTCCCACTTCAGTCCGGTGAAGTGGGGCATCCTCGCCTTCGAGGGCGCCATCTGGAGGGGCTTCGACCTCACAGACATGCTCCTTCCCTGCGCCGTTCTTCTCGGCATGGGCCTCACAGGCTACGTCCTCGGGTTCACGAAACTTCGGCGTTCCTTCTGAGCCCGTCTCTCAGACCGGAAGCGACCCGTGGGACCTTGGCGGGTGTCAAGCCCCCGCCTCGAGGAGAGCGTGGGGAAGGTGGGTGAGCACGTCCTCGGGGAGAAGGGCGGTCTCCCCCACCCGATCGCGGGCCAGGTCGGCGGCGCGGCCGTGGACGTGGACGGCCAACCGGACCGCCTCCACGGCGTCGGGGATACCCTGGAGAAGAAGGGCGCCGATGAGCCCCGCCAAGATATCGCCCATCCCCCCCGTCGCCATGCCCGGATTCCCCGTGACGTTGGTCCACCGTCGGTGGCCGTCGTCGACCACCGTCCGATGTCCCTTCAACACGACCACGGCGCCAGTGGAGGACGCCAGCGCCCGGGCCGCGGCCGGGCGGTCCGATTGGACGTCCTCCGTGGTCATCCCCAAAAGACGGGCGGCCTCCCCCGGATGGGGCGTGAGAACCCGCAAGGCGTCGGAGGGATGCTCGAGAATCCTTCGGTCCCGGGCTGCGAGATTGAGCGCGTCCGCGTCGAGGACGGCGGGCTCGGGGCGCTCGGGGAGCCATCGGGCGAGAAGGGCGGTCAGACCGTCGCTCTGATCCAGACCGGGCCCCACCACGAGGGCGTTCGCCTCGAGAGACCGCAACAGACGCAGAGCGGGAAAGGCCACCCGCCCCTCGGAATCCTCGGGAAGTGAACGAACGATTCGGCTTGGGGCACCGTGGCGGACAATCGGCACGGCGGAGGACGGTGTCCCCACCACCACGAGGCCGGCCCCGCCTCGGCCGGCGCCGGCGGCGGCGAGCGCGGCCGCTCCCGCATACCGCCTCGAACCCGCGAGAAGCACGACCTTCCCGAAGCTCCCCTTGTGGGCCGCCAGGGGCCGAGGAGGCAGCCGGCACGGAGGTGGGAGGTCGAATCTGTCCTGCGTGCTCGCCATGACGGGATGGTACCCCAGGTCACGCACCACGACGACCGCGGGTTGTGGTCTTGCGGCGGGAGGCTCCCCGGCTACAATCCTCCCGACGCCTCGCCAGGCTCGCCCTGGAGGGTTGGCAGAGTGGTCGAATGCGGCGGTCTTGAAAACCGTTGTCGCGCGAGCGACCGGGGGTTCGAATCCCTCACCCTCCGCTCGCCCACCCGCTCCCCATGGGATGCAGGGCGTTGGATCGACAGGAGAGATGGCAGAGTGGTCGAATGCGCCCGCTTGCTAAGCGGGTGGGGGATCACAAGTCCCCCCCCGGGTTCGAATCCCGGTCTCTCCGCTCACGGGCCCGGCTCTTTCTGAGTCGGGCCCCCTTTTTTTCGGGGCCTCGAGAATGGATCATCCCGCCCTTATCTCCTTGACAGCGCCGAGGAGCCCCGGGAAAATGCAGTGAAATTCGTTCTCTCGATGCGTCCCTGCCCGGACCGAGAGCCAAGACCTCCTCCACACCTGCGAGGAGAAAGGAACGAAACATGTCTTCACCTCTCCGGGCAGATCTCCGACACCGCCGCCGCAACCTTTCCCTCATCCCACTGATCTTGGTCGCCTGGGTGCTCTCGGCACCCGAGAACCGGGCCCAGAACCTTCCTCCCAACGTCGTTTGGCAATGGAACGGTCCTGCGGGCCCCCCGGGCGAGCAGGGCAAACACATCTTCAGGGTGAACGATATGAACCAGGACGGCGCCGATGACCTCGCGGTCTTTCACGGGACCAGCTACTCCGCCGCTCTCGCCCAAGTTCGAATTCTCTCCGGGGCCACGGGGGCCATCCTGTTCTCGTTCACGGCCCAGCCTTCTTCCGGCGGTCGGTTCTATCCGCCCGCGATTCGTATGAGTGACCAGAACCAAGACGGCGTCGACGACATTCTCATCTTCTATGAGGAATCCCCCTCGGGCGTCATCGTCACGCAAACCCGAATCTATAGTGGCGCGACGGGCGGCCTCATCCGCTCCCTTCCCCAGCGGATCACGGCTCAACTCGGCGTCGGCGACTACGACGGCGACGGACTGGGCGACATCCTGGCGGGAGAGCCCAACAGCCCCGGCATCGGCCGAATCCGCATCGTGTCGAGCGTCACCGGCCAGACCCTGCTTCTGGTCACCGGAAGCACGCCAAACGGAGGATTCGGGGAACGCGTCGCTCGACTGAACGATCTCGATGGCGATGGTTGGGACGAATTCGTCGTGATGGAGCGCTGGGGAGGTCCGGGACAAAACGGCATCATCTGGGTGCTTTCCGGAATCGACGGGCACGTTCTGTACTCCATCAACGGCGCCCCCGGAGAGTTCTTTGGTCGACCCGTGGCCTCCGCCGGGGACATCGACGGGGACGGTTTCACCGACTTCGCCGCGCAAGAATACGTCGGCTCGCGCGTCCGGGTGTTCTCCGGAGCGACAGGCAATCTCCTCTACGACGTCACTTCGCCGCTGACAACCGCTCCTCCCGCCCCCCCTTGCGGCTTCTTCGGATACGCGATCGCGGGAGGCGACGACGTGGACGGAGACGGTGTCCCCGATCTCGTCGTGGGCGCCCCGTCGCTCCCCGACGACAACGGCGGAAACAGCGCGGGAAGAGTCTACGTCCTGTCAGGGGCGACCGGAGCACTCACGGACGTCGGAACGGGTCTCCTCGGATCTCCCACCGTGAACTGCGGATTCAACATCGGTTTCGGTCGATCCGTCGCCATGCTGGGGGACGTCGATGGCGATGGTTTGGGCGACATGGCCGCGAGTGACCCCGCCGCCACATCCTCGGTTGCCACGGGCTACGTCCAGTGCATCCGTGGCATGCAGGGCGCCCCCGACCCCATTCGCGCCGGAAACGTGAATGCACTGGGACCTGGCGGAATCACGGACGTCTTGCGTTGCGATCCGGGCCTCACCGGCATCCCCACGGCCGCCGCCGCGACCAACCGAAGCCTGACGATCGGCCTCGGTGTACCCTTTTCCCTCTGGATGGCCCATCCGCCCGCGGGCCCCGCCGTCGCCCACTATGTCCTCTGGGGCGTCGTCTCCTCCCATTCGTATTTCTCACCCACCACGCTCCCGGGCGGCGTGGGTCCCATCGCCGTCGTGCCCCAACCCTTGTCGCCCACCGACTCCTCGCTGTTCACCCTCATCGACACCTTCGGGGGACCGGCCTTGATCGCTCCCGGCATCCCAGCCCTCGTCCCCGGCAGCGGCGTCGTCACCGCCTTTTTGGGCTCGGGCATACCCGTTCCGGTGACCTTCACCCTCCAAGGCGTCATCCAAGATGCCTCGTCCCCCCATTTCGGAATGAGCGTCACGAATGCGTTGAGACTCCAGATCCAGTAAGAGGCCGGCGGCCACGAGGAGGCGTCGTCTGGATCTGTTAGCCTGGGCCCATGCAACGCATCGTACCCGTGTTCGCGGTCCTGACCCTGCTCGCGTGTAGCGGGTGCCTCAGCCGGGAGATCGAAATCACATCCACGCCCGAAGGCGCAAGGGTCTTCGTGAGTCAGGTGGAGGTGGGCCGAACCCCGGTGACCGTTCCCTTCGACTGGGGGGGCGACCGGACCATCCTCTTGCTTCACGAGGAGGGCGAGGTGCGCTACGAACCTGTCCGGATCGTTCACGACAGCGAGCAGTTCTTCCTGGACACTTTCCCCTTCGACGTGCTGGCGGACCTGGCTCCCTTCCCGATCGAGGATCGCTCCACGATCCATGTCGACCTCGTGCCGACGCCCAAGCAGGACGAGCCGCCTTCGGACGCGCGCATCGAGGCCCTCCTCGAGCGAGCAGCGGTTCTGAGGGAAAGGGCCCGCATCGCCCAGGAACAGGGACCCCCTCCGGCTCCCCCCTACCTTCCGCCCCTCTCTCCCCCGAGCGCCCTCGACGACGACGGTTCCTGATGCGCGTGACGGTCATGGGGTTGGGGCTGTTCGGAGGCGGCCTGGGCGCCGCCCTCCATTACGCCCGGCGGGGCGACGAAGTCCTGGTGACCGACCTCGCCTCCGCCGCGGATCTGGCGCCCTCCCTCCAAGCCCTCGAGGGGCAGGGCCGGCTGGAATTCATCCTCGGACGTCACCGCCGCACCGACTTCATCGAAGCCGATCTCGTGATCGCGTCCCCAGCCGTGCCCATGGAACATCCCCTGCTGGAAGAAGCACGACGCCGCGGCGTGCGTGTCGCGACGGAATTGGAACTCTTTCTCGATGTCTGCCCGGCTCCCGTCCTCGCCATCTCCGGAAGCAACGGGAAAACGACGACCTGCCGCATGGTCGAGCGCCTTCTGGAAGCCGCGGGCCGGGCGCCACGGTCCTGCGGGAACATGGGAATCTCCCTTCTTCCCGAGGCCGCCGACTTACCCTCCACGGAGCCCGTCGTTCTCGAGATTTCGAGTTTCCAACTGGAGAGGCTCCAAGACGCTCCCCGATTCTCGAACGCGCTTCTTTTGCCCGTCACTCCGAATCACCTGGATCGGCACGGCGACTTTGAACACTACGCCAGTGCGAAGGGCCGGTTGCTTCAACTCACGCGGGTCGGGGGTTCCGTGGTCCTCGATGCGACCTGCTCCGTCGGACGCCGCCTCGCTCGCGCACTTCGGCCCGGGCGAAGCCCGATCTGGCTCGCGCCGCACGAAGAGCAGCGATGCGTGCCCGCGCTTCCCCACCTCCTCGGCGCATTCAATCGGAGGAACTTCGCCGCGGCACGGAAACTCGTCGAAGCCTGGCTGGAAGAGGACCTCACCGACGCGGCGGTGCGGCGTGCAGCGGAAACGCTGCGTCCCCTTCCCCATCGCATGGAACCCGTGGGCCCGCGACGACCGCCTCGGTTCGTCAACGATTCGAAGAGCACGACCCCGGCGGCGGCCCACGCGGCGGTCACCGCTCTTGACCGGCCCGTCCACCTCATCGCCGGGGGAGCCGACAAGGGCGTCGACCCCGTTCACATGGCGCCCGCCTTCGCTCCCTGCGCGAGCGTCCATCTCATGGGAGCCACGGGCCGGGCTCTTCGTCCCTTCGCGCAAGATCTCGTGGAACGTGTCACCTGTCACCCCGACCTGGAGGGGGCCATCCAGGCCGCGACGGCCGCGGCGGGCCCGGGCGAGGTGATCCTTCTCTCCCCTGGACACGCAAGTTACGACCTCTACCGGGACTATCGGGAGCGCGGCGAGCACTTCCGCGATCTGGCCCGGCACCGCGACGAGGTTTGACGCCACCCCCGAAAATCCGATACAAGAAGAGAGTCAGTTCGATCTGGAGGACGGGGCGACCATGCTCTGCGAACGCTGCGGCAAGAATCCGGCCAGCCACAAGACGACGGACATCATCAACCATGTGAAGTCCGTGAAGCGTCTTTGCGACGCCTGCTTCGCGGCGGAGGGTTTGGGGCTCCCGTTCACCAAGATGAATCTCGAACAGACCAAGCCCGCCATCTCCTACCACCCCACGGCCGACATCCAGATTCAGATCGTCCACGGGGGCTCCCTTGAAGAGCGGGAATTGGAGGAAGCCCTGGGTCCGACCTGCGAGATCTGCGGGCTCGACCTGGCGACCTTCCGCAAAAGGGGTGCGATCGGTTGTCCCCACGACTTCGAGGTTTTCGCCGAGGAGATCCGAGCGGTACTTCTCAAACTTCACGGCGGGCGAGAACACAGGGGCAAGTTGCCGAGGGCATTCCAGACCCAGCGCGCACGGGCCCATCAGGTGCGCCAGCTGGAGACCGACCTCGAGCGCGCCGTCGCGGAGGAGAGATACGAGGAAGCTGCGAATCTCAGAGATCGCATCCGGGCGCTCCAGCGCGACACGGACATTCATCCCGTCGAGGATGCAACCCACAATGATGGATGACGACCTCGCTTCACGTCCGTGCTCATGGCTTTCTCCTCAGGGCCCGGAGAGCGACGTCGTCCTTTCCACCCGCGTCCGTCTGGCCCGCAATCTCGGCGACTGGCGGATGCCCTGGCGGCTCAGCGCCGAAGAGAAATCGGACCTCTACGATCTCATCGCGGGTAAGCTGGAGGACGCCGCGCCGGTTCCCGACGCGAGCATGGAACGGATCGATCAACTCCCAGGTCTGAAGCGCGACGTCCTCGTCGAGCGCCATGTCATCAGCCGGGAGCTGGCCCAGGGAGATGGAGCGCGCGGGGTCTTGTTCTCGCGGTCGGAGGACTCCAGCGTCATGGCCCTGGAAGAGGACCATCTTCGACTCCAGGCGATCCGGCGAGGGCTCCAGCTCGAATCGACGTGGCGCGCGGTGGACCTTTTGGACGACGCTCTCGAAGATGTCTTCGACTACGCCGTCTCGGAGGAGTTCGGCTACCTCACCGCCTGCCCCACGAACGTGGGGACGGGACTCAGGGTGAGCGTCATGACCCATCTTCCCACGCTGGTGGAGACCGGCCAGATCCCCAAAGTGAAGACGGCGGCCTCGCGCGTGGGCCTGGTCCTCCGGGGGTTTCGGGGCGAAGGCTCGAAATCCCAGGGTGATTTCTTCCAGATCTCGAATCAGGTGACGTTTGGTAAGTCGGAGGAGGACATCATCCGCCTGGTCCAGTCCATGGCGGGAAAAATCGTGGAATGGGAGCGCGGGGTGCGGCGCCTGCTGGTGGAACAGGACCGCACGGCGGTGGAAAACCGGGTATGGCGGGCCTGGGGCGCGCTCCAACACGCAAGGATCATGAGCAGCGAGGAAGCGATGGAGAAGCTCTCGCTGATTCGCCTCGGTGTCAACACGAAACTCCTGGTCCATCTCACCTTGGGAGATTTGAACGAGCTTTTCCTCTACATCCAACCCGGCCACATCCGTACCCTCACCGGCGCCGGGGAGGAACCCCGCGACAGAGACGAGATGCGTGCCCGGTTCATCCGCCAGTACTTGGCGGACCGGGCCCGCTGAGGCCGATCTCCGGGCACCTTGGGCTTCACGCCCCGGATCCTATGATGGAGCGGCGTCGTGGAAGGGCCGCCCGAGCCCGGACGGCAAAGCCCGTCCCCCGTCAGGGGTAATTATTCGGGGCTGATCGGCCCCAACCATGAGGGGTCGGAGCGACGAAGAAGGAGTGGGGAGCGTCCCTTGTCCGGCGCCCGAGAGTGGGAATGATGCACGTGATGTCGTTCCCCTGTTTCAAGGAACTGAGCGGTCGTCGGAGACGGCCCCGGCGGAGGAATCCGAGTCCATGTTCGATCGCTTCACGGATCGCGCGCGCAAGGTGATGGGGTTGGCCCGTCAAGAGGCCCAAAGGCTGAACCACGAATACATCGGTACCGAGCACATTCTCCTCGGTCTCGTCCAAGAGGGTTCGGGGGTCGCCGCCAACGTCCTCAAGAACCTGGACGTGGACCTGAGAAAAGTTCGCGCCGAAGTCGAGAAACTCGTCAAGGCGGGCCCGTCCATGGTCACCATGGGGCAGCTCCCCTTCACGCCGCGTGCCAAGAAGGTCTTGGAACTGGCTCTCGAAGAGGCCGGGAATCTGGGACACAACTACATCGGCACCGAGCACATTCTCCTGGGCCTGATCAAGGAGCAGGACGGGAAGGCGGCCAAGGTCCTCACGAATCTGGGGGTCCAACTCGACTCTGTCCGGACCGAGATCCTTGATTTCCTGGGCGCCGAGCCCGCCGCCAACGAACCCGACAAGGAAGGGGCGCCCGGCACGAAGAGCAAAACGCCCGCGTTGGACTCCTTCGGTCGAGACCTCACCGAACTCGCCCAGGACGGCAAGCTCGATCCCGTCATCGGCCGTGAAAAAGAGATCGAACGGGTCATCCAGATCCTCTCCCGGCGGAGCAAGAACAATCCCGTCCTTCTCGGCGAGGCGGGCGTCGGCAAGACGGCCATCGTCGAGGGCCTCGCCCAGGACGTCGTCAAAGGCAACGTCCCCGAGCTCCTTCTCGACAAACGCATCGTCGTCCTCGATCTCGCCATGATGGTGGCGGGTACGAAGTACCGCGGCCAGTTCGAGGAACGCATCAAGGCGGTGATGACCGAGGTCCGTCGGGTCAAGAATGTGATCCTCTTCATCGACGAGTTGCACACGCTCGTGGGCGCCGGAGGCGCCGAGGGCGCCATCGATGCGTCGAACGTCCTGAAGCCCGCCCTCTCCCGGGGCGAGATCCAATGCATCGGCGCCACGACCCTCGACGAGTACCGCAAGTACATCGAGAAGGACGGCGCCCTGGCTCGTCGTTTCCAAATGATCGTGGTCGATCCTCCCTCGCGCCAGCAGACCGTGGAGATCCTCTTGGGCCTCCGCGACCGGTACGAAGCCCACCATCGGGTGAGCTATTCCGATGACGCCATGGAATTGGCCGTCGAACTGGCTGACCGCTACATCAACGATCGCTTCCTACCCGACAAGGCGATCGACGTCATCGACGAGGCCGGCGCCCGGGTGCACCTGCGCCAGATGACTCAACCGCCAGACCTTCGGGAACTCGAACAGGAGATCCTCCGCCTCGACAAGGAGAAGGAGGAGGCCGTCGCCAATCAGGACTTCGAGCGGGCGGCTCAGCTCCGCGACGAGGCCTACAAGCTCCGCAAGAAGAAGGAGAAAGTCGTCGCCCAGTGGAAGACCGAACGCCACGAGGGGAACGCCGACGTGACTCAGGACATCATTGCGGAGACCGTCTCGAAGATGACGGGCATCCCCCTCACTCGACTCGAAAAGGGCGAGGCGGAGCGGCTGCTCCAGATGGAGGACACTCTCCACGAGACGGTCATCGGCCAGCACGAAGCCATCGAAGCCATCGCCAAGGCCGTGCGGCGCGCGCGAAGCGGTCTGAAGGACCCGAGGCGTCCCATGGGCTCGTTCATCTTCCTCGGCCCGACGGGCGTCGGAAAGACCCACCTCGCAAAGCAACTCGCGAAGTTCATGTTCGGGAGCGAGGACGCCCTCATCCACATCGACATGTCCGAGTACATGGAGAACTTCAACGCCTCGAAGCTCATCGGCGCGCCTCCGGGCTATGTGGGGTATGAAGAGGGTGGCCAGCTGACCGAGAAGGTTCGCCGTCGCCCCTACTCCGTGGTTCTCCTGGACGAGATCGAAAAGGCTCATCACGACGTCTTCAACATGCTGCTGCAGATCATGGAGGAGGGCCGCCTGACGGACTCCTTCGGGCGGCACGTCGACTTCAAGAACGTCATTCTCATCATGACGTCCAACATCGGCGCGGACATCCTCAAGAACCAGACGGCGCTCGGTTTCGAAGGCGGCTCCAAGGAGCAATCGGCCGAACGGGTCAAGCAGCGTCTGAAGGGCGAGATGGACCGCCACTTCCGGCCCGAGTTCTTGAATCGTCTCGACGACGTCATCTTCTTCCATCACCTCTCGAAGAACGACATCAA
This sequence comes from Planctomycetota bacterium, assembly GCA_011369445.1. Taxonomy (GTDB): domain Bacteria; phylum Planctomycetota; family DRQF01; genus DRQF01. The sequence goes on along the minus strand of DRQF01000242.1, from coordinate 886 downwards.
GCAGATCATCGAGATCGAGATGCGAGAGGTCTATGCACGGGTGGCCGCGAAGGGCATGGAGCTCACCCTCACCGACGAGGCCAAGGAGTTCTTGCTGGAGCAGGGTTACAGCGAGGAGTATGGGGCTCGTCCCATGCGCCGAGCCATCGAGCGCTACATCGAAGATCCCCTCAGCGAAGAAATCCTTCGGGGCGGCCTCCAACCCGGCGCCCAGATCTCGGTGGATCACACCACCCGCGATCAGCTGGAATTCAACATCACCAAGCCCGAGGACGTGAAGACGCCTTCCACGTCGAACTGAGGGGAGGAAGAGCGCAGACGGGACTGAGGCGTGCGGGAACCCGTGGAGCCGGGGGCAGCGGAGACGCAGCAAGGCGGTGGAGCGGCGAGGGCGAGGACATCACCACGAGAATTACGTGGCGGCCGAAGCCTCCGGTCCAAACCGTGACGGGGCTTCGACGATGGGAGCGGAGGCTTCAGCCTTCACTTGACACCGCGGGGCCCGACAAGCTCCGAGGCACCGCTATCGTGAGAAGACCCCCGGCGGCCCGCGCGTGCCCCCGGGGGTGATTCAATGCTCCGCGTCAGAAGAGGACGACGGGGACGTCGTCAATCCAGCAAGACAAGGACGACGGGGACGTCGTCAATCCACATTAAGGCGAAGGGCGTTGGTGACGCTGACCCCCACGGGGGAGGACGCGTCGAGAATCACGCCTTGCAGGGTGAAGGTGGCGGGGAAGGGGATCCCCGTGGTCACCGACGACACCGCGATGCCGTTGCCCTGCCCCACTGCCGGGAAGGCGGGGAGCAGTTGGTTGGCGTAGCTGAAGGTGTCACTCAAGGTGAACAGGGTGGGATCGCCCGGCGCCAAGAACGGCGGAGTGAT
>DRQF01000241.1 GCA_011369445.1 Planctomycetota bacterium | reverse complement strand
GTCCTCCGACCGCTCGGAACGCCGGCCAGCCCGTTCAGGGCTGTGGATGGGTCGGATGGGCGGTTTCGTCGGCCGGGACGCCCGGCGCCGAGGTCCGGATCGGATCGAAGCGCCGTCGGGGTTTTTCGGCCTTCGCCGGAACGACTTCCACGCCCTCGAAGCGCGCGATCGCTTCGGCGAGCTTCCGTTTCGCCTTCAACAACTTCATCGGACAGCGATCACCACATGCGTCGGCGATTCGCGTCAGCTCTCGAAGCTCTCCTTTCGCCTCGTCCATTCCACCGATGGCGAGATAGGAGACCCCGAGCTTCTCGTAGGCGATGTAGTAGTTCGCGTCGTCACGCTTGGCGTGTTTGAAATAGCGGAGCGCCTTCTTGTACTTGTGCTGACACTGCAGCGCGACGCCGCGCAGGTAGTTCGTGTCGGAGTTCCGGGGCACCTTTTCGAGGACCGCTTCGAACTTCTTCTCGGCGCGCTTGCATTTTCCGTCGGCGAGAAGCTGGACCCCCTCGCGAAAGATCTCGGTCAGCTTGACGCCCTGGTTCTCGAAGGTCGGCGCCAGCTGGCCGTCCCCGCCCACGACGTCGAGACTGTCGCCCAGGACGGCCGAAGCGATCGGCGGGATTGCCCAGGAGAGGCAGAAGCTCAGCAGAAGGGCTGGAATCGCGAGGCGGGATCGGAACATATCGGCTCCCCACTACGGGCAGAACCAGTATCGCACACCCGTCCTCCGGCTCAACCGAGCCCCCAGGCGACCCCTGCGGCCAGGATCGCCGCCACGGGCAACGTGCCCACCCAGGCCATCACGATGCTCCCGGCGGTCGACCAGTCGGTCTCGTCGTTCCAGACACCGATGCCAAAGAGTGCGCCGGTCGAGACATGGGTGGTCGAGACCGGCGACCCGAGCAGCGACGCGCCGATCACGAGCCCGCTCGAGATCGCATTCGCGAGCAGCCCCTGGCCATGGCTCAGGGACGTGATGCCATGGGCGAGGGTTTCGGCCACGCGGCGCGCGCGCAGGAATCCGCCCGTCGCCATCGTTCCCGCGATGATCAGGAGGGAAAGGCGCGGATCGAGTCCCGCCCATCCCGCCGTCACGAGCAGCGCCAGCACCTTCGGCGTGTCGTTCAGTCCCCGCGCGAACCCGAGGGAAAAGGCCGAAACCCGATGCAGCCCGTCGACGATCGATTGGATGGACACACCGAGGGCTTCGCCCGAGTAGGCCGTGCGACAATTCTCGATCTGATCGACGCTGACGGCCATCCCCGTCCGCTCGACGATCCAGGCCCCGTCGGCCGTCTGTCGAACGAGATCGCGCGACCGCCCGATGCAGAGACACATCTCGGCCTCGATCCCGAGCGCACGGCGCGCCCGATGGGCCAGGGGATAGAGCACGCCCGCACAGGCCAGCGCGAGGAGCGGACTCACGAGAAGCGGCAGGAAATAGCTTCCCCCGAGCGCCTCCCAGGAAAGCTGCCCCGGCGCCAGGGCGGATCCCGCCCCGGCCAGCCCGCCCACCAGCGCATGGGTCGTCGAGATCGGAAGCCCGACCCGCGTCGCGAGCAGCACGGTCGCCGCTGCCCCGGCCCCGACGGCCGTGAGGAAGATCGGATCCCCGACGACCGCGTCGGGCACCAGCCCCTTCCCGCCGAAGGCCCGCAGCAGCGCCCCCGCCAACAGGACCGACGCGAGGGAACCCGCCACCTGGGCCGCCGTGGCCAGCCGGCGCGACCCTTCGTAGTCGAGATTCCGGCTTCCGTAGAGCGTCGCGGTCGCCTTGAAATTGTCATTCGCCCCGTTCGCAAAAGCCAGGGCGAGGGCCGCCAGGAGAAGGACCAGCACGGCACACCTCCGTTGAAGAGTTCTACGGGCAGGGCGGGAGCAGGGTTACGCGAGCGAGCATCATCGAGGTGGCGGACGCGGCGAAAGGGCCCGCTCGCGAGACGGGGATCGGGACGTGAGCTCGATGGCAGATCCCAGTCTCGAGACGGGACTCGTCTTGCGGGGGTTGCCACCTGCACCTTCTGCGCGAGATCGTCGTACGCGGTTTGGCTTTCGGCTACGGCTCCGATTGGGGACGTTTCTACTCCGTCGGCCCCCGATAGTCCTTCCGTTCGAGCCGAACCAATCGGTCACCCTCGAACGTGAGAAGCAGCCAAGCGTTCACACCCACAAGGTCGAGACGCCAGACGTTCGATAGGCGAGCCCGATCGAAATCCTCCCGGGTCAGGTTCGTACCGTTGAAGCGCTCGTCGTAAGTGCCAGGCTCGGCATCAACGAGATCTAGGGCGCGGATCTCGCCTTGCCCCTGCAGGGCGACAGCATGCTGGAAGCACGAGGACTTCGATGCCCCAATCTCGAAGCCCATCACGACCCCCGATGTATGAGCCTCGGTCTTCGTCCATGGCCAGTTTGCGAAAGTCACTGCTCCAGAGTAGGTCAGAAAAGCCACGGCCAGAACCATCAACGACCCAAGCGCGATCACGACGTTCTTCACCACGCCTACCGCTTCCATCCCCATCACCTCCCCCGAAACTGGATCTCGCGCCAGCTCCCCGAGCCGGGTGCAATTCGTGGTGCCCCTGGGACGGGTAACCCGAATCCCGCTGCACGGTTCGCTACTGCCTGCGCGGCGCTGTTGTTATTCTCGCCAAATGGGTCAGAAATGGCCGAGTAGTCCTGGTTCTCTACGAGGGCCGCGGCTGCCGATCGTACGGCGAAGGAAGAAGCCGGAATCCTCACGAGGTTTGGGTTGTCGGGCGACGCACCCTTGAGACCTTCCCAGGCTGTTCGATCGGCGGCGTAGGTTCCCTCCGGAAAGCCGGTGGTGTTCTCGTCGACACGCCCCCATTCCCCTGCGCGTTGTTGCCATACGAGATGACATTTGCATCCGGGTCGCCGATGTACTCGGCGTCGGTGACGATGAAGTTGTGAGAAAGCCGCCTGCTGTCGCCACCGAGTGGACGGCTTACGATGTACGAGTTCCCACCCCCTTGGGACGACTAGCGCTCATTCCTCCACTCGAATCTTGGAGACTCCAGGAATGCCGCCAAGTTCAACGAACTGGCAGGCAGAAATCCTCTACTCTCAAAGAATCTGTCCACGTACGCGACCTCTCGCCAAAAGGCCTCGCATTCAATCTCGACCATGATCGTTCGCTGCACCCCTCCTGCGTGCGTGAGAAAACTCCTCGCAACTGTGCAGCTTTCAGGATCTTCAATCTTGTCGATATAGGGATCATGCGGCATCGGGACGCCGCCAGGAGAGATTCGCAAGTCCCGCGTGCGGTCTACGTCCGCCTTCGAGAACCATTCGTTCTCGACCCAAGATCCACCGAGAATATGAGCCAACGCAATCATCCGTGGAGTAGGAGCAGACTCTTCGGAACGCACCGACAAAGATTCCCCAGAGTCTTCAACTGACACACGACTCATGCCAGGTTCGCCAGCGCTACACCCAATAACGAGAACCACCGCGATCATCGGTCCATAAACGATACGGCACGGGCGCATCACCTGAACCTCGGCCGAAACAAAGTACCCGAAGACCGTATCCGGGTGCTCTGCGCCCCGATCGTCACTCGAAATTCGTACGAGAACCTGATTCCACGGCTTGGGATCCCATTCTGACCTCCCGTGGTCGTCAACGCCGGAGGGCCTGTCGGCCTGATTCCGAGGCTCCTCGAAATACTGAAAGATCCCGGCGTCCTGCCTGGTACGACCTCACCGCTCACCGTAGATTCAACCCTAAGACCACCTACCCGTATCTTCGTCGTGAGCGTGACCGAATCACCCACTTCGACGCTATCAAAATCGATGTTTCCTCGTACGCTCGAACCGGAATTTCAACATCCTGTTCGAAGGGAAAATCCGTGCTTCCAAGTCGAACTTTCCCGTCAATCGTCCCGGTTCCCGAAAGATCCGTACCGTTGTTTACTTTGCCGCCGGCCGTTGCACCATGGGACTACTCCTTCCGCTTCGTTCGGAGTGCAAGAACCAACATTCCGACGATCCCCGTCACGAGCAAGACTCGCACGAACCAGAACATGCCGAAGAAGCAATTCCTCGAGCGCACATCTATCCAGTGAATCGAATCCATATCGGCACCCGCTCGCGTTCGAAGCGCTCCCGGCTCTAGCCGCGACACACGGGTCGACTTGTGAGGTCTGTCAACGGCGATCAGCGCCAAATCGCCTGACTTCAGCTCCACCTCCGCAACGACGCTGCGCAGATCCGTGAGGTACCTTCTCACTCCGCGAACCGACAGCTCCGCGTCGCCCTCGATCTCCAGTTCGAACGGAGGAGCGATCACACCCCAGCCCTCACTGTCGGTCAGCCAGAATCGTCCGTTGAACCAATCTGCCCGCAGTCCATACGGCAAATCCGGATCCATCAATCCACCACCGCACTGGGTCGCCCGCCGCTCTGCGAATAGGCCCAGAACAGCCAACGTGATCGCAACGACAACAGCGGCGATCCTCATGGGCCGGTCCTCGGGTCAGGGAACATGACCTGCCACGAGAAGGGCCGGAACGGGTACGGGGTCCCTCCCGGTACTTCTCCTCTTGGACCGGGCCCATCGAAGTCGCCGAAGGCGACGTCCCAGAAGCCGTCGCCCCTGGACGTAAACGTCGTCGTACAACTTCCGCCGCCACACGTCGTGCTGTAGTGGACCGGCGTGTCACCGACGAAGTACTTCTGACACGTGACGTCGACGCCATAGTTGCCTCGGCTGACATTCGACGTCTGGCCCGTGCGGATCCGCTCCTCTCGAGCCTGTTGGTCCGGTGAGTTCTTGATCGCGTCTTGTGTCTCGGTGCCGAGCGTCGTGGGTTCCCCCTTCCCGGCGAAGAAGTGATCGAGCACTTCGGCCCTACGGTCGACTACCACTCCACTTCGGGACGTCAGTCGTCTGATAGACTCTCAAGAGGAATGATAGCTGAGACACCCACAATGAATCCACGAAGATCATAGCCAGGCGCAGGCTTTTGGAATTCCCCGT
>DRQF01000240.1 GCA_011369445.1 Planctomycetota bacterium | reverse complement strand
GCGTGAAGCCTCTCGGCCGATTCGTCGTCAAGATCATCGCCGGCGCCTTCGACGAGCACACACCGCCCGGACTCGCCAAGATCAGCGGGCGTCAGGCGACCTGAAGACCTCCACCCACATCAGCGTCGCTCCGGCCACCCCCGCGGGAACCACGAAGAGGTTGAGCACGGGAACCGTCGACACGAAGGCTGCCATGGCGCCGAATCCGACGGCCAGAAGCCTGCGGCGCTTCAGGCGCGTTCGCATCTCCCGAAACAACAGACCGTTGTTGTCCATGGGGTAATCGCTGAACTCGACGGCCAACATCCAAGCCGTGAAGAGAAACCAGAGGACGGGGGCGGCTGGAATCGTGAACGGGACGACGAAGAGAACGAGGAAGGGAACGGCCCATGCAAGGTAGTAGAGGAGTTTTTTTGTCTCCTCCCAGAGGATGAGAGGTGTGCGCAGCACGAGGCGTCCCCAGGAAACCTCGGGTGGCCCCTCTCCGGAGACGGTGCGCTCCACGGATTCGGCCAAGGGTCCGTTGAAGGGGCTGGCCAACAGGCTCGCCACCACGACGAACCCGAACCCGAAGAGCAAAAGAATCGACACGCCAAAAAGAATCCAGAGCAGATACGTGGCCGCGGAGAGCCAGCTTGGAAGCCAGTCTTCCGCCCGCTCCGCGAGGGGCTCGATGTACGTGATTCCCGCCCACACGCCAAGCCCGTAGACCAGGAGAGTGAGGAAGATCGGAAGGGCGGCCCAGCCACGGACGCCCTTTTTGCGAATGAGACTGAGACCCCGCCAGAAATACAGGGCCCCTCGGATCAAGTCGGTCAGCATCAGCCAAGGATAGGTCGAGGAAGTTTGCGTTCCGAGGGGTCCTTCAGATTTTTCAGGGAGAGAACCTCACCCATGAGGTGGTGTTGAACGGACCGGTAATCGATGTCCATCGCCAGGTCGCCTTCGTCAAGGTTCTCCAGGTCGTAGGGTCGACCGATGACGCCGCCCGCAACCCTTCCGCCGGCCAGGAACATGGGACCCGCCTTCCCATGGTCCGTGCCCCGTGATGCGTTCTCCTGGGCGCGCCTGCCGAAGTCCGAATACACGGCGACGCAGGTCGACTCGAAACGTCGCTTCGCCCGAAGGTCCGCCAGAAGTCCGGCGAGAGAATGGGCGAAGGAACGCAGAAGGACGGGGTGGGCCACGTCCTGGGACGCGTGTGTGTCGAATCCACTGAGCTCGACGAAATACACAGCGGGCTCCTCGGCGGTGGCGATGAGAGAGGCAATGACGGCGAGGCGCTTCGCGAGCGGGAAGGATGGGTAGAGGGCCGAGTTCGTCGCCTTCCTTGCCCTCTCGAGTCGCGCATTCATCGCTCGGGCCTGGGTCTGGGCGGCTTCCAGGCGTCGGAGAAGTTCGCCCCCTGCGCCCTCGGGGGAGGCGCCCTTGGGGCTGCGGGGTGGCGGGGTTCGGAGGGTGAGGTCGTCCAGGCTGCTCAGACTCACGACGGGACGCGGCGCGCCTCGGAACATGAGAGGAGTGGGGCCTTCTCCTACGTGGAACAGATCGATGTGAGTGGTCTTGGCCTCCCTGAGAGCCTTCCCCACGAAACCCTCCTTCGGGTGCTCGAGGTCCGCGCGACCAGCGTGCCAGTTGTCCAGGGAACGGAAGTGGGAGAGGTTGGGACGGGGGGAGCCCACTGCTGGGAGGACCGCCAGGTGGCCCTGCTCGAAGGGGCTCATGAGGGGGGCGAGTTCGGGGTGGAATCCCAAATCCTCGTTGAGCGGGAGGACCGTGGGCGCGGGGACTCCCAGTTCCTTCCGTAGAGCCCTGTAGAGAGGGTCCTTGCGAGGGATGACGGTGTTCAAGGCGTCATTGCCCCCGGTCAGCTGGAGAAAGACCAGCTGAGGCGGGTGGCCGAGCCCACCGGTTCCCCCGTGAAGGCGGGCCGGATCGATGGCAAGGCCGAGCGCGCCCGCGCCGAGGAGGCCAAGGAATCGCCTTCGATGAATCTTGGGGGCCATGGGAGAGTCTCCTTTCAAAGTATCCACTGTTGGGGTTGGCCCACGAACCGGCCTGCCGCTCGAAAGATGTCCGCATTGGTCTCGAGTCGGGCGGGGTCCCTGACGGCGTGTCCGGTCATCGCCAGCGCGAGGGCACTCAGATCGACAGGAGTCTCCCTACGTCGAAGGTTCAGGTGACCGTCCGTGCCTTGGGCGATCTCGCCCGCGAAATTCTCCCGTGCGACGGCTGTGGCGCTCGTGATCCATCCCAGCCCCGTCGGCCATCCAGCGACACTGGGAGGATTGAATGGCTCCTGCCCCATGCGCTTCAAATGATGGACCACGCGGCTGCCGGAGGCGCGCGCTCCGAGTCCCCGGATCGCTCCGATCGCGAACTCCACCGGCCCCGCGACCAGTGGTTCCGCGAGGAAGAACCCTCGGGAGGAGGCGATGCGGCGGAGGAAGGATCGGATATCCCGTTTGACGGCGTCGAAGAGTCGACCGAGTTCCCGCCCGAGCGTCTCGTCCTCGATGGGGCCTACGAACGCGGTCCAAAGCTTGACGGCGATGAAGCGGGCGCACCGAGGGTGTCGCGCAAGAATCTCCAGCACGTCCTCCCCCTTCAGGGGTCCCGTCACGCCGAGGACCGTCTTCTCGCCGTCGTCATGCTGAGAGGGGTCGAAGTGAAACCGCCCCTTCTTCAATCGCCACCCCGTGAAGGCCCGCGCGCACTCCTTCACGTCATCCTCGGTGTAGTGACCGATTCCGAGAGAGAAGAGTTCGAACAGCTCTCGGGCGAAATTCTCATTCGGGTGGGCCTTCGAACTGGTGACCCCGTCCAGCCAGATCAACATGGCCGCATCGCGGGCGACGGCGCCGAGAAGAGCGGGAAACTTCCCCAGGCCGGCGTCGAGGAAGAGACGATTTTGACGCTGCATGGCGGGGAGGTCCGTCACCTTGGAGGCGGCGGTGGCGAAATGGTCGTGCCAGAAAAGGCTGAGGCGCTCGGCGAGAGGAAACGGGGACATCATCATCCGCACGACCCACCCCGACTGCATCCCCTCGAGATCCCCGCGTCGCGCCGCCCTGTCTCCGTGGGTCAAGAGTCGGCGGTAAGCCTTCCAGCGAGGATCACCCGCCGGGGGCCGCTCGAAGATGGCACCCAAGGTCCGGGGGAGCCCTTGGGAAGCGACGTCGAGCAAGCGCTCTGGAGGGGCGCCGAAGGTGAAACGGCGCAAGAGTTTGGCCGCCTGCTCGGGACCGAAAGGTCCGTCAGTCCCCGGACGGTAAGGGCGCAACAACGGGTGCTTCGGGGCGTGTGTCATGGCTTCGTGGGCTCCAGCGAGAGACTCAGGACTTTGTGTTCTCCCTCATCGAAGGACCGAAGGCGGAGTCTGCGAAGGGCTTTTGCGAGGGCGATGATGCGGTCGGCAAACCTCCGTGCGCCTTCCTCGTCGTCGCCGCGCTCGACGAGGGCCTGTTCCTCCAGGCGTTCCCGATCGAGTTCGAGAATGCGCGCAAGCGCCGCGCCGTCGACTCGGAGGTCGTCCTGCCGCGCGACGTTCTTGATCGCGAGACGGCCGATCTCGACCGCCAAGTCAGGGCGAGTGGCGATGATGAGCCGGTCGCCGGTTTGCAGAAGAGTCGGCTCAAAGTTGTACTCGGACGCTTTCCTCCCGTTCACCGGGTCGGAGAGCCTGCGGGCGATGCAGAGCGTGCCGACGCTGGTTTTCTCGTGAGAGATGAGAAGGGGCTGCTGGGCCTCTTCGGTGGAATTGGCGTTGGTGACGGCGAGAAAGGTCTGGAAAGCAGACTCGAACCGATCCCGAAGATCCGGGGCGAACTTCGTGCGGAAGACGAGAGCGAAAGAGGGGAGAAGGAGTTCGGGCCTTTCGGGTCCCTTCACGGAATCCGGCAGCGTGGCGATGAACGCGACACCGGGCTTCAGCTCCGACATGAGGTCATCGAAGTCGTAACCGCCCAAGAAGATGTTCATCGTGCTGGAGAACTCCGCGAGGGCCGGCTCGGCGGCTTTGGGGACCCATTGGTCGCGCTGCCGCCAGAGGGTGGCGAGATCACGCCCGAGGTGGATGTCGAGGAGAGGAGGCCTGCGAAACCCGAGCTTCCAAGTCTTTGGAGCCGAGGGGGCCTCGAGACGGTCGACTTCGATGCGAACGGATGGTTGGGGACCGAGTTCGAACCCCGCGAAAAGGGACTTGGTGGCGGCCAAGCCGTGACCGATGTCGCCGAGGAGGATAGGGCTCAGAAACTCGTCGGCGTCTTCCGTCTGGAAGTTGGACTTGAGCTCTTTCAGGAAGAGTCCGTCGGGGAGGATCAGACGGATGCCTTTCGCGGTTGAGGCCAAGCGACGGTAGGCTTCGGGCACGGTGCTGGAGGCGTCGGAAAGGCGGCGCAGGGCCCTTTGGACGATGGCTTTGGTGGCGCCGAGAACGAGATGGGATCTCGATCGACCGACAGCCACTCCGGGACCGGCGCCTGCGACGCGCCCTCCGCGGACCGCAGCGACGTCTTCGAGATCGAGTTCGAGGTTTAAAAGGTCGTTGAGCCTGGTAACGGCCTCCTCGAGGCCGAGTTTCGACTGATCGCGGGCGATGGCCAACCACCGGAACTCGTTGCCTTCGCCCCGCGCGGCGAGGACGATCTTCTCTTGCAGGAAACTGTTGTAGCGGGAGAGGGTTGCGAGAAAACGGCCGATCTCCTGGGGCGCAGAGGGGTTCTCCAGGGCAAGGAGTTGGAGGAGGGGGCCGTACCAGGGGGCCTTGGTCAAAGAGCCGACGCTTTCCGCCGGTCGATCCCAGGTGACGACTGCATCCATGTCGGGGGGGATGCCTGCGAGAGCGTCCTGGGCGCGGAGGAACGTGGATCCACCAAGAACGATGACCAAGGCCACGGGGAGCAGTGATTTGGAATTTGGCATGGAGGGAGATTCGCACGCCTCCCGTCATATTTCCATCAGCGCTCGTCAGGGCTCGGAGCTGCCGTGGCGGAACCATCGAGCCTCTCCGGAATCACTGGCGTTCACCCCCTTCCGACGGGAGCCAAACGTCACCGCCCGGGTCGACGGCAAAGCGCTCAAGGAAGTCCTTCGGGATGGGGACGGAGGCGCCGTCGCGAGAGAAGCACATCACCACCTTGGCGCGGGCCCTCGGGCGATCCGATGCGGCGTGGAAGGCGCATTGGCGAAAGACGACGGAGCTCGTTCCGATGCGCGTGAGTCGCGTCGTGACGCGCAGGATGTCCCCCGCGATGGCCGCTTCCAGATAGTCGCAGGCCAGATGGGCCACCACGAACCAAAGGTCCATGGTGCGTGGGTACCACTTGTAATCGCGCCCCCCTGCTCGCAGGAAATGCTCCCGCTCATCCTCGAACCAGCTCAGATAGGCGCCGTTGTTGACGTGATCGTAGAGGTCCAGTTCGTAGGACCGCACCCGCAAGGTTTCCTCCACGGCGTGGGTTTTCGAAGGTATGGCCGGCATCGTCGTTCTCTCGCCCTTTTTCCTTGTCCAGCTTGTCCCCCTGGGAAAGCAGGATGCCGAATACCCGATTGGGCACCAAGCCGTTCGACCCAGCCCCTCCCGGGGCGGTTTTTTTGCGGTTGACTCGGCGTATGAGGGGTGTAGGATCGGCGCCGACCACTACATCTTGGGGATCGCTTCGCAGAGCCCCTCGATCGTCGGTGGACTGTTCGATCTCGCTGGCCGGGAAAAACACCGAAGTCGCGACCGGGAATGTGAGTCCGGAAGAAGGTTTTTTTCGAAGGGCGGCGGGGCCGAAGGCGGGGGGCCTTCGGCAGCCATTTTGAGCGCGAGCCAGGCAGGGGGCTTGGTTCCTTGGGAAGAGGGAGCAACGATGACGACGAGAAAGACCAGGGCGAAGGGTGGGGCGGCGACCAAGAAGACGAGAGCGCGTCCCCAGGCCGGTCCGGACACCAAGACGGTGAAGGAGGAGGGGGAGGCTTTGAAGTTCGAACGCTTCTGGACCCAAGCCGGCACGGATCCCTTCGATCTGGTGGAGTGGACCCGTCGGTCCAGTTCCATCAGGAATCCGGACGGGTCCGTGGTGTTCGAGATGGACGCGGTCGAGGTCCCTCTCGAATGGTCTCAGCTCGCCACCGACATCGTCGTTTCCAAGTACTTTCGAAAGGCGGGGGTTCCGGAAACCGGCCACGAGGTCAGCGTCAAACAGGTCGTGCGTCGGGTCGCCCGCACGATCCGCCAGGCCGGCGAATCCCTCGGCGCCTATTTCAAGGACAAGCAGGAGGCGGACGCCTTCGAGGACGAACTCACCTACATGCTTGTCACGCAGCGGGGCGCGTTCAATTCCCCGGTCTGGTTCAACTGCGGTCTCAAGCACATGCACGGGATCGCCGGCAAACCCGTGGGGAACTGGTATTGGAACGAGAAGAACAAGCGGGTCGAGCAGACACCGGACGCCTACAGCTATCCCCAGCTCTCGGCGTGTTTCATCCAGAGCGTCGAGGACGACCTTTTGGACATCGCCGAGGCCGTGAAGCGGGAGATGCGTCTGTTCAAGTTCGGTTCCGGCACGGGCACGAACTTCTCGACCATCCGCGGTGAGGGCGAGCGCTTGGCCGGCGGCGGAACCTCTTCTGGTCTGATGTCGTTCCTCGAAGTGTTGGACAAGGCCGCGGGGGCCACGAAGTCGGGGGGGACGACCCGTCGAGCGGCCAAGATGGTTATCTTGGACATGGACCACCCGGAGATCGAGAAATTCATCACCTGGAAGGCCCGGGAGGAAGACAAGGTTCGCGCTCTCATCGAGGCGGGCTATGATGCGGATTTCAACGGCGAGGCGTATCGCACCGTGTCCGGTCAGAACTCCAATAACTCCGTGCGCATGACGGACGAGTTCATCGAGGCGGTGCTGAATGACGAAGCGTGGAAGACTTACTACCGCACGACGGGAGAGGTGAAGAGCGAGCGTCCCGCGCGTGAACTCATGCAGCTCATCGCAAAATCGGCTTGGCGATGCGCGGACCCGGGCGTCCAGTTCGACACCACGATCAACCGCTGGCACACCTGCCCCCAAACAGACCGCATCAACGCATCGAATCCCTGCTCCGAATACATGTTCCTGGATGATTCGGCCTGCAACCTGGCATCGATCAACCTTCTGAAGTTCATCCAGAAGGACGGAAGTTTCGACATCCAGGGCTACCGGCACGCCTGTCGTACCTTCTTCCTCGCGCAGGAGATCATCGTCGATCTGGCGAGTTACCCCACGAAGCAGATCGCCGCGAACTCTCACGACTATCGCCCCTTGGGGCTCGGCTACGCCAACCTCGGCACCCTGCTGATGGTTTCCGGTATTCCCTATGACAGCGACAAGGGGCGTGCGATCTGCGGCGCCATTACCGCCATCATGAACGGAACGGCCTACGCCACGTCGGCGGAAATCGCTGCGCGGAAGGGTCCCTTTGCCGGTTTCGCGAAGAACCGCGACGACATGTTGCGGGTGATGGAGATGCACCGCGAGGCGGTGAACGACATCAATGAAGACGCGTGCCCCCGAGCGTTGCTCGAGGCGGCCAGGGAGGACTGGGACCGTGCGGTGGAGCTGGGGCGTGTCCACGGCTATCGCAACGCTCAGGCGACCGTGTTGGCTCCGACCGGCACGATCGGACTGCTCATGGACTGCGATACCACGGGTATCGAGCCCGATTACTCCTTGGTCAAGTTCAAAAAGCTTGCCGGCGGCGGCTACTTCAAGATCATGAATCAATCCGTCCCGGCCGCCCTCAAGCGGTTGGGTTACGACGACGAACAGATTCGGGACATCAGCGACTACATTCTGGGGACGCAGAGTTTCGACGACGCTCCGCACGTCAGTCGGGCTGCTCTCATCGCTCGCGGTTTGCATCAGGAAGAGATCGACGCGGCGGAGCAGGCGCTCGAGGGCGCATTCGATCTGCAGTCCGCGTTCGCCCCCTGGGTCGTGGGGGATGCGGTCTACGAGCGCTTCGGCATCGACGAGACGCGTCGCAACAAACCTGGCTTCTCCTTTCTCCGGGAGATCGGCTTCACCGACGAAGAGGTGGCCGAGGCGAGCGACGTGATCTGCGGAGCGATGACCATCGAGGGGGCTCCCCATGTCCGGGAGCAGGACTTGGCGGTCTTCGACTGCGCGAATCGTTGCGGAACCAAGGGAACCCGTTTCATCCACTACATGGGCCACATCCGGATGATGGCGGCGGCCCAGCCTTTCATCTCGGGCGCGATTTCCAAGACCATCAACATGCCCAACGAGGTGTCCGAGAAGGACATCGAGGACGCCTATCTCGAGAGTTGGCGTCTTGGCCTGAAGGCCGTGGCGCTCTACCGCGACGGCTGCAAGGCGAGCCAGCCCCTGTCCTCGTCATCCGGCACGAGCAAGGCGAAGGACGGCGATCTCGATGCGGAACTGGCGGCGGCCCAGGAGACCATCCAGAGGTTGGAACGGGAATTGGAGGCGGCCAAGAGGGGGGCACCTCTCAGGAAACGCCGCCGGCTGCCCAAGAAGCGTCGCGGGTGGACTCAGGAAGCCGGCATCAGTGGGCAAAAGGTGTATCTGCGTACCGGTGAGTACGACGATGGAACCTTGGGAGAGATCTTCATCGACATGCACAAGGAGGGCGCCGCGCTTCGGAGCATGATGAATTGCTTTGCCATCGCCGTCTCCTTGGGGCTCCAACACGGC
>DRQF01000239.1 GCA_011369445.1 Planctomycetota bacterium | reverse complement strand
GGGGGGCTCCACGCACCTTACCTCGCCGGTGCCGGTCCGGAAGTCCCCGATGAGCCGCCGGCGGGTCGAGAGTCCACCCTTGTCGCGCCCCGAGACTTCATGGACACGGTGCGGCGGCTGGAGGCCTTGCGGGTGGTGGGGGATCGCCTGACGCGGGGGAAGGACGTGGAGAACTCGTTCACCCAGGCCCAACGGTGGGTGGGGATGCTGGAGGAAGACCACCGGGACGCCGTTCGGCGGGCTCCGGCTGTTCGATTCTGGCTGGGACGCGCCAGGCTCTCCCTCGCGAGGGCAGGGAGCCCGCTGGACATGCCGGCGACTTGGCTGGAGTCGTCACTGGACGCCGCCGAGCGGCATTTCGAGGCCTATGCGGCCCTTCGGCCGAAGGATGTCCGCGCTCGCGTCTTGCAGATGCAGTGCGACTGGGAGCGCTACCGGGCCCTGAAGGACAAGAAGGCGCCGGACCGCATCTTGGAGCGAGCTCGCACCGCACGGGCCCTCAGTCTCGACCATCCCCTTCTCCATGTGTATCGCGCCAGGGCCTTGGAAGCCCTCGGGAGACTCAAGGACGCCATTCGAGCCATGGAGGAGGCGGTCGCGGCCGCTCCCCGCCGTGCGGATTTCGCGCGAGATCTGGCGGCCCTCCGTCGGAAATTCCGTGATTGACTTGAAACCCGCAAGCGTTGGGAGGCGTGCTGAAACCGACGATCGAGCCCCTGGAATGGGTGGGGCTTGACAGTGGGGAAACGGGTTATGTAGAATCCCGCGCCACAGAGACCGTGCGTTTTCTATCTGACGGCGCAATAGGTCTTTAGGAACCCTAGGGAAAGGGAGTGCCTCTCCAGGCGCTAGCGGCAGTGCAATTCGAGGACGTCGCCCCCGGGTACGTTTCCGTCGATTGCGAGATAGTTCCGCCTGAAAGGTCTGACATGATCCAAAAGTTTAGGACGAATGGGCTCTGGATGCTTCTTCTCTTCCTCGTTGCAGCGCTCTCGTGGAGCTGCTCGTCGGGCGACGATGAAAACGGCGCCGCCGACGAAGAAACGATGGAAGAGTCCGCCGAAGAGATGGAGGCGCCGGCAGGGGACATGGCGATGGCCACGCCCCAGGACGGAAGTCCCGAAGCTCAAAAGCGCGCCGCCTACGTGGAAGCTTTTCTGAACCGAGCCTCCCGTCTCCAAGAGGAGGGGAAACTCGAGGAGGCGAAGCGGCAGGTGCTTCGTGCTTTGGAATTCGATCCGACGAACACGGCCGCCCAGGCGAGGTTGAAGCTTCTGAACGATCTGTTGGGTAGCGGAACCGATCCCCAGGACCTCGCACAGCAAGTCATCGACCATCGCAAGGCGATGCGAGCCCGTCAGCTCGCCGAAGTGAATGACCGTTATCTCCGCGCCACCCAGGCCTACAACCGCGGTGAATTGGAAGACGCCCAGCGCGAGCTGCAGATTGCTCAGCAGTTCATCAAGTTCGACGTCTATCAAACCGATTGGGGCAACCTGGCCGACGACGTGAATCGTCTCGCCGCCGAAGTGGCACGCACCTTGGAGGCGCAGAAGGCCAACATCGAGGCTCAACGCTACGAGACCGCGTGGCAAAAGCTTCGCGCGGAGGACCGCAAGGAGCGGGAACGCCGCGGCAGGCTCGTGCGTTCCATGATGGTCGAGGCGTTCGAGGCGTTCGAGCGGCAGGACTTCAACCACGCCGAGGAAGTGGCCCAGCGGGTCGCGGACATGGCTCCGGGGCTGAAGAAGGCTTCGGATCTCGTACACATGTCACGCCAGGCCCGGCACGCCGAATGGCGTCGTCGCTACTACAAGCGTCGCCGCGAGCAGATCCAGATCTGGAAGCAGCAGATGCGAGATCTCCAGATCCCGTGGCAGGACACCCTCACCTTCCCCTCCCGGGAGGAATGGGATCGCAAGGGCCGGCTGCGCGCCGCCAACAACGTCATCGAATCCCCGGAGGACGACAATGAGTTGGTCCGGGACCTCAAGGGACGACTGGACAACGAGCTCGTCACGTGGTCCTTCGAGGACGTCACCCTGAACGAGGTGGTCCAGCACATCCGCGACACACAGGGCGTCAACATCATGATGTCGCGGACCACCATCGACGAGAAGGGCGAAGAGGTCGTCAACTTCAAGGTTCGCAACCTGAAATTCGCGGACGCCTTGAAGGCGATGCTGGAGCCGGCTCCCCTCGAGCTCACCTACACCTTCCGCTACAACTCGATCTACATCGTCGGCTTGACCGAGGCCTCCGGAAACGTGGTGCCTGGGGTCTATGACGTCCGCGATCTCACCATCCAGTTGCCCAACTTCGTACCGCCGAGCCTTCAGCTTCGGCCTGGCCCCGCCGCCGACGCAGCGATGACGGCGGTGTTCGGTCGCGAGGACGAACCGGTGCGCGAGACGGAGCCGGGACAGATTCTCGAGTTGGTCCAGCAGAACGTGGCGCCCGAGACATGGGAGATCGAGGGACGATCGATCGATCTGTCCGCGGGGCAGCTCGTCGCGATCACCACCCCTGACGTCCACCGCCAGATTCGGGATTTCCTCGAGGAGATGCGCCAGTTCACCAAGGTGATCGTCCACGTGGAGACGCGATTCATCGCACTTCGCGAGGGCTTCCTTTCGGAGCAGGGCATCGACATTCGGGGAGGCGGCGGCACCAGCCCGGGCAACGTCGCCCTTTTGGACGACGTCACCAACGGTCTGGATGACAATGCTTCCGCGGGCTTCGACAACGGGGGCTCGGGGAACGCTTCCCAGAGCCCCTCGGCGGGAGCGTTCTTCCAGAAGAACAATGACCTCGACTTCCGCGCTCGGAGCGAGAACATCTTCAACCGCGTCCTGGGAAGCTTCCTGTCCAGCACGGGCGGCGCCAGCATCGGGTTCCAGTTCCTGGATGACGTGGAATTGAATGTGATCTTCCGCGCCGTCGAGAAGTCGGCTTTCGCCAATGTCCTCACGGCTCCGCGGCTCACGATCTACAACAATCAGAGGGCCAACCTCACTTTGGTGAATCAGGTCAGCTACGTGAAGGATTATGACGTCGAAGTCGCACAGACGGCTTTCATCGCCGATCCTCTCGTGGACATCGTCCAGGACGGTCTCGTCCTCGACGTGAAGCCCACCGTCAGCCATGATCGGAAGTACGTCACTCTCGAAGTCCGGCCCACCGTGGCCATCCTTTCCCGTCCGATTCAGACCTTCAGCACCCCGCTGGGTGGTTTGACCTCGAACGTGATCATCGAGCTTCCCGAGATCGAGTATCGGACCGCCGCAACGACGGTGACCGTGCCCGACAACGGTTGGGTCGTCATCGGAGGCTTGAAGAGTGTCACGACCGTGGATCGTCGCAGCGAGACGCCCGTTCTCGGGCAGATCCCGGTGCTGTCCTACTTCTTCTCACGCAAGGGACGTTCCGACGAGATGTCGGATCTGATGATCGTTCTCCATGTCAACATCATCGACCTGGAGGAGGAGGAAGCGAAGCTGACGCGCTGAGCTCCGAGCTCGCTTCAGCAGTTCACGATTCCCCCGCAGGGCCGGCCCTTGCGGGGGAATCGTCGTTTGATCGGGAGACCCAATGAGTCGTCTGGACGGCATCTTCTTCGACATCGACGACACGCTGTTCTCCACCACGGGCTTCGCCGAACAAGCCCGTCGCAACAGCATTCGGGCCATGATCCAGATGGGGCTCAATGCGGACGCGGAGCAGGTCTATCGAGAACTCGAAGACGTCATCGACGAGTTCTCCAGCAACTATGGGGGGCATTACGACAAGTTGCTCATGCGCCTGGACCCCGAGGCGCTCAGGGGATGTCATTCCAGCCTTCTCGTGGCGGCCGCCGTCGCGGCCTATCACGACACGAAGTTCAGGGAGCTTTCGGCCTACGAGGACGTTCTTCAGGCCTTCCGGCGCCTTGCGAAAACGGATTTGGTCTTGGGAATCATCAGCTCGGGCCTTCGCATCAAACAGGCCGAGAAGATCGTTCGCCTGAAGATCTGGCCCTTCGTGAACCCCCGTGCCGTGTTCATTACGGATGAGGTCGGCATCGGGAAGCCGAATCCGAAGCTCTTCCAGAAGGCCTGTGAAGTCATGAACCTGGAGCCGCGCTACACGATGTACGTGGGCGACCATCCTCGCTCCGATGTGGACGCATCGAATCGGGCCGGGCTGATCTCCGTTTGGAATCGACGGGAAGGGAAGCACCTCCTCGAGAAAGGGGAAACGCGCCCCGATTTCGAGATCTTCAACTTCCTCGAGCTTCTGGACATCCTTCAGACGTCCTTCGGCTTCGATTTCGGGCTGGAACTCTGAAATGTGCGGCATCGCCGGATACTTGGCGGGGCGCGACGCGGCAGCGGTGCCGCTGGAGCCGATGCTGCGTGCCTTGAGGCACCGTGGGCCGGACAGTGTGTCGTGGCGGCGGATGGGCCCCTCCTGCTTGGGTGCGGCGCGTCTCGCCCTGGTGGGCGGCGCCAGCGGTCGGCAGCCTCACGATCAAGGACGGGCGCTGCTCGTCCTCAATGGCGAGATCTACAACCACGACGAATGGGGCGGCGCCCACGAGTCCGACACGGCGGCCCTCAACGACCTCATGGAGATGGAGGGGGTCGGTGCGCTCGATCGAGTGCGTGGTCCGTTTGCCCTGGCCCGCCTGGACGAGGGCGGGCATCGGTTGATTCTTGCCCGCGACCGGTGGGGGCAACGACCTCTCTACGTGGCGGAGCAGGGCGGACGGTTCCTCTTCGGCAGTGAGCTGCGGGCTTTGATCGCGGGTGGACTCGTGCCGGAGACGGACGAGGAGAGCCTGGCGTGCCTGCTCTCCTATCAGTTCCTCCCCGCGGATCGAAGCTTGCTCCGTGGTGTCTCCAAGGTGCCTCCCGGAGAGGTCTGGGTCATTCGGCGGACCGAAGTTGGCTTTCACGTCGACCGGTCCCGTCTCGAGTCCCCACGGGTGTCTCCGCAGGTCCTGTGCGAGGAGTTCGACAACAGCCTGGATCTGCAGCGATCTCGGGGCCACGCGTCCGCTGTCTTCCTGTCGGGCGGCCTCGATTCGACCGTCGTGACGATGGGGTTGACGCGCCGGGGCTGGTCTCCGGACCTGGCGATCGTGGGGCGTTTTCCGGACCTCCCCTGGGCCGATGAGAGTCCTCACGCCGCCGAAGTCGCGGGCCTGGCCGGCTTGCCCCTCCACGTGGAGAGTTTGTCCGCGGAGGCCTGGCGGCAGGCGTTCGAGGGAGCCATGGAGGCTCTCGAAGAACCCATGGCCGGCCCGGGCTCCGTGGCCAGTTTCGTCCTGGCCAAACGGGTTGCCGGTGCAGGAACGCGTATCGTCTTCACGGGGCAGGGGGGCGACGAGATCTTCGGAGGGTACGAACGGCTTCGCATCCTCCAGGACTTGCTGAGTGGGAGTCACCCCCTTCGTGACCCCGCGTACGCCCGCTTGGTGTTGACGATGAGAGGAGCGTTCCGTCCAGAGGATCGATTGGCACCGTATCGCTGCGCCTTGAGACGAGGGGAGGTCGCTGGACGTCATCTCGCCGAGCGAGGCGCGGCGCTTCTGCGCCGGGTCAATCCGTTGGACGAGCGCTTGTCGCCGACCCCCTCGGCCGAGGTGGCTTTGCATCGCGCGGAGGCGTTCGAGCTGGACGTTCTTCTGCCGGGCCTGCTCCAGGTGGACGATCGGATCGTTGCCGCCTTCGGGATGGAGTCCCGCGCCCCGTTGCTGGATCCGTGTCTGTCGGCCGCCGCCCTGGCGGTCCCCCTGGGCGAACGCAGTCCCTCGTCCAGTCCCCGCCGCCTATTCCGAGAAACGTTTCGGCGCGACCTGCCGAAGCCGATTGCGGCGCGTCGCCGGAAGCTGGGTTTCCCCGTGCCCCTCGCCCGATGGTGGCGAGGCCCCCTCAGGGAGTGGGTGACGGATACTCTTCGAAGTCGCGCCTTCCGGGAGCGGGATTACCTTCGTCAAGGTGTGCTTCATTCACTCGTGCGGGATGACGGACAGGCGGGGCGGGGACTTTTCTTTTGGTTGGCGCTCGATGCTTGGCATCGTCGGGTGTCCTCCTGGAGGGGACAATCTTCCCGACTGAAAGCAGGGGAATCCGTTTCGTGAGAGTTCGAGATGGGATTCGGCGCGGGGGCGCTCTTGTCGTCCTGGGGGGGCTGATCGCTGTCGCGTTCGGCGAGTCGGTCCACTACGGGTTTGTGAACTACGATGATCCGGTTGTCGTCGTCGGCAACGAGGCGGCCCGAGGTCTCACCTGGGACCACCTGGTGCAGGCTTTCACCGGAATCCACGCCCACGCCTGGCAGCCTCTCTACACGGCGAGTTTCTGGGTGGACTGGGCGATCGGCGGCGGGTCGCCCTGGGCGTACCATCTGATGAACCTGATCTGGCATGGGCTCGCCGCGTGTCTCCTCTTCGAGCTTCTCACCCTCCTCGGGAGGGAACGGGGTGAGCCACTTGGTCGAGCCAACACATTGGCATTCATCGGCGCCGCGATCTTTGCCGTTCACCCCGTGGCCACGGAGTCGGTGGCCTGGGTGTCCGGTCGAAAAGACCTCGTCGCGATGACCTTCTCTCTGGCCGCCTTGCTGTTCTTCCTGAACGGCGTGCGAGGCGGTCGCAGGACGGGCTGGTCCGTCGCGGCCCCTGTCGCATTTGCCTGCGCGCTGATGGCGAAAGCGAGCGTGTTTGTGCTCCCGCTTGTGGCCTACGGACTGTTGAGGGTGGTGGAGCGCGGTCGGGAGAAGCCCCTGGCACGGCGAACACTCCTTCCTCTTGCGGGTGTTTCGTTCGTGGGGCTGAGTGTGCATTTGGGGGTGGCGGCAAGTCAGGGAACGATTGAGTCGGAAACGATTCCCATCGTTGCGAAGATGATCGGGATGTGCGCCGTGTTCCTCCAGTACCTCGTCCATCTCGTCGTTCCTCTAGATCTGAGCGTCGTCTACGAGGGGAGATTCGACGGCGCATGGCACGTCGATGCCGTGCAGGGGCTCGTGATCCTCGTCGCACTGGTCTCGGCCACCGTGTTCGCCGTGAAGCGTGGGGCGTTCGTCGGTCTGGGGCTTCTCTGGTTGCTGGCGGGCCTTCTGCCTTTCAATAACGTCTTTCCCCAGTTTTCCGGTGTGATGGCCGACCGCTATCTGCATTTCTCGCTTGCCGGCTTCGGGCTCGTCATCGCAAGAGCGTTGCTTCTGATCGATCGCTCTCCCCGTCCGTTTCTCGCCCTGCTGGTCGGGGCCACGGCCGTGGCATTCCTCGTTCCTCTCTCCAGGGAGAGGACACGGGTCTGGGAATCCAGTGAAGTGCTCTGGCGCGACGCCAAGTCGAAAGCGCCGAACGCGATGCTTCCGGCTCTCCAGCTGGGACATGCCCTCGAAGAGCGGGCCCGGACCGTCGAGGAGCCGGGAGAGCAGGCCGGGCTGCGGCGCGAGGCCCTGGCCCAGTACGACGAAGCAGAGCGGCTCGCCAGAACGCGGCGAGAACGGGCTCAAGTGGTGCTCCTACGCGCTCCCCTCCAGGTCCAGCAGGGGCATTTCGAGGCGGCCTTGAAGGACCTGGATGCGGCCGCGATGGCTTCCCGCGCGTTGGGCCAAGGGCTGGAAACCGTCGACGTGGACAATCTCGCGGTGACGCGTGCGACGGCCCTGGCGGGGCTGGGGAGGCTCGATGAAGCCCTCGAGGCGCTCGGGCGCGTCGGCGCCGACTCTTTGGTGCGATTGCAGGCCGACCGCTCCCTTGCGTCACTTCACCTTCTGCGTGGTCTCCGTGCGCTGCAGTCAGCCCGGTCACCCGATGAGGAGAGCGCCGGCCGAACGGAGTACGAGCGGGGCCTTCGACTCCTCGGAAGGTTGGCGCGGCTCCATCCGCGAGACCGGGACGTCCGCATGGACGAGATGAAGGCTTGGTTGGGCGCCTCGTGGCTTGCCGAGGCTCCGATCGAGGTGGGCAAGAGGGCGCGGGCGCTGGTCGAGGACTTCCCCGAGGACGGAGAGGCGTGGTACCTCCGTGCGCGGGCCTACGAGGACGTCGACCCCGAACTCGCGACCCAGGATCTCATCCGAGCCCTGGACGTCGATCCGCATTTCGAGCGTGCCTATCTCTTGCTCGCTCGTACGCTTCGCGCGAGAGGGTCGAATCGAGCGGCGATGGGAGTTCTCGATCGGGGCCTGAAGGCCCTTCCTGACTCGGGGAGTCTGCGTCGCGAGGTCGCCGCCACCTGGCTGGCATTCGGTCGGCACCATCAAGCGGCGCGGAACGCCACGCTCGCCCTCGAGGCCGTGAATCGATCGCTGGAGTTGGTGCCGGACCAGGTCGATGCTCTCGTCCTGCGCGGCGATCTCCACCGGGAGCAAGCCCAGGACTCGTCTTTGGATGCAGAGGCCGTCACGGACCATTGGCGGCAGTCCATCAAGAGTTACGAACGCGCCCTGGAGTTGGATCCGCGGAACAGGGAGGCCAAACGGGGGTTGGCCTTCGGGTACAGGGCCCGAGGTTACGGGTATCTCAAGGCGTCAAGTCGCGTGCGAGGGAGGACCAAAGAGGCGGCGGAACAACGGGCGCGCATTCGCGAGGATGCGATGAGGGCCTTCCGCGACGCCCTGAGACTCGCGGGAGATGACGAGAGTTTTCGGAGCTTGGCCCGACTCCTCGAGGACTATGGGAAGGAACTCGGTGAGCAGGCCCGCCGCGCCAGAGACGAAGCGCGATTCGAGGACGCTCTCGGTCTGGTTGAGCGAGCCCTCCTGTTCGCGCCGGACGATGTCGACCTCCTCTTGCTGTCCGCCAAGATCTCATCGGACCTGGGCGACTCCAAGGACGCCGCCCGGGCTCTCGAGGCCGCACTCCATCGCGATCCCGCTCATTTACAGGTCCTCTTCGAATTGGCGCGATTGCGTCTGCTCCAGAAGGACTGGGTGGCGGTGAAGGATCTCTGCACGCGGTTCCTGGACCTTGCACGGAGCCGGCCGCGGAGCGAGGCTTTGGATGAATTCATTGGAGCGGCCGAGCGGATGCGGCGGCACGCCGAGGATCGCTTGAAGAAGTGACGGCGCGGCTCGCCTTTCGTTGCGGTTGACGTTCGTTGCGAGGAAGAAAACGGATGGCTCGTTCGCGGTTCTACTCCGAGAGGCTGGGCGCGGTCGGAGATCATGTGGAGTTGGACGCGGAAGAGGCACGGCACTTGACCCGAGTCCTCCGGGTTCAGGAGGGGGAACGGGTCATTCTTTTCGACGGCAGGGGGGAGGAGGCTCTGGCCCGGGTCGATGAGGTACGCAGGCACGGCGCCGGCGTTCGTATCGAGGAGCGGTATTCTCGTCGAGGCATGCCGGAGGTCGAGATCCGTCTGGCCGTGGCGCTACCACGGGCTGGGGGAAAGGACGACCTTTTGCGTCGCGTGATCGAGGTCGGCGTCGCGGAGATCCAACCGCTCATCACGGAGCGGAGCGTGGCGAGGCCGGATCGGCATACCTCGGAGCGACGAAGTGAGCGGAGGCGACGCATTGCCTTGGCGGCGATGAAACAGTGCCGGCGCAACGTGTTCCCCATCTGGAACGATCCGCTTCCGCTTTCGGATCTGTCACTCAGGGCAGGTGAGCTGGGCGTTTTCGGTTCGCTCATGGCGGGGAGCGTGACCCCCTCGCGGTGGGAGTCGCTGCATCCGAATGTGGATCGTGTTTGCGTCGTCGTGGGGCCCGAGGGGGGGCTGAGCGCCGAAGAGGAGGAGGCTCTGCGGGAGGGGGGCTTCGCACCGATTCGGCTGGGTGCCACCGTGTTGCGCGTGGAGACCGCCGCGGTGGGGCTTGCCCTGTGGCTGGCGAGTCTCGAGCACGCGAAAGGGGCCGACTGATGTCGATCCGCTTTTCGGTGGAGTCCGAAGGGGTCACGCGGACCTTCGAACTCTCACGCGCGGTCGTGACCTTCGGACGTTCCAAGGAATGCACCGTGCAGATCGACGATCCCGCCCTCTCACGGACTCACTTCCAGCTCGAGCTCGAGGCGGACGGTGTCTGGGTCCGAGACCTCAACTCCAGAAACGGAACCCTTCTCGGCAGTGAGAAGGTCACACGCTGCAAGACCCAGGCTGGAGATGTGATTCAAGTCGGCCATTGTTTTGTTCGCATGCTCGAGCCCGGAGACCCCGCGGGATTGACGACGGTTTCCAAGGCGCCCACGGCCCACTGGACCCGCCGCCTGTTCGCAAAGGCCCGTGTCGGGAAACGGCGTCCGCCCCCTTCTTCAGAAAGAGAGCTCGCGGACGACCTCCATCGCCTGCAGAAGCTTCTGGGGCTCCTTCGCCGGATCACGTCCGAGTTCGAACCCGAACGCGTCCTCTCGGAAATCCTCGACGCCGCTTTGGAATTCCTCGAGGCGGAGCGGGGGTTCCTCGTGACGGTGGAGGAGGATCGCTTGTTCATTCCCGTCGCCCGGGACTTTTGGAAGAAGGACATCCCCTCACCCGCCTTTGAGCTGAGCCGAACCGTTGCCCTCGAGGTCGTGAGACATGGAATCACTCTCGTCACCGAAGACGCCACCGAGGACCCTCGATTCGAAGAGATGGCTTCGATCCACGACTTGCAGATACGATCCGTTCTGTGCGTACCTCTCAAAGATGGCCGCGGCCGGGTGACGGGGGCCATCTATCTCGACAACCGATTCTCTCGTGGACGCTTCAACGAACGCGACGCTGAGTTCATGGAAGCCTTCGCGGCTCAAGCGGCTCTCGCGCTCGAGCGAAGCGGCGTGTTCGAGACGTTGAGAAGCTCTTCGCTGCGATACAGGGAGGCCGCCTCCCGCAACGCGCTCGAGTTGCGCGAGCTGAAGGCGCGACTCAGGCAGATGGAACAGCAGCAGGGCTTCCGTCACGATTTCTCCGTTCTCGTGGGACGTTCGGATGCGATGCGGGATTGTTTGAAGCTGGTGGACAAGGTCATTGACACGGATTTGTCCGTCTTGCTGCGTGGCGAGTCGGGGACGGGCAAAGACGTCCTGGCCCGACTGATCCACCAGCAGGGCCCGCGAGGCGTAGGCCCCTTCGTCGTGGCGGATCTTGCGGCCCTTCCCGGCGGGCTCGTCGAGCGGGAGCTTTTCGGACACGCCGCTGGGGCGTTCAGCGGGGCTGGCGAGGCCGCAACGGGTCTGATTGCCGCGGCGGACGGTGGGACTCTTTTTCTCGACGAAATCGGAGACCTCCCGCCGGAGACCCAAAAGAGTCTCCTGCGAGTCCTCGAAGGGGGCGAGGTGAGACCTCTGGGAGCGACACGCTCGTCTCGGGTCGACCTGAGGATCATCGCCGCGACCCATCGCGACCTGGAGAAAGCCTGCCTCGCGGGGCAGTTCAGGGAGGATCTCTACTATCGCCTGAAGGGCATCGAGATTCAGGTGCCTCCGCTGCGAGATCGTGTCGAGGATCTCCCGGTTCTCATCGAGCACTTCATGGCGCGCGCAGGGGTCCTGTTCGAATTCAGTCCCAAGGCGTGGAGGCGTCTCGTCCGACACACTTGGCCGGGGAACGTCAGGGAGCTTCAGAATGAGCTCGTGCGGTTGGGGCTTCTTGGCCGCTCCCGCATCAATGCGACGGACCTGAGTCTCGCACTGCGTGACGCGCCGCGTGAGTTTCACCTCGGAGAGGGGGGGCTGAAGGCGGAGGTCGACGCCCTGGAACGTCGGCTGATCCAGGAAGCTTTGGCCGCGGAGAACGGCAACAAGACCCGCGCCGCCCGCACCCTGGGTCTCTCCCGGGTGGGGCTCAGGAAGAAGATGGAGCGTCTTGGCATCGAGGGCTGAGGGCGCGGAGGCTCAAGACTGGAAACTTGGTTGTCGGTTTTCCTCAAAGGCTTTACAGAATCACCCCTGGAGTTGCTCTCCTAATCCCTTGGAGGGGAATATGTTGCGCCCTTGTGTTGCAAGGGGGTGGTCAGGTATAAGGTTTGCGAGCCCCACCTTGGCCCTACAGCCCTCCCGCGTCCGCGAGAGTTCCCAGAGCGACACTCGGTTTCAGGGATTTGGACCTCATGCCCAAAATCATCGTCAGCGACGCCCAGGGCGAGCGCGAAGTGCTTCTCGACAAGGACGAAGTCCTGCTCGGTCGCGTTGCCGGTCAATGCGATGTCGTCATCAAGGTGCCGGAAGCATCCCGTCGGCACTGCCGTCTCGTTTGCGAGGACGACGTCTGGTTCGTCGAAGATCTCGGGTCGAGCAACGGGACCCGCGTGAACGGCCGCAAGGTGACGAAATTCGAACTCCAGGATGGGGACGAGATTCAGGTCGGGGTTGCCCGGGTGCGGTTCCTCACGTCGGACCTCGTGGCGCCGCCCGACGAGGTCGAGCTCGAGGACGTCGGTGATCTCGAGATTTCCCTCGAGGACGACGAGGCCTGGTTGCGCATCGAGAACGGCCCCAAGCAGGGTGAGAAGGTTCCTCTTCAGGGGCGGCTGACCGTGGGCCGGCGAAGCACGAACGACCTCGTCCTGGCGGAGAAAGGGATCTCAGGTTCCCATGCCGAGTTCTTCGCTCGCGGAGGAAGCTGGTGGGTCAGGGACTTAGGCTCCACCAACGGGACCCTCCTCAATGGCGAGAAGGTCGTCGAGGCCGAATTGAGCCCGGGCGATACGGTGAAGATTGGCGTCGTCGAGTTTGCCTTTGGCACCGGCCAGTTCGACGAGATCGAATCACTTCAGGCGACGGTCACTCTGGACACGGGGGAGATGGGCGACTCCGTGTTCGCGATCTCCGACGCGAATCTTCGCAAGAAAAGGAAGACCTCGCTGCTCCTCACGTTCGCCGTCCTCGCCCTCGTGGTCGGCTGTGGCGCCTACTGGATCATGCAGGGGAGCAAGAAGAAGGTGGGGGCCAAGGAGATCAAGGCGGTGGCCGGCAATCTCGTCGCTCAAGGGGCTTCCTTCGAACTGGATCGGCTGGGCGACGCCGACTATCTGGTTTCCGACGCCGCGGACTTGGACTACGAGGAAGTCCGGACGAAGGCCCATTCCGGGCGATACGCATTGAAGCTTCAGTCCCGGGGAGGAAAGGGAAGGGAGCTCATCGCGTTCTCGACGCCGGTGCAAAGTATCGTTTCGGGAGACCGATTCGACGTGGGTGCCTGGATTCAGGCCTCCGGCCTGGATGGCTTCGTCGGCGTGGGGCTCCGGTGGGAGGATGCCCTCGGCAAGTCTCTCGGAGAGGATCTCGTGCTGGCGCAACCGGGCGGTTCCGGGTTCGTCGAAGTCCATGGGTTGCTCCGTCCGCCGTCCGGGGCGGTCTCGGCGCGGGTCGTTCTGGGAACCGTCGACGCAACGGGGAGCGCCTACGTCGACGACGTCTATGTCCTGAGACGCAGAGGCGACTCCTCCGGCAACCTCAACCGCAACGGTTACACGGCTTTTCTCGACGCCAACGGGCGATTCTCCCTCGAGCGTGACGGGCACGATCTGGTCACTCTCGGGGGGCCGGTCCAGTGGAGCGATGGCCGCGTCGTCAACCCGGCCGATCGGTTCCTCGCGGACGAGCGAACCTACGGCGCCGACGAGATTCGCGTGGAAGGCGACGTGGCCGCCGGTGGGCATCTCACGGTCAAGCTCGGGCCGGGTGAGAAGGGATTGACCCTCGATGCCTCGGTCGAGAATGCGTCTGGCGATTGGTTCGCGGGCCTTGCCGTCGACCCGGGGCAGGGTCTCGTGACCGTGGCGTCCGACAAGGCCCAATGGCACGCGGATGACTTCAGTCGCGATGGCGTGACCGAGTTGATCATCGGCAAGGGGCATCGTTCGGCCCGTATCGAGTTCTCGAAGCCTGTCCCTGTTCGCATGGTGACGGAGCGCCGCGTGACATGGCTTCTCATTCCCCTGGGGAGGGAAGAAGGACAACTCGCGTGTCGCCTTCCGATCCAACTTGATTTCAAGGATGAGATCGCGCGCGCTGGTCTTCTGGCGGAGCAGGCAGCGCGAGCCCACAGGGTCGAGAAGAACTACGGACTCGCCATGAAGCTCTACTCCGAGATCGTCAATCGCTATGCCTTCCGGCAGGACCTCGCCGAGTCGGCTCAGTCGTCCTACGAGGAGTTGCGATCCTCCGGGGAGCGTCGGGCCAGGGAATTGGCGAGGCGCATTGATGACGTCATTTTCTTCAAGACGTTTCGTCGGGACGCGGAGGCGCTCGAGCAGGAGGGCCGGAGACTTCGATCGGCTTACGCAGGAACCGTGATCGCGGATCAGGTGGCCAAGCAGTTGGAGCGGCTGACAAAGGCGTGGAGCGCCTTGAAGCGCGCCGAGCAGGAGTCGTTGGCGAGGACCCAGTTGGCCCGAGGCAAGGATCTCATGCGGCCTGGAAAGTCGATGCCGCTCCTTGCACGCTCATTTTTCGTTTCGGCCCGACGACTCGCGCCCGAGGGCAGCGAGGTTCGCTCCGAGGCCGAGGTCGAACTCGAACGGATTCGCCGGATACTGGCCGGGGACTGAAAGGAATCGGTATGGCTATTCTCACGGGGATCGATCCCGGAACTCATTCGATCAAGATCGTCCAGGGGCAGATGGCGGGGCCGTTGTTCCGACTGTTGCGGGCCGTCGAGATCTTCGTCGAGCCGGAGGGCGATCCCGAGGTCGACATCCTGCAGAAGCTGCAGACGGAGCTTCCGGCTCTCAAGCTCAAGAAGGGCGTTTCGCGACTGGGCGTCTCGGGCCGCGAGCTGATGATCCGCTACACGCACGTCCCTCCCGTTCCCATCTGGCGTCTCAAGATGCTGATGGACTTCGAAGTGGCGGACATGGCGAGTTCCAGCGGCGAGGAATTGATCGCCGACTACAACCTCTTGCACTCGTTCGTGGACGACGGCGACGAAACCGTTCTCGTCGCCCTCGTCAAACGCTGGTTTCTCGAGAGTCGTCTGAGGGCACTCGGCGCTTCCGGAATCGACGTGCAGGCCACGACACCCAATTGCATCTCGCTATTCAACAGCTTTGCGGCTTTCGGAGCGATCGAGGACGAGGAGTACACGTTTCTTCTCGATGTCGGCGATCAGAACTTGGAGATGGCGATTCAGAAAGATGGTGAGCTCCTGTTCGCGCGCAATCTTTCCGGTGGAGGCGCGGCCTTCACCCAGGCCATCGTCGACGCGTGGGGAGTGGGCATTCCCAAGGCGCGGGAACTCAAGCACGAGTACGGCAACGTCACGCCTCGCGGCCGCGCCACGTACGCGTCCAGCGAGGAGGAAAAAGTGGCGATGGCTCTCATGGGCGTCGCAGGGCAGCTGTCGGGAATGGTCCAGTCCACCATCAACTTCGCGAGGAACCAGAGCGGAGTGAGGGACCTCGAGATCGGGCGCGTCTTGATCTCCGGCGGGGGAGCCTCCTTGAAGGGCCTGGATGCCTACCTGGAACAGAACCTGAATCTTCCGGTCCAAAGGTTCGTCCCCGATGCGGGGCTGGATCTCTCCGCGCTGCCTCCCGACGAAGCGGACGTTTTCGAGGCCGACGCCTCGGCGTTTGCTTGCGCCTTGGGGCTCGCTCGGATGTCCGAGGACGCGCAAGCGTTTCACATCGATCTCGTCCCGGAGGCCGTCAAGAAGAAGCGTCGGTTTCTGCAGCGTGATCTGTACATGATCCTCTCCGGCGTGGCCGCGCTGGTGTTGCTCGTACTCGTCTTCTTCGATTTGCGGAGCGAGGCGACCGCCGCCGAACAGGCGAGGTCGCAGGCGAGACGGAAGGAGCGAACCGCGCAGGCGCAGAGAAGACGGTTCGACGATCGCATGGAGGAGGCCCGCCAGATTCAGAACAAGGTGAATGAGCTGGCGTGGGCGAGTCGTGGCGGGACCTACCTGCTGCGGGCTCAGGCCTTGGTCCAGAAGAATGCGCCGGCTTCCATGTGGGTGAGGTCGATTCGCGTGTCCTCGAAGCCGCTGACCCCACCCGGTCAGGCGGACCAAGGGAAGAAGAAGCAAGTGGAGAAGGTGGTCGTCGAGGTCCAGGGTGAGATTCGCCAACTCGGCGAAGGGGTCACGTCCACGTACAACGCATTCGTCGAAAGCTTGAGAAGCGGCGCGGACGCTCCTCGAGTGGAGACGACCAGGCGACCCGACGATGCGGGGGGGACCTTTGAGATCCTCATCGATTTCACGGGATGGCCCGAGTCCAAGACCGAGGGAGAGGAGGGCGACCTATGAGTTTCGAGGAGTTCTGGCAGGAGAACAAGAGCTTCGTCCTGATTCTCGTGGGTGGTTTCGTCGTCTTTCTGACCGCGTGGTTCATCGTGACGGGATCCGTTGAAGACGAGATCCGCAGCAACGTGGCCGCGGCTCGCAACCACGAGCGCAAGGCCAAGAAACTGAAACTCCCATCAGGCGCGCTCCGAAGCGTCGAGGCCCGTTTGGAGGAGTTGCGGGAGCGACTGGACATGCTGCGGAAGGAGTTGGCCTACGCGCCTCAGGCCGGATTTACATTGGAGGGAGTCAACAAGTCGCCGGACGTCCATTTCAACGAGATCCTTCACCGCATGCTCCGCGACGTCGTCGAGGTGGCGGCTTCATTGGACATTCGCATTTCGCCGGATCTGGGCCTTCATGGCGTGACTCCCAGAACCCGCAAGGAGACGGAGTGGTATCTGAATGGGTTGGATGTCGTGAATCGCATCGGAGTGGCCGCCATCGCCTCCCAGGTCGAGGCCGTCGAGCCCCTCACGATTCAGGCGTACCCGAAGAAGCGGGGCGGAAGGCGCGGTGAGCGCCCGTTCATCGAGCCGGTCTCCGTGACATTCCATGCTCGAGGCGGACCCGCGGCGATCGACAGTCTTCTCCGCGGCCTCCAGCTCCCGGGCGCGCGGCTCGTCGTGACCACGGCACGGATTTCGTCCCTCGAGAAACCCAAGGGAAAGAAGACCTCCGTTTTCGACGAGGGACAGGTGGCTCTCGATGCCACGGTCGAGGCTCTGCGCGTGGATCCCGAGGGTGAACCCGCGAAGCCCGCGATGGCGAGGAGATAAGGGATGTCCATGAATAAAGAGAAAATCGTCTTCGTGGTCACCTTGCTCATCGTGGCATGGTTGGGGTGGAGTGAGCTCTCCACCGACCGCACCACGAGGAAGGGACGGCGACCCAGGAGTCGGGCCTTGGCCGTGGACACGGAGGGGCTCGACGTCCTCGAGCCGGCTCTACTCGGCGAGGGTGAAATCACATGGGATGAGGGCGGCCGAAACATCTTCAGGGCGCCCAGCGAACTGGAACCCTTGCCGCCTTTGACGTTGCCCGTCCCGCCGCGGAGTCCCCTTCCCCTGGAGCGTCCGACGACCGTGCCCGGTCCCGATCCCTATCACCGGTCCGATCTCCTGACGGTCCCCGTGGTTCACGAGGGGGTGCGTCTGCCCCCGCGGGAGGAGCCGGGTTTCCTCGCTGCCATCACCGAGGGTGAAGAGGAGGACGAGAACGCGGCCTCCCCCAAGACCGAGGAGGTCGCTCAGGAGGAGGCGGAGCCGAAGAAGCCGCTCACGCGAGCGGAGCGGAAGGTGATGAGCCTTCGCATGCGCCTGCAGAAGAAGACGGAAGAGCGCGTCGATGAAGCGAAGGAGATCGAGGACAAGGCACGACAGCTCGCGGAACGCCAGAGAACGCTGGACAAGATTCACTGGCTTTCGGGAGAGGTCTGGTACGGTCGGGTGGAAAATGATGCCCGCCGCAAGCCCGGCCAGGGAGGCTTCGACAAGTACGAGATCAAGCTTCGCATCGACGCCGTGAGAAACGACGCTTCGATGGCGCCCTCTCAGAAGGAGCAGGTACTTTCCGATCGCGACCTGGAAATCGCTTTTCGGCGCTTCGACCCGAAGAAGTTTCGCCTTGAGGACGCCCTGCAAAAACTCTCGCCGGTCAATATCGAGAGCATCGAGTTCGCCGAGTCGCCCATCAACGCCTTCGAGTTGAGGTTCCGCCAGACTCCGAAGGATGCACTGGCGGATCAGCTCCAGTTGGGCAAGGAGCTTGCCGCTTCCGGTGAGTATCGCAGGGCCAAGCAGCATTTTCTCATGCTCCTGGATGGAGGAGCGAAATCGAAAGCCCTGTTTCTCGCCCTCGCGGACACGGCGCGGCGAGACTTCGATCTCGAGAATGAGACGCGGGCTTTGCGCGAGGGGCTGAAACTCGCTCCCGATGACGCGGAGCTGTTGGCGGCGCAGGCCGATCTCCATCACCGCTTGGGATTGAACGACCTCGCCCTGACTTCCCTCGAGAAAGCGATCGAAGTGGCCCCCCAGTCGCCTCGCGTGAACGCCGCGCTGGGGCGAGTCCTCCTCGCCCAAGGCCCGGGTGCCGCCGGCGGCACCGAGCGCGCGGCC
This sequence comes from Planctomycetota bacterium, assembly GCA_011369445.1. Classification (GTDB taxonomy): domain Bacteria; phylum Planctomycetota; family DRQF01; genus DRQF01. The sequence continues at coordinate 554 of DRQF01000239.1, read as the reverse complement.
GAGCACCTGCGCAAGGCTCTCCTCGGTCGGTATGCCGACCGCAGCGAGCGACGGCGCGTTCTGCGGGATCTGGCGACCGCCGAGTTCCGCCTGCGCCGGCTTGCGGAAGCCAAGCGGCTCTACGAGACGATTCTTGGCGAAGTGCCCGACGATACGTCCACACTCGTGGGGCTGGGGTCGGTGGCTCTCGCGGAGAAGAACTTCACGAGTGCCAAGGAGTTCTATCAGAAAGCTCTGAAGGTCGACCCCTGGTGCGGCGGCGCCTATCTGGGCCTCGGGCTCGTCGCCTTGGACGAGAAGGACTGGGTGACGGCGAGAGATGCGTTCCTCGACGCGGCGGAGGCGGATCCACTTCTGAGTGGCCGCGCCCTGATCGCTCTCGGTTTTCTCTACGAACTCATCGGTGACACCGAGGCCGCGACGAATGCGTACGCCTCCGCCTACGAGGCGGATCCGTCCGATCCGGAGGTCCTCCTCTTCCACGGACGCGGCTACCTGCTGAACGGGGATGCGCGGAGTGCAAGCGAGCAGCACGCTCGCGCCATGGAAAAGTT
>DRQF01000238.1 GCA_011369445.1 Planctomycetota bacterium | reverse complement strand
GAGGAGCCTTGCTATGTGGCGTCGAAGTTTGGACCGGCGACTTCAGTCGCCAACCCGAGCCTTCGGCGACGGGAAACGAATCATCACGGCCCCCCCGTACCCTCTCTGGCACGCGCGTGCCGCGACGGGAGATCCATCCATGGAGGAGGAATCACGGAAGAGAAGGACGTTTGTGAAGATTGTGTCGGCGTGTGAGGGTGGGCCGGGCTCGTCGTCCTGGCGATGTTCTGGGACCATGAGGCCCCGCAGAGGTGCGATGGGCCGGTTTCGGGGAGTGGGGCAGCCACCTGGAAACCCCGTTTTCCGGGATTGATCGCGGGGCGGCCCCTGCTATCATCCTCCCCCGCCTGCGTCTTGGCAGGGGGCAGGAATCGTATTCCAGGGATTCGAATCATGAAGAGCTTCTTGGCCAAACCCGCGGAAGTGGAGCGTGCATGGCACCTTGTCGATGCCTCTCAGGTGTCATTGGGTCGCATGGCCTCTCGGATCGCGTTGATCCTCCAGGGCAAACACAAACCCAGCTACACCCCGGGGGTGGACACCGGCGACTTCGTCGTCGTGACCAATGCCGCCAAGTTGGTGGTCACGGGGCGCAAGGCCCAACAGAAGGTGTACCGCTACCACACGGGCTGGGTCGGCGGTCTGAAGGAGGTGCCTTTCGAGCGCATGCTGGAACGACACCCGGAACGTATCATCCAGTTGGCGGTTCGGCGCATGTTGCCGAAGACCGTCCTGGGCAAGCAAATGCTGTCGAAGCTGAAGGTCTACGCCGGTGCGGAGCACCCCCACCAGGCCCAAGATCCCAAGGCTTTGAGTCTCTAAACCGATTGCAGAAGAGAGATTGAATGGCTGTCGCAACGGACTACACATGGGGCACGGGACGTCGTAAGTCCTCGGTTGCTCGTGTTCGCATTCGTCCAGGTACCGGGACGTTCGTCGTCAACAAGAAGCCCATGAAGGACTACTTCCCGATGGTGGCTCACCAGCAGGAATGCGTCTGGCCCCTGGAGAGCATCGAAGCGGCCAAGCGGTTCGATGTCTTCGTCAACGTTCAGGGGGGTGGTCCGAGCGGACAAGCGGGCGCCGTGCGCCTCGGCTTGGCCCGTGCCCTCGTCAAGTTCGACGAGAGCAACCTGCCGGCACTGCGGGCTGACGGCCATACGACTCGCGATCCGCGCATGAAGGAGCGGAAGAAGTACGGTCTGCACGGTGCACGCCGCGCGACCCAGTTCTCCAAGCGCTGATCTCAGAAGGCTCCTGCCTCGACACGACATGACTGCGACCTGCTCGCCGAGCTACGGTGGGCAGGTCGTTTTCGTGACTGTCTTTCCCCGTCTTTCGTCAGCGCGGTCGTACGACGAGGACGCGTCCCCCGTCGAAGCGACCGACTTCCCGGAACAGGTGGGCCAGGGCACCCAGGGGTGACGCCTTTTCCAGGGCCTTGGCCCGTTCGGCGGTCAGGACGTACAGGTCAAAGGGACGATCCGGGGCTTTCCACCCGAGAACGATGCGACCCAGTAGGTCTTCGTCCCCCCGGAGTTGCCGGTAGGCTTCCAGGGCTCGTGCGAGCCGCGCTTCAGCCCAGACGCTCACCGGGTGGCGTTCCATGCCCCGGGCCTGCTTCACCACGGCTTCGTAGACCTGGCGAGAGGCGGCGTCATAGGGGTGGCTTCGAAAACGGTGCCCCTCGAGCTGGAAGGCGCTCACCACCACGAGAATGGCCATTCCCCATGTGGCCAGTGTCCGCACGCGTGGTCGCCCGGAGGTTCCCACCGCTTCTCCGACGGCGAGTGCTCCCAAGAACATGAGGTCGAGCGCCGTCCGTTCCTGGGGCCATGGGAGGTGGAAGAACAACACGCCCGCACAGACGGCGAGGATCTGGAGACCGAGGGCGGAGGCGAAGAATCGCCGGGGACTCTTTCGGAGGAGATCTCGAAGTCCCGAGATTCCAGCGAGAACCCCCAGAGCGAGGAGGATGCCTGCCGCGATGGGAATGAATCTCGCCAATCCATCCGGCCGTGAGCGATAGGGCGGGGGCAGATGGGCCAGGGTGGCGTCGACGATGCCGACTGCCGTGGCCCACGGAGATTCCGCCCCGAAGTGGAACTGGGCCGGTGTTGCGTGGAGGAGAGGGAGCCCAAGGACCGTTCCGGCGATCGTGAGCCCGGGGAGAACCAGGATCGCGAGAGCGGCGCGGGGTTTCTCGCCCCGCCTCAGAGCGTGAACGAGGGTCGCGCCTCCGACGCCCACGACCGCGAAGGCGCAGGACGGAACGGCTGCGAGGGCCAGGCCGAGGAGGGCGCTGCCGCCCGCCGCGGCGCGCCTGGAGAAACCCTCGCCGCTCACCGATGCATGGAGCAGCCAGGCTCCCCAGGCAAGCCCGGCCAGCATGAGGCTGTAACCCCTCGCCTCCACGAAGTAATCCAGGAACAGGGGATTCAGCGCCAACGCCCCAAAGAAGAACAAAGCGGGCCAGCCTTCGCCCAGTAACCGTCGGGCAAGACGAACGAGCCCCAGGAGAAAAAGAGTCGCTCCCAGCAGCGCCGGCACCCTGAGAGCCAGTTCATGGGGGCCGAAGAGTTTTTCCGCGGCCCAGACCAACAGGGAGTGGAGGACGTGATTGTTCGGCGCGTAGCGTCCGAAGATGACCGAGGGGCCTCCGGCGGCAAAGTTCGTCCACGTCCAGGCCTCGTCGTGAGTGAGGGACTGGTGAGCGGCTCGCCAAATTGACCCACCGACCACGGCCGCCAGCAGGAACATGAGGAGCCAGGCTTCGAACCTTGACCGGCGTGCTTGGCGGTGTGTGATCATGGATTCCCGTTGCGGCCGATGTTGGAGGCCTCATGAGCGCAGGAGCAGCACGAGACCTAGGAACGGGGGGAGCAGGGACATCGGCAGATTACGCCAAGAGGGATCACGTGCCCACCACCGGGCTCCGAGGACGAGGAGCCCGTAGTGAATCCACGCGATCGTCGCCGGCGGGGCCGGCGCCGTGAGGAATCCGCCAGGAAGGTGCGACAAGGCCTGGGCGAGGTCCGTCATCGCCGCCACGACGGGTTGAGCCAACAGGGCGGCTCGCGGGATGAGCAGCGTCAGTCCTCCCAGGGCAAGAAGAACCATCACCAAGGGGGGGAAGAGGATGCCGCTGAGGATGGCGGCCGGCGCGAAGCCTCCGAAGACGGTGAGACAGATCGGCGCCGTGGCGAGGACAGCGCCCGCGGAAGCGAGTCCGAGCTGCAGGATGCGACGGGCGGGAGGGGGGCCTCGTTTTCGCCAAAGGAAGGCTTC
>DRQF01000237.1 GCA_011369445.1 Planctomycetota bacterium | reverse complement strand
GCTGAGATGAGTCTTCGCCATGCAGATGGGGAGCCCTCCGAATCCCCAGTCCTCGATGCGGGAGAGGCTCTCCCTGGCCTTCTCGGCGAGATCGATGTCGTCCGCCCCGTAGATGGTGCGAGCAAGAACGCGAATTTTCTCCTCCAGGGGAAGCTCCAAGTCGTAGAGCGGCTGAAAAGCGGCGCGACCGGCCTCCGCCACGCGATCCACTGCATGGGCGAGCTCCTCTCCCCCCTCCCCGCCCCGCGCATGCACGTCGGAGACGGCGGCTTCCGCCGCCCCCGCGGCGCGCGCTTTCTCGAGGACCAGCTCGATCTCGTCGGGGTGATCCGTTTCGAAACGATTCAGGGCGCAGACGACGGGCACGCCGTGAGCCCGAACGTTGGCGATCTGCTGAACCAGATTGGACATGCCCAACTCCAGAGACTCGAGATCGCGGACGAGCATCTCCTCCGGAAGCGGTTTGCCTGGCCTCACCTTGAACCGCCCGCTGTGGGCCTTGAGAGCGCGGACCGTCGCGACGACGACGGCAACGTCCGGCGTCAAGCCCGACGCGCGGCTCTTGATGCTGCAAAGCTTCTCGAAGCCCATATCGGCCCCGAACCCCGACTCGGTCACCGTGTAGTCGGCGAGACGGACGGCGATGAGATCCGCCAAGACGCTGCTATTGCCGTAGGCGATGTTGGCGAAGGGGCCCGCATGCACGAAGGCCAAAGTGCCCTCCGTGGTCTGCATCACCGTGGGGTCGACGGCCTTCTTCAAGATCGCGCACATGGCCCCCGCGCACTCGAGAGTCTCGGCGGTGACGGGGCGTCCTTGCGAATCCTCACCCACGATCATCCGCCCCAGCCGTTGCCTGAGATCGCCAAAATCCCTCGAGAGGCCAAGGATCGCCATCACCTCCGAGGCCGGCGTGATGTCGAAACCGGTTCGACGCGGAACGCCGTTCTTCGGGCCGCCTAGCCCGATTTCGATCTGCCTCAACGCGCGGTCGTTGATGTCGACGACACGGCGGATGGAAACCCGCTCCGGGTTCAGGTCGAATGGGTTCTTCAGAAGTACGCTCGTGTCGGCCCAGGCCGCAAGCAGGTTGTGCGCCGCCCCCACGGCATGCATGTCGCCCGTGAGGTGGAGGTTGAAGTCCTCCATGGGAAGGACCTGGGAGAGCCCGCCACCGGCGGCGCCCCCCTTGATCCCGAATACGGGCCCCATCGAAGGCTGCCGAAGGGTGATGATCGCCTTCTTCCCGATTCGGTTCAGCCCGAGTCCCAGCCCGATTGTGGTGACGGTCTTGCCCTCGCCGAGGGGCGTCGGCGTGATGGCCGTGACGGCGATGTAGCGACCCCGGGGCCGATCGGCCAGGGAGCGGGCCAACCGGTGGTCCACCTTGGCCTTGTAGGGCCCATAGAGCTCGAGGCTTTCGGCGGCCAGCCCGAATCGGGCGGCGACATCTTGAATGGGCTCCAGGCGAGCCTCGCGGGCAATCTCGAGATCGGACTTCATGAAGCTGTGCCTTTACGACGAAAATGAGTCGCGGGACTCTAACGGGGAGCTTTCGTGAGTTCGAGGCAGGAAGAACCCGGCATCGGTGAACGTCTGCGAGTTCTCGTCTCGGCGCTCCTGGCGGCGACCCTGGCGCCCCACCTGTGGCAGCAGGGGTTGTCTTCGGGCGCACTCACGTGGATCGCTGGAGAGACCCCCGAGACTTGGTCCACCCAGGTCCCGGCCTTTCTGAGGGCGTTGCCGAAGGGTCTGGCTTCTCTCGAGCGAGGACTCTTCGGGGGACGGGAGCCGCTCTATTTGGCGTTCGGCCTTGTTCTTCTCACTTTCGTCGCCTGGGGTCTCCAGCGCACGGTGGAGAGGTTGGCCCCCGCGACCCGAGGCGCCCTGTTTGGGCTCCCCATGCCCACCAGTGTCGTGGCCGCGGTGATCTTCCTCTCCCGTCCCGAAACCATGGCCGCCGCCGGTTCGATCGCCGGACATGGCGCACTCCTCGTGGCGGGGGTGGGCCTCATCCTCGTGAACAGATGGACCGACCGGGGAGGCCTCTTCGCGCTGGCTGGGCTAGCGGGACTTGCCTGGCTCGTGCCGGAGAGTTCCAGATTCGGCTGGGTCGGCCCGACCAGCACTCCGATGACGGACATCACAACGGGGTTTGCCCCCGGAGACGGGTCTCCGATGACCTGGAGCCTCCTTTTGCCCCCGATCCTCCTTTTTCTCTTCTCGTTGAGAGAATCCGGACGGTGGCGGTCGCTGGGGTTCCTCGTGCTCCTCGTCGGGACGAGCTGGATCTCCGGGATCGTCCCCGCCGCCGTGGCGGCCGTCGGAATGACGACCTGGGTGTCCGAGACACGACGATTCCCGACCCTCCACACTCTCGCCCTCATGCTCGTCGTCTTCCTGGTCTATACCCGCTTCAACGAACGTCGGTTGACGCTACGCGCCGCGGCGCCACTGAAGGCGGAACAGCAAGCCATCCTGAGTGACATCGACAAACTGAATGAAGAGTGGAGAGACCTACTCGTTCTCGGGGTGCCCGAGGACGCCGAAACCGCCCAGGGACTTCGCGCCCGCGTGCTTGCGCCCTGGACGCCTACTCCGCGGCAGGTGCTCTGGGCTCGCGACGGCCACTGGAGCGACGACCTTCCCCTGGACCTTTTCGCCGGCGGCGCGCGGCGCCTGGTTCTCGTCTGGGCTCCGCCCAGCCTGGCGGCTTCCCTTCATCGGCCTCGCGGGTGGCGCCTCGAACCCCGCGTCGTCGGCCGCCGCCCGCCCCACGGCGAAGGTCCCCTGAGATTGGTCGCCCCGGAGACCGGCCACCGCATCGTGGTCCGAACCCCGAAGACCCTGGACGAGGACCTGAGCTTCACCTTCGAGGTTCGCGAGGAACGCCTCGAGGGCGCGACACTCCTCTTCCATGGCTTCTACGACGGGGGCTGGAGCCCCCGCGGCCGGCGCCTGTTCGAACGGCGACAACTTGTCCCTTCCGTCCTCGAACCTCTGCCGGCACCGGAGGGCTGGCGACGTTTCCGGTGGCGCACGAGCGTCCGGCCCGGCCCGGGGGAAGACGGGCTCCCCTTCGACGATCCAGAGCTCGGCCTCGCGGGCCATGGATTCTGGTGGTGCCTCGGCATCGAAGGCCCCGGCGCCGACCGGGCGGAAGTCGTCACGGGCACCCGGCATATCCGTTTTCTTTCCCCCGACAACCATTGACGGCGACGGAAAGCGCGTTAGAATCCGGAGCGGCAGAGGTCCAGTCACACCTTCTCGACTCGGCCTCTTCCTCCTCGACGCATCGGGACTTCAGCACTCTCGATCGCCGATTCACCACCACAGCAGAACCACCAGACCCATCTGGGGTTATCCGGCATCGGCGCCTTCACCGATGCCGGTTTTTTTTGCCCGGGCGGCTCCGCTCATCGGGGCCTGTGTCGGAGCGACCTCCGTCTCAGGTAACGAGATAGATCACGGCGGAGCCGATCTGGGCGGTCATCATGAGCCCGTACATGTGGCGCCAAGCGGGATGATTCTCGCCGTGGACTTGCAGCGCGCGAGGGTCACGAAGAAGCAAACGGGCGATGAAGGCGCCGTAGCCCGCGAGAACGAGGCCCAGGCCCGTCACCGCGGGCCAAGGCGGCGTGAGAATCGGATGCTCCCCGAGGCACCCTAGCGGCAGAAGCAACCAGGGAACGACGAGGAACGGCGCGATCACCCGAATACTCCGTTCCACCCCAAGCTTGATGGGCAGGTTGCGCACACCCGCCCGGGCATCCCCCGCCAGATCCGCGTAGTCCTTCGTACTCGTGGCTCCCAGCAGGAACACGAAGAAGACGAACCCCAGAAACCAGGGCTCCGGGTCGTGGAAGACGGGGGCCACCGTGGACCAACCGGCCACCTTCAACAGCCACCCCCGGGGCAAAGCAACGGTGAGGTTCGCCCGCCACCCGAGACGGCGCCACCGCAGAGGCGGGGCGCTATAGGCCCAGGTGAGAAACGCCGCAACGACGACGAGGACAAAGCACTCCGGCCCCGCCCCCACTCGCACGAACCACGCCATGACGAGAGCCGCGACGTAGAGAAGAACGGAGAAGAGACGGGCCGCGGATTGGCTCACCGTGCCCGCGGGAAGAGGACGGCGGGGCTTGTTGATGCGGTCCTGCTCGAGATCGTGAATCTGATTCAGGACGTTGGACGCGCCGTTCAGCGTTCCCGCCATGACCATGCCCAAAAGGATGTTCCGGGCGTGAGAGCCATCCAGCACTTCCCATCCGACGACGCCGACCGCCGCCGCGGCTCCGGTGGCCATCCCGAGCATGGGGGGCAGCAACGTGAACGGGCGGAGCAATTGAATGAGAGGATGCACGCCGCATCCTGAGACGATGAGGGCTGGGCGTCAACGGTTCGCCGGACGCCGACGCGGTGGCGCCGTTCGGCGTAGGATGAGCGCCATGAGGGATGAGAGCTTCCCATCGATGTCGGCGTGGGCCTTCGCGCTCGCGCTCGGAGCTTTGGCCGCGGGGGTGGCGGGCTACGCGTTGGGCTACCCGTCCCTACAGCTCGACGACTCCTTCGCTTGGTACGCCGTGGATCAGAGTTGGAGTCACTTGTTCCTCACCGCGCGAGAGGGGCACTTCGGAGGTGGCCTCCTCTACGGCGTCCTCTTGAAGCTCGTCCACGACGGCTTCGGATCTTCCGAGATCGTCTTGCGAGCGCCGGGAGTTCTCCTGACGGCCCTCGCCGTGGCCTTCACGGCTCGGGTGGGATGGGCTCTCGGCGGTTGGAGGACAAGCCTCATGGTAGCCGTCCTTCTGGGGCTGCACCCGCAAGTGATCGACGGAGCCCGCCATTTGAAGCCCTACCCGCTCCTGATCTTCGCCACGGCGCTGGGGCTTTGGGGCCTGCAGGAACAGGTCCTCACACGGGGAGAACGGGGACGATGGATGACCGGACTCGCCGGATGGCTCGCCGTGCTCTCCCACGGATTCGGCCTCGCCACGTGGGCGGGCCTCGCAGGCGCCCTCATTGCCGGGTGGTCGGAGAAGGGATTCGGTCCGCGGGTTCAGATGATGAAACGCCAAGCCCCGTTGCTCTCCGCCCTCCTCCCCTTCTTCGTCTGGCAGCTCGGAGTCTGCCGCGGAGCCAAGAGCTTTCTCTCATCCTTCTGGAATCATCCGCCCCTGAGACGAGCGTTCTTCGACCTGCTCCACGAATTGCTGATCGCGCCCTGGGCCGTGGGCCCCCTTCTCATCCTCCTGCTCGTCGCCGGAACTCGGCTAGGCAAGAGCATGCGGACCGTAGCGGCCTTCACGTCCCTCGGCGCGGCCGCCGTCCTCGGCGCGAGCCTTCTTACCCAAGGCCGCCACCACTTCGTCGTGACCCGTTACTTCCTTTTCCTGCTGCCGGCCCTGACCTTGATCTTGGCCTATCCGTTCGGTCGCCTCCCTCGATGGGCGGCGCCGATTGCGGCTCTGGCCCTGGTTCTCACGGCGGCCCGCGGGGAACTCCCCGCTCTTCGCGCGGGCGCCCCCACGGGCCCTCACGCCCGTAACCTGGTGCGCACCTTGGTGGAAGAGTTCCAACCGGGTGACACGGTGATTCTCTACCCCGGCCACGAGATGCCGACACTCAGGTACTACGGCTTTCATGGGAAACTCGAGCTCATCCTGCATCCGAGGGACTGGCGTCCTTGGTCGGAGCATCCTCCGCAGGATCGCACATGGATCGTCCTCATGGGAGGCTGGAGTTCCGCGCCACCGAGATTTCCGGACGCGGACATCCGAAACTTCGGTCCCCTGTTTCTCATTCGATGGCCGTGAGGGCTCACAGAAGAGCGACAAGGGCACCCGTGAGGGCACAGGCGACATTGACGAGCGAGTTGCCGTAGGGGCCGAGTCGCGGCTGCAAGGTGGCGCCAAGGAGTGAATCCACCACGTTCCCCGCGAACCCGGCCGCCGTCACCACGACGAAGACCTGGACGAAGGGGCCGCCCCATGTCGCGGCCAGGAGGCCCGCCGCCGCGGCGGCCACGAGGCCGGCGAGAAGGCCCGCCCCCGACACGGCCCCGTCTTTCCCGACGGGCTCGAGACGGCCCGTGAGGATGGATCGGGGCTCCCCCCCCAACCACGCGCCCCACTCTCCGGCGACGGTGTCGGACAGAACCGCGGACAAGGCTCCCATGGCCGCCAGGGCGCCGGCGGCGGCACCTCCCGGCAGAAGATCCCACCCACCCGCGAGGACCATCAGCGCGGGGACGAGACCATTGGCCAAAGCGTGCTCGACACCCCGACGCCCCCCATCCTCCTGGGCTCCACCACGCCGACGCTTGATGTCCGCGCCCAGTCGGGAGCTCACGGAACCGGCGACGACGAACAAAACGAAGAGAGCCAGGGGACCTGGTCCCGGCGCGACCATGAGCGCCGCGGCCAGTACGAGCCCTGCGACCACCCCCGGCAGCGTCACCGCCCGCGTCGCCAGCGCGACTCCACCCAAGACCAGCAGCAGAGTCCACTCCAGGAAGACTGTCATCCGACCACGCCCACGAGCAGCCAGGCGAGAGCTCCCACGCCCACCCCCACGGTGAGATTGTCGTCGAGCCGGCCGGACGACGACTCGATGATGGCTCCGACCGACGCCAAGAGAACCGCAAGAGCGATGGAGCGAAGCGGGCCGAAACCGTGGCGACAACCCACGAGGAAAATCGCGCCGGCCGCGCAGAGAAAAAACGCGAGGCTTCCCCCCCAGGACTTGACCGGGTTCCATCGCCACGGGCGGACGGGATGGCGTCTTCCCCAGAATGCCGCCGCGGGATCGCCGAACGCCATGGCGGTCCAACCCGCCGCTAGGGCATACGGCGTGTGGCGAAACAGGAGGGCCAGAACGGCCACGGTCAGGGGGTAGACCACAAGCCCCCCGGTCCATCCCTCGTTGGGGCGCCGCCAGGACGCCCCCAGCGCCGTCGACGGCAAGAAGAACGCGTTCAAAAAAGCCGCCCAGAGGGCCGCCAGAAGGATCACACGGGGGTCCAACCAGGGCAGAAGAAACGCGGGGACTCCGAACAGGGCGTGGGCTCGCCTCCGATGGGATTCGTCCGGCGACGGCGAGCCCTGTGTCCTCATCGGGCGAGGAGACTCCGTCCATCCGCATCCGAAGGCGGCGTCCAGGCGAGACCCGCCCAATCGAGAATGGTCGGCGTGATGTCCATCACCCGCGCGGGCCCCGTCCCGAGCTTCAGGTCGGTGACCAACACCCCCGGGACGAGCGCCGGGTCCACGCTACAGTGGTCGCCGCTCCACGCGGAGCCGTTGTTGAACAACACAGGTTCGGAGCACCCGCCGAGACAGCTCTGCCAGGAGACGCGGTAGCCCCTGTGGAATCCCACGTAGAGATCCGCCGCCCCGTGGGGGATGGCGTCACCCGTATATCCGTCGGCGCCCCGCATGATCCGGGAGACGACGGGCTTGCCGTCGTCTTCGAGTGCGCGAAGCTCCTTCTCGATTTCCGCGAGGAGGACCTTCGCCTCGGCATCCCCCACGATTCCCTGCGGTTCACGGCCTGATCGATTGAGGTAGATGCGCCCCAGCCCCAGGCTGTACGCCTTGGTGCGGGACCAATCCACCTCCTCGAAGACGTTGCCGTGGACGAGATTGTCGTGCAGGGATTTCTTGGACGACGGCCCACGCAGGGTCATCCACCCCTTCCGGATCAACAACGCGTTCAAGTTGACGGCGCGCTTCCACGGAGAGAATCCGTGGTCCGAAACCACCACGACGTGATCTCCGGGTTTTCTGTACTTCTCCATCACCTCGCCCACGAAACGGTCGGCGCGCTGGTAGGCGCGTTCGATCTCTTGCTTCCACCGGGGATCGATGGGGCGACCACGGACGTCCACGTCCGACCACGCGAAGCGCGTGAACATGTGCTGAATCCGATCGGGAACCGTGAAGATGCAGGTGACCACACGGGCGTCGTCCCGCTTCAATTCGTGGCGGGCGTTGGCTTCCTGCTCGTCCCACGCCTGCCGCGCATCGCGCAGAAAGGTGGCGTCATCGATCATCACATCCTGCAGGGCATTCGTGGCGCAGGCCCAGCCCACGGTCTCGAAGGCACCGACTTCATTCCACAGGCGCCAGGCGAAATCGTCGGGATTGCTGAGGCGGACGCCCTTGGGAAGTTCGCCCGGGTGAAAGCCGATGGGATCCAGGTAGAGACTCACCCGATCGCCCATCTCCACCAGTCTGAATCGCGCCTGTCCCCTTACGCGAGCCCATGCACTCAAGCGAAAGAGGAAGTCGAAAGGGTCACCGGGGGAGCCCTTTGTGATCTGCCGGTCGGAGAGCCCGTCGGTGATATGGATGGTGCCGTCGTCGCGACTCTCCACCATGCGCAAGGGCTTTGCGATCTGGCGATCCGTACCTTGGACGATGTCCGGCGGCCCGTAGACATTGACGGGGCGAAAAGGACCGTCCTTTTTCTTTGGGTTCTCCCAGATGAGGGGCGTCACGCGGCCGCCGGTCGTCGTGAAGCTTTCCTTCGCCACATCGGTCCGCAGAATGGTCCACGATCCCATCGTGCCGGCGATGTCGGGGACGCCCAGACCGCAGAGCAGACGGCCGTGGTCCAGCTGGGGGGCCGGAAACGCACACGGGGCGTACGTGGTGGAGGTTGCTATCCCATCGCGGTCGAGAGTCTTCCAATAGGCCTCGCCGTGGCGCAGGTTGACCGGATAGGGACGACCATCCGGGTAGGAGAACTCGGAGGCCCACAGCAGCATGCCGATGAGCCCCGCGAGAGCGGAAAGCGACCAGCCGGCGAGCCTGCGGCGACGGACGAAACTGAAGACGGACGCGGCCAGGACGAAGAGCAAGGGAATCAGCAAGAGGGGCCGACGGGCGGCGCGGGTGGAGAGGCCCGAGCGGTCCACCTCCCTTCGCCCGAGGGAAAGATGCGCCCGGAAGCTCCCGTCGGAAAAATCCCTGCGCAGGAAACCGTCGATGCCTGTACGACCGGGATTCAGTCCCGTGATGATCGAAGACCAGGCGACGGGCGAGATCGCCGGGAACGTCGTGGCCAAAGGCCGGGCAGAGCCCTCCTCGGCGAGACGGGCGAGATGGGGCAGCTTCCCCTCGTCCATCAGGCGGGTCATGACACCGTGGTCGAGCCCGTCGAATCCGAGAACGAACAGTCGGCCTTCCTGGCCTCGCCCCGACGCCGCGAGCCCCAAAAGCACCGCGAGCACCGTCCAGAAGTTCCGCATCAGACGCCTTTCTTCAGGGCGCGATCGATCACGCCCCAGATGCCCCGTTTTTTCTCGATCACACTCCGTGCTCCCAGGTACTGTCCCAGGTTCTGTCCGAGCGAGTAGAACGGAGTCTTGATCCACCAGATGAGTTTCTCGTGCCAGGGGATCTTGGCGCGCCGAACGACGCGCCCCAAGTGTCGCGTCCCGTCCAGGGTGAATCGGAAAACTTGTGGAAACCTCTGGACCAGGTGCATTCCCACGAGATCGTGCAGATTCTGGTGATCCAGGTAAACCCGCTTGAACTCGTAGAAAACCGAGTTGTTGTGGCTGTGGACCACGACGGCATTCGGGTCCATCACCAGTTTCCACCCGGCCAGGATGGCCTGCTTCGCCCAGGCGACATCCTCGCCGAACTGGCGGCGCTCGAAAGGGATCTCCTCCATGACGGACTTCCGCACGCAGCTCGCCACATCGTCGAAGGCGATGAGCTGGTATTTTTCCATCGGAGACAAGGCCTCGTAGTCCGCGCGACTCGTAATCTGCTTGACGCGCCTTTCGCCCTCACCCTTCGTCCAGCCATCGAGGCGGTCTTTTTGAAAGGGGTTGCAGTCGTCTCGAGGAAGTTGGTGGCAGAACGCGCCAGCCACTTGGGGGTCTTCGAAATTGGAAACGAGGGTGGACAGCCAGGTGTGGTCGTAGGGTACGGCGTCCTGGGTGAGAAGCGCCACGATTCCCCCCTTCGCCTCCCGGACAGCGCGATTGCGAGTGAGGCCATGGTTGAACTCATGGTTCGGAATCTGGATGAGCCTCACGGGAAAGTCGCGAAGGATGTCCAGCGTCTCGTCCGTCGATCCGGAATCGATGACGAGGACCTCGTAGTCGAAATCGGTCTCCTGGGCGAAGACCTGCTCCAGCACTCTGCGCAACAAAGCGCCGCCGTTGTACGTGGGGATGAAGACCGTGACGCCCAACTCCTCGGGGGAAGCCGCGGCGGGCAGCGTTCGGGGAGCGAGTGCCGGGGCATCGACGACGCCAGCATCCCGTCCGCACCCCTCGAGGACACGCCGGTAAACGTCCAACAAGTCGTCCGCATTCCGACACATCGTCTTCACGCCACCTCCGCGATTGCGGTAACGGTCGGCGAGTTCCACGTCGTCGACCAAGCGCTGAAGCGTCGCGGAAAGCTCCTGGGAATCACCGGGAGGAAACAACAGCCCATCACCGGTCGCGCCCAAGGCCTCCCGCATGGCGCCCAAATCCGAAGCGACCACGATGCAACCAGCGAGGAGACCTTCCCGAATGGTGAGGCAGAAACTCTCCCACCAGAGCGAGGGCACGACGAGGACATCCAGATCGCGCAGGATCATGGGCAACTGAGAGGCATCGTATGCGCCGTGAAAATGCACCCGCTCGTCGCCTGCTGCCCTCCTTTCCAGGGACGCCAGATAGCTTTCATCCCCGTGAAAACTGGGGGCGTTCCCATGGATATGGAGTTCGAGGTCATCCCCCTTCAGTGCTTCAAAGGCCTCCACGAGGACGTGAACGCCCTTCGTGGGGATAACCGTCCCCACGAAACCGATCCTGCGGACCGGGGCGCCCAGGGGTTTTTCGGCCGCCAACAGATCGTGCCTGAGCCCGTGAGGAAGAGCCTCCATGCGATCCGCGGGGAGAGGGAATTCAAGCATGCGATCCCTGTGGAACTCGCTCGGCGTGAGCAGAAGGTCACACCGCCCAAGACGCCGCGCGATGGTCGCGTCCCACTGAACGAGGGCCTGGGGAACGACTCCGGGGCGGTGAGACTCGAGTTCCCTGAAATGGGGCCAGAGGCTTTGCAGGCAGGAAGCGCAGGTCACGCGATCGATCGTCTCGCAAAGTTCGAGGTCGCGATCGATCCTCTGCCCGCGAGGACAGACCATCCAGAAGTCGTGAAGAGTCATCACCAGGGGGTAGCCCCGGTCCTTGACGACGTCGAGGATCCCGGTGGAGAGGCAGGTGAGATGGTGAACGTGAACGAGATCGGGGACGAACTCATCGAGGACACGGGCGAAGACGGCGTCAATGGAGTCGTTCTGCCAGATCCACTGGAAGCCGCTTGCCTCCCGAAACATGTTGTTCAACCGGAGGACCTCTACACCGCCTTCCACTTCGCGGCGAAGGGCGTACTCCTCCGCGTCGGAGTTCCCCTCTCTCACGAAGACCTTGACGTCGTGCCCCCGCGAGGCAAGTTCCCGAGCCATGTCGCGAACGTGGAGTTCGGTGCCCCCCCGGCTCTCCGGCGGGTAGGCGCTCGTCACGAAGAGCAGTTTCATGTCACCGGCTTCCCCCTCAGAAGTCGACGATAACGCTCCTCCATGTCGACGGCATCCTCGCGGATGTCCTTGACGGGGCCCACCTTTTCGCCCATCCGGCGGGCGAGTTCGCGGTCTTCGATGAATCGATCCATCCGGGAGCGCAAGTCCCGTGCGTCGCCCATACGAAAGTGAAAGCCGTTGACACCATCATCCACCAGTTCCGCCATGCCGCCGATATCCGAGCAGATCACTGGTATACCGGCCAACCAAGCCTCATGGATGGTGAGCGGCGAGTTCTCGTACCACAGCGATGGCACGACGAGGACATCGAGGTCCGCCATGACCTCGGCAATCTTCCCGTTCTCGAAACGCCCCATGAATCGGGTGCGCGGGTTGCGGGCGAGCGGCAACAGACGTTGTTTGTACTCCTGAAAGGTCTCGACATCGCCCCAGATGCGCAGTTCCACGTCGTCGGCCTCCACGCCCTCGAAGGCCTCGACGAGAACGTGGACCCCTTTGTACTCGGCAATGGTGCCGACGAAACCGAATCTGAGGGTGGTGGACGGACGGTGGGCAAAGCCCTGCCACGGCGTCAGGTCGAACCCGTTGTCGGAATGGATGATCCGCTCGGGGGCGATCATTCCGCTTTCGATGAAGCGATCTCGGAGGAAGGCGCTGGGTGAGATGAACAGATCCACGTCTCGGATCTTCTCGGTGACGAAGGCGAGTCGAGCCTCGATGGCGCGGGCGAACATCTGGCGCGACGCGGCGTCCAGTCGATCGGGTTTCAAAGGCCCGGAGTAACCGAGAAAAGCGCGCTTGAGACGATCGGGCAAGCTTCGCTCCACCGCCTCCTTGAGCATCCGCTCGTCGCGACAACCATAGTCGTTGGCAAGTGTTTCGTGGCGGATGCAGTCCGCGCACTTTTCGGGTTCGGGCAAAGCGCAGATCTCTCCGTCCTCGCGCCGAAGCTGTCCGCCCCGGGCGCACATCAGCATGTACTCGTGAAGCGTGTAAACCACTGGGACGCCAAACGCCTTCGCCAGGGAGATGAACCCGAACGAAAAGTAGTGAAGGTGCTGAATGTGGAGAAGGTCCGGCCGGAATCCGCGCAGCACGTCGGTGAAAATCTCTTCCATTCTGGGGTCGTTGTACGTCTCCTCGAACGACTCCCACTGATAGTTGTGCACGACCTCGGTGTAGGGGAGCCCCTCGAATACACCTTTGGAAACGGTGTAGCGAGCCTGGTCATGGCGAGCTTCGCAGAAAAGAAGGTGGACATCGTGCCGCTGCGCCAGCTGCTTCGCCAAGTGAAAGGTGTAGATCTCGGTCCCCGCCGCATGCTTGGGGAGAAAGTCATGAACGACGAGCAGAATTCGCATTCGTCCTCCCGGGGTCGACGGCCTCCGGCCGAGCCGCCTCCAGGCGGCCATCTTCCCTTCGATCTTCAGGCGGAGAGAGGACGACACCCGGTCGCCGGACACCGCCCGGCCATTGGAGGCCCTCTCTCCCAATTCCGCCACCAGGTGGTCGAGAAGCTCGTTGCGTTCTTCCACGATGCCGTGGAGACGGGCGTGATTGGCGACGATGCGCTCCAAGAGCGCATCCGTCCCGGTGAGGCCTTCGGGATGCGGGACCTCCACGCTGATGGGCCCCAGTCTCTCGTGAACCCGCCGGAGCAACTCCTCGTAGCGCTTTCGCGCGTCGACGAGATCTCCGAGAGCCTCCGCCAGAGCTTTTTCCCGAAGGAGCAAGGTGGCCTCCCGATCCTCGGCCCGGGCGAGAAGGCCCTGCCGCAGGACCTCTGTTCGCTTCAAGGCTCGCGCGTCGTCCTCTGCCCTAGAAGCGGTTGCCCGCAGCTCGGCCCGGGTCTCCTCGAGCAATCGCCTCTCGGATTCAAGGGCGACACGGGACGCCGACAAGGCCGCTTCGGTTTCTTCCAGTCGGCGCCGAAGTTCATCGCGCGCGCCCTCGAGATCGGAAAGCCGTGCTCTCCATTGCTCCCTCTCGGCGGCCAAAGCCGCCTCCAGTGCGCCTCGCCGACTCTCCTCGTCCGCGCGGAGCTTCTGCTCCGCCTCGAGGTGACTTTGGATCTCGCGCGTTCGTTTCTGTGCCAGTTCGCTGTCCTCTCGAGCCTGATTCAAGGCTTCTTGGAGAGCGGCCGTCGAGGAGACGAATTCAGCAAGTGTTTCCTCTTTTGCCGCGAGAGCGGCGTCCCTCCGGTCGATCCGATCGCCGAGTTCCCGCCGTTCCTTCGCGAGCAAGTCCGACGCTTCGACGATCTCCTGTTCTTTTTGTTCGAGAGTGCGGGAGAGTCGTTCCAGGTTTTCCACGAATTCCTGCAGTGTGCGGTCCTTCTCGTCGATGACCGCCTCGCGTTCTTCGACCTCCCCTTTCAGGTGTTCGACGAGGTCGTTCAAACCCTCAACCTGGCCACGCAGCTCGAAGAGCTGCTCATCCCTTCGGCGCATCTGGCGGGCCAGAAAGAGGCGGTCGGGCTCGCTGCTGTCGCTGCGCATCGTCGGCGCACGCAACTTCGACTTCAGGGCCCGACGATAGTGTTTCTCGAGGGCGGCCGCGTGCTGACGCATCGTGGGAAGTCGGGGCACGGCGTCCGCCATGGCCTGAAGACGCTCGGGATGCTCGATCAACGCGTCCATCTGGCGGGCCAAGTCCTCCGGACGGCCGGGTTCGAACGTGACGCCCGCGGCTCCCGCGCGCTCGGGCAAAGCACCGCGATTGGAAACGATGACGGGCATGCCGCGAAGCAAGGCCTCATCCAAGGCGAACGAATGACTCTCGAACGCCAGTGACGGAAAAACCGCAACGTCGCCTGGTCGCTTCGGCAAGCCGCCCGCGGGGTAGGCCCCGTGCAACACGACGTTCAACCCGGAAGCCAGTTCTTCAAGCTCCTTGGCATAGCGGGATTCCCCTTTTGCCGCGCCTCCCCAGATCTCGACGCGAATCCGAGACGCATGCCGGGATGAAGCGAGGGCATCGAGAACAAGATGCTGGCCCTTCATGGGATGGAGCGCTCCCCAGGATGCGACGACGAGCGGTTGCATCTCAGGGGAGCCCTTTCGCCTGGCGCGTATCGGGTCCTCCAGGCGGCCATGAGGCAGGACCTCGATCGCGTCCGCCACTTTCGGGATGAATCCTCCGACCAATCTGGAGACGGCGGTGCTGGGGGAAAGGATCAGGGAAGCTCGGGCAAGCTCGGCCTCGAAATCGTCTCGGTAGAGATCGACGGCTTCCCCGATCTCCTCATCCGTCTGGAAGGGAAGTCGGCTCACGCAATCACGGCAATGGACCGCGCCCGCCAAGCGCTCGCAAAAGTCGCCTTCTCGGATGCGATGGATGCGAGGACACGTGGTCGCCACGTCATGCAGTGTGACGACCGCGGGAATTCCCGCATTCTCCGCCAGACGGACGAGGTTCCTCGACAGGCGCCGCCAGTGATGGACGTGAACGAGATCGGGAGCCTCGTCGTGGAACAAGGAGAGGATGAGGCTCTCCGCCTCGGGATCGAACGAGCGGTACCAAGAATCCAGGTAGAGCCCGCTGCGGACGAGCTCCCAGACGGGAATCTCGTCCCACAGGCGCGACCGCAGGTCCGGGGTCGGAGAGGCTTCCTGCGCTCCCGTGAGAATGATGGGCTCGAGCCCGGCGGCTTTCTGAGCCTGCACGAGCCCAGCCAAATACCGCTGCGTTCCCCCCGATTCCTGGGGGAAGTAGCCGTGGACGAGATGGACGATCTTCAATCGCGGCCCCTTTCTCATCCATTATCCCGCACGCGGGGCCGGTCCTTCAATCGAGGTCCGCCCCGACGGGGGTCGAGACGTCAATCTAACCCAGTTTTTCGGCGACGGGAGGCAGGAAGCGGGGGAACGGCCATTTTGATGTTCCACCCATGATGCAGATTCTGCTAAGATTTCGGTTCAGGCTCCCGGCGAATCGATGCCTCGAAGGCACACTCGCCACTCATCTCCTCACAGGGAGGAATTCACAGCGTGAGACCCTACGAGCTTTTCTTGGCCCACATGTTCAGCAGCCGGGACCCGGGGGATTTCCCTTTCCGGATCACCGTGGAAAGTACGAATCTGTGCAACTTGCGGTGCCCCATCTGTCCGCGCGAGAACTCGAACCGGGGTTATGGCTTCGTCGATTTCGATCTTTTCGCGGACATCGCCCGACAGGCCTCGGGGCGGGAGTCGGTGTTCTATCCCCAGGGGTTCGGCGAGCCCTTCCTCCACCCGCGATTCCCGGAAATGCTGGCCTTCCTGAACGAGGCAGGCGTCCGCTGCACCGACCTCATCACGAACGCCACCTATCTGGATGAGAAAAACTGCCACGCCATCATCGACGCTTCCACGACAATCCTCACGGTGAGTCTCGACGGCGCCGACGCCGAGGTCTATGAGAGCGTCCGCCCGAATGCATCCTATGAGGAGGTCGTCCGAAACATCTTGACCCTGCTGCGGCTGCGAAAGGAGCGCCAGGCCGAGTTCCCCATCCTCGTTCTCAGCGTCGTGGGGACGCCCGAAGTCCAGGCGACGATGTCGACGTTCCGAGAGTTTTGGGAGCCTCGCCTCCGCGACTCCGACGAGATTTTCGTGTGTTCCCCCGTGACGTGGGCGGGCGATCTTCGCATCTCGGGTCGCGAGGGGGCGAAGGGCGGTGAGGACCTCGCCTCCCGCCCGCCCTGCCGCATGCTCTACAAGACCATCCAGGTCTACTACGACGGACGGGTGACTCCTTGCTGCTATGACCACGCTTGCGCACTCGAGGTCGGGAACGCCAAGGAGGAATCCATCGAGGAGATCTGGAAGGGAGAACGGCTGACCCGTCTCCGCGCCCTGCACGAGGCCGGCCGTTCCGGTGAAATTCCTCTCTGCCGTGACTGCCCGGATCACATGCCATGAATTTTCTCCTCGAACCCACGCGGGGGCGCGACCCCCTCGGCAAGATCATTCTCATCTTTCCCCGATTCCAAGAGGAGATCTATCCTCTGTGGCTTCCCTACGAGATCATGGTCCTGGGGACGGCGCTCTCCGAGGCGGGCTACGCGGTCCGCATCGTCGATGAGCGAGGAGACCCCACCGCCATCGCAGGCCTCATCGACGAGGCGAGGGACGCGCTTTTCGTAGGCGTCTCGTCCCGGCCCGGCGATCAGGTGATTCGGGCCCTGGAGATCTTCCGTCTGCTCGAGGATCATCATTCCGCCGTTCCCGCCGTGTGGGGAGGTTGGTTCCCCTCCAGCTTCCCCGACGCCTGCCTGGCCGTTCCGGAGGTCGACTTCGTCGTACAGGGCGCCGCGGACACCTCGATCGTAGCCCTGGCGGAGCGTCTTCGCCTCCAGGACGGGGACGTCACCGGTGTCCCCGGGCTCAACGGGTGCCTCCCCGACCGTCCCGTCGTACGGAACCCCAGGCGACGCCTCGAGGACATCGATGCCACGCCCCGCGTCGACTGGAGCCGTTTTCCCATTTCGGATTACGTCACCCCCGACGGCTGTCTCTCCTACTACACGAGCCGAGGATGCCCGGGGCGCTGCCGATTCTGCGGAGTCACCCGGCTTTATCCCGCCAGTTGGACGGGCTACTCGCCGGAACGCGTCCTCGATGATCTTGAAGTGTTCGCCCGCAGGTTCGGAGTGCGCATCGTAAAGATCTGGGACGTCGACTTCTTCGGCGACGTGGACAGAGCCCTCGCGATCTGCCGGGGGATCGTGGAGCGCGGACTCCCGATCCGCTGGATCGCGGACATTCGAGCCGCCGCCGCGGCGACCCTCACGGAGGACGACTGGCGTCTGATTGCGGCAGCGGGATGCGCCGAGCTGGAGTTGGGGGCGGAAACCGCTTCCGAGTCCCAGCTCGAATCGATCTTCAAGGAATGCGGACTCGATGAGATCCGCAGGTCCGTCGCAGCCATCGTGAGGCACGGGATCGCCGCACGAGTGAACTTCGTTCTGGGTTTCCCCGGCGAATCGCGCGCGACCCTGAAGCAGAGCCTCGCGATGATCGACGAACTCCAACGACTGGGGGCACTCGTCCGATTCCACTTCTACCGCTTCGTCCCCTCCCCCTCGACGCGCCTCGGGCATCAGGTGTGGAGCATGGATGAGCGAGAGCACGACGGCCGCATTCCCGAGGACGTCGAGAGCCTCAACGCGATTGCGCTCGGCTACCATCGACAGACCATGTTTTGGATCGAGGAGAACCTGGAGAGGGACATCCTCCGGTGGCTGGGGCTTTTCCTACCCCTCGGCTACTACCTGGGTTTCAACCCAGGAACGAGCCCTATCGTTCGAGGCCTGGCCGCGATCGCCCGCGCCCGTGTGCGCCGTGGCATCTCTGCCCTGCCCATCGAGGCTTTGCTCTTGAAGCTCCTCCGGGTCCAGATTCCCATCACCCGCGAGTTCGAATGGGAGGTCTCCCTCGCGGCCGCGAACTCCGTCTTGCCCGGTGGGCCTAGCGAGCGCCAAATCGCCAAGAGAAGGAAATCCGCGAAGAGCCCCGCCGAGCGGGCGGCAGCACTCTAGAAGTTAGAAGTCGAGGGCGAGATCCTCGATATCATTCTCGGCCGCCAATTCCTCGTGGTGAAGCAGGACGGCCTCGAAGAGCTTCGAGTGGAAGCGGGCGTCCCTGCGGATGTCCTCGATCTCGGGGATGCCAGCGACGAGCCTCTCAAGAAGGCCCGGTTCCTCGACCAGGCGACGCAACTGGGCGGCAAGATCATCTGCATTCCCAGTCTCGAAGTGGAGGCCGCTCACGCCGTCCTTCACAAGATCCGCCATGCCCCCCATGCCGGAGCAAACGACGGGCACCCCAGCGGCGAACGCCTCGTGGATCACGAGCGGAGAGTTCTCCCACCAAGTCGATGGAACCACGAGGACGTCGAGTTCGGACAAAAAGCGCGGTACGGCGGTAGAGGGAATCTTGCCGGCGAGATTCACCGACGGTGTCAACTGTTTCCTGAGCGCCCTCACGTATTCCGGCTTTGATGAGAGGTCTCCGTGAATCGTCGCCTCGATGGGCAGACCTTCCAGATCCGCCATGGCCTGGACGAGCAGATGCACCCCCTTGACGGGTTGGACCGACCCCATGAACCCGACGCGGAGCTTCTCGCCTCGAGGGACACGAGTCAGGTTGCGGAAGGGTTTCAGGTCGGTCCCGTAGTCATGGAGAATCACGGACTCCTCGTCGAGACCGAACTCGAGGAAACGAGCACGGAGTGAAGGCGACGGAGCAATCACCGCGTCCACCATCTCGAACATGTCGCGAACCGAAGCCTCGCGGAGAAGGAGTTGGCCCCGCATGAACTCGATCTCCTCTTCGGAGAGGCTTTGGGGATCCGTGTTCACCAGGCGACGCAGTCGCAGCTTGCGCGCCTGAGCCTTGAGATCGACGCCGGTCAGCTTCGCCACGGACGCCAACCCGCGCAACATCCACAGATCGATCTTCTGACGAGCCCACATGAAGGTGCAGAGACAACGAGCGCAGGTGTCGAGGGAAGGCCTCTCGCAGTTGGAACCGTCTCCCTGCTGCATCTGTCCGTTGCGACCGCACAGCAGCCAATACTCGTGGAGAGTGAGAACGCTCGGAATACCCGCCTCCCGAGCAATCCGCGGATAGCGCACGCTGTGGTGCAACAAGTGCTGAAAGTGGACGAGATCCGGACGAACGTTGCGAAGCACGTCGACGAAGGCAGCTTCCATCCGGGGATCGATGTAGGTCTCTTCGAAACTGCGATGAAGTCGATGGTTCTGCACCTCGATGACCGGCAGTCCGTCCACATCCGACGTGCGGACAGAATAGTTTCGGCGCATCAAGTCGTCGTCCGCGGCGAAGACGACGATCTCGTGTCCCTCCTTCCGGAGACGACGCGCCAACCGCCACGAATAGAGCTCCGCACCGGTCTGGTGCTTGGGTGGAAAGCGATGGGCGACAACGAGGATCTTCATCCGCCCGCCTCCCCCATCGGCGGCGGATCGGGTTCGCCGCCAAGAAAAGCCCTCCACATGCCGCGCCCCTTGGCCAGCACGGCCTGCGTGCGCCCCCGGAAGAAACTCGAGACCAATAGGAGAGGCCAGCCCGCCAACTCCACGAGGACGAACGCCCCCCAAAGGGACGGCGTCCCCCGCTTCTTCAAGAGTGTGACCAGGTTGTAAGCCAGCATATGCTTGCGCCAGGCTCCGTAACCGCCCCCCGTGGACGAGCTCGCGGCGTGTATCATGCAGGATCCGGGCACGTGAACGCAAAGGAAACCCGCGGAACGCGCCCGGAGGCAGAAATCCAGGTCCTCGACGTAGACGAAAAAGTCCTCGTCGAAGTCGCCAACCTCCTCGAAGACCTCCCTGCGTATCAGCAGCCCGCACCCGGTCAGCGCGTCCACGGGTTCCTCCCGATCGAACTGTCCCGCGTCGGGACGACCGAGTCCACGAAGCTTCTGCAGGTTGGGGTGGAGCCCCACGTCCATGCCCGCACACCAAAGGCGGCCCTCCGGAGAGAGGATCTTCGGCGCGAAGAGCCCCCCGCGCGGATGCCGAGGGACGGCCTCCAGGAGCACGGCCAGGGTGTCCTCGTTCAGCAGGGCATCATTGTTCAACAGGAACACCGCATCGGCGCCATCCGCCAAGGCCGCGCGAATCCCCCGATTCACCGCCTTGGCGAAGCCGAGATTCGCATCGTTGCGAAAGATGCGCACAGGGATCCCATCCGCCGCTTTCTCGACGCCCTCGAGAGAATCGTCCACGGACCCGTTGTCCACCAGATAGATCGCGTCGGGGCGGCATCTCCCCGACGCCACGGAGGCAAGGGAGCGGCGCGTGAGGTCGCCACCGTTCCAGTTGACCTCGACGAGAGCGAGTGTCCGGATGGGGCGGATCTCCGCGGGTCGGCCGCTCATTGCAGCGGAAGACGGAAGTCGGGATGCCTGCAGACCCGCCGGCGTTTTAGGCAATAGGGGAGGTTCCAAAACGCGGCGCACGTCGCCTTGACGCAGATCCAAAGCCCTCGCTTTGTCCCTCGGACCGTGCCGAAAAACCCGATCGTTCCCACGGCGTCCGTCGTGGCCTTCTTCCTGCTGAAGGGCTTCAGGAACACCCCCGCGAACAGCTTGAGAATGTTCCACCAGGAGACGTTCTTGAAGAGGTAGAGCCAGAGGTTCCGCACATGGTAGTAGAGGCTCCTCGGGCTCTTCTTCATCCCGAACGGTGTCCCGTGGTCCACGATCACATCGGGATATTGCAGGATCCGGAAGCCCTCGTTGAGGATTCGGCAGGAGAGGTCTCGCTCGTTGCCGTAGATGAAGAAACGATCGTCATAGTATCCCGCCCTTTCCAGGACATCGCGGCGCGCCAAGCTCGCGCAGCCCCGAAACGTGGACATGTACCGCTCCGTCGCGACACTGGGATCGTTCCAATACCAATCGGGCATCTCCGGCTCGCGCACACGGCTGGATATGACGCCCGTCGTTTCCGGCTCGGAGGCGAATTTCTCGAGCATGCGTTCCACCCATTCGGGGGGCAGGACGACGTCGTCGTCGAGGATGGCGACGTAGTCGCCGGAAGCCGTGCCGAAGCCGATGTTGAACGTCTCGCAGGCGCCATAGCCTGAATGATGCATCTCGATGAAGGTGACCTCAGGGTATCTCTCGCGGATCATGGCCTGCGTCCCGTCCGACGAGTGGTTGTCCACGACGATGATCTCGTCGAAGCGAACCGTCTGCCGACGCAGGGCGTCGAGGTTCTTGGCCACGTCGTCCCGTTTGTTGAACGACGTCATGACGGCGCTCACGGTGGGGCGACCATCCCGAGGGTTCTGATTCAGATACTCCCGGCGGCAGGACTCGGCGAAGCCCGGGGCCATTTCGGCGGAGCCGACCTCCATCATGAATTCTCCCAGGGGACTGGCGGCATCATCTCGTCCACGAGCCGAAGAAGCGCGCCGGACTGCGACACGTAGTCGGGAATGCGCTCCGGTCGTATGCGCAGATACGCTTCGCACCGCTTTACGGCCCGATCCGGCACGTTCGCCGATCGAGCCACGTCAACACCTCGCAGCTTCCCGAGGATGTCGTGGTGCTCGAGCTGGCTGGCGTAACACATCATCGCTCGGTCCTTGTCCTCGGCGTAGGGCGTCACGTCGATGAGAAGATTCGCCGGCATGAACGAACCGATCTCCATGGCGAGAATCGTCTGCGGAACGCGCGCCGTCTTCAAGGCCTCCAGGGTCGCCAGCCCGAGGGCCCGATGGTCGGGATGCAGCTCGAACGGAGACGAAAAAACCACCGTGCGCCACGCCCGGGAATCCAGAAGTTCGACAAGCGCCGACGTGAGAGCTCCCGTCGACAAAGCCTCCGCCAAACCGCCGTCGGGAAAGCCCAGAAAGAGGGATTCCGTTCCACCGAGGACTCGCCCCGCCTCCAGGTGCTCGTCGGTCCGCAGCTTCACATAGTCGTCGTCGCCCGCCCCCCCCGTGATGCCGAGCCGTCCGTCGGTGGCGACGGCCACCGTCACCGGCTGTTCCTTCACGCGGTGGGCGAGAATGAGTCCTCCGCAACCGATCACTTCATCGTCCGGGTGGGGAGCGAGGACGAGAAGCGCGCCATTCGCGAGGTCGCGCGGATCGAAGAGCGGCTCCCAACGGCGATAGAATTCGCTCATGACTCGTTCTTCTCCAGGTCGGCGATCCGCCGCTCCAACTCCTCGACGCGGGAGGAGAGAGCAGTCACCATGTTGTAGAGGCCATTGATCTGATCCCGGCCGCGAACGAGCATCACCATCATGTCGCCGACGGCCATGTGGAGGTAGCGCTTCGCCAGCATCTCGTTCGTCTCCACGAACTCGCGCCGCATCGAGGTGATGGCGTTCGTGTAGTCGGTCCGAACACTGAACTGCGCCGTGACCTTCTTGATGTGGTGAAAGACGTAGTCGAACGCATAGCGGTAGAAGAGGTCGAGATCCTCGAGGACTGGGAGCTCGGGATCAAATCCTCCGTGCTCGTCGAAGACGGTTCGGTGGTGACAGAATGTGGACAGATGGATGTAGCAGCCCAGGTAGAAACCAGCGCGGGAGAAATCCTCTGAGGGCCCGGGTTCGACCCTCGTAACGACGTAGTTGCCGTTCTCGTCGGGCTCCTCGATCGCCTTGTTCGCATCCGTGTAGAGAACCTTGGCCCCCGTCTCCTTCGCCGCCTCCATGAGAGTCTGCAGATGATCGGGAAACCAGAAGTCGTCATCGTCCAGATAGGCGATCCAGCTGCCGGACGCGGCCTCGATGCCGCGCACCTGGGCCAAGCAGCGTCCGGGCTTTTCCTCCGGCGAGAACTCCAGCAGAACGACATCCATTCGGTCGCGATAGGGCGCCACGATGTCTTCGACGCTCTCTCCTCCATCGTTGACGACGACGAGTTGCTTTTGCTCCCAAGTCTGAGCGGCGACGGACTCGATGGCGCGAGCCAACATCCGGGGGCGGTTGCAGGTACGCGTGATTACGGAGACGCTATAGGGGTCGGTCATTCAAGCTCCCTTTCGGACGATCCGTCCAGTGTAGCGCCGTTCTCGCAGGACGTCTCGTCCCGTGCCGCGTCGGCCACGGATCGCTCCGCCAGGGTTTGCTCGAGACGTCTTCGTTCCGCATCGACCTGGACGAGGTAAGCTGCGATTTCTCCCAGCCGGGCGTTGCGGTGAGCGAGGCGCACCCGAGCCAGATCCCTCCCGAGGTGGTCGACCGGCGCCCCCTCACGCACGGCGTCGGCATAAACTTCGAGGACGGCCTCGGCATAGTCTCTCGGGCGGGCAACCGGGCCCGGTGAAGCGGCGCGGTGCCTCGCGCGCACCCCCGCATCCGCCATGGAGTCGAGAGCCGCCGCCAAGGCCTGCACATCCCCGGCGGGGACCACGACACCCCTCCCCCCGATGCGCTCCGGCAACGCCCCCCGGTCGGAAACGATGACGGGAAGCCCCAACTGGAGGGCCTCGTCCAGGACGATGGAATGGGTTTCTTCCGCCAGGGAAGGAAACGCCGCCAGATGGACGCCTTCGAGTTCTCGAGGGAGGTCCGCCACCCGATACGCCGGACGAAGATCGAGACTCACCGCATCGCCCGCCGCATCCCGCAGGGAGCCCTGAAAACTCGGATCCGACGTCCCGCCGAGAATCCTCGCCGTCCATTGACGGCCCGTGGCCGCCCGAGAGAGCGCCTTCACGAGTATGTCCGTCCCCTTCAACGAGGAGAGATTGCCCCAGTGGGCGACGACGAGGTCCCCCGTCACCGAAGGCTCGGGGAGCGCTGGAAGGTCCGCAGCCCCGATGGGACGAATGCGGACTCGTTCGGCGAGGGTGAGCGGCCACGCGCCCAAGTGGGCCAGGTGCCTGGCATGGCTCGCGCTCGAGACGAGAATCGCCCGGGCGAGTTCCAACTCACTGGCCACGCTCGCGGCGCGCATGCGGAAGGAGTGTTGCAACTCCACGGCTTCCATCGGTCGATGGCGGCTAAGGCAAGGAAGACAGGCTTCTTCGCCCGCGGGCTCACGGCAGAAAGCGCCTTCGGGCTCCGGCATGCGAAAGAAAAGAGGACACGTCGCCCACTGATCGTGGAGGCTCACAACGGCCGGGATGCCCCGCCGTGCCGCCAACCAAACAAGATCGGACGACGTCTGGAACCAGTGATGGACATGGAGAACGTCGGGAGAGAACCGAGAAACAAGCGCGTCGAACTCGAGTTCGACGTCGGGGTCGTGAACGTCGACCGGATTGGTGTACGTCGACGAGCGCTTGACCCGAATGATGTTCACGCCGGAGCGATTGCACCGCTCCACGGTTTTCTCCCGCGGCCTATCGCCCGAGCCGGCGAAGACCATGACGTCGTGGCCGAAACCGACCAGAGATTCGCAGAGTGCCTCGACCGTCCGCTCGACGCCGCCGACGAAGTCGGGTGGATAGTCCTGGACCGCCATCAAGACCTTCACGTCCCGTCGACTCCGCGGTACCGCCCCATGAAGGCCTCGGCGTACCGTGTCTCAGTCCCCGGAATGAGCATCCCGCGGTAACGATTCAGACCCCCGACGACACGGGAATAATCGACGTAGCGCGTTTGGGTCTCGTAGCAACGAATGGCTTTCAGCTTGGTCTCGAATACCGAAGTGATGTCCAGCAGCGTATCCGGTCGAACCGTGGCCCACACCTCGTAGCCCATGAGACTCACGTCCTGGAACAACTCGGGCTCGTTCTTCACCAGGTTCTCGATGGCCTGCCCGGTGCCCCAGTGGTCGGCATGAAACTCGCCGACCCACGGGAAGTAGATCACCTGGGGTCGAACCCGCTGGATGTGCCCTCTCAAGTGGGTCGACAAGCCGTTGACAAGGACGCGACGCTTCTCGTCGGGCTCGGGAGGCAAGTTGGGATAGACCTTGTCCACATCCTGCTCCGTGATGCCGTCCACGAACCCGAAGAAATGGACATCCTCGGTGCCGAGAAACTCCTTCGCCACGTCGCGGGTCTCCTGCGCCCGTCGGGCTGCGTAGCCATCCTTCTCGAAGTACCCGTCGGGGTCCCCCAAGCTCCCGTCGCAGACGACGACGATGCTGATGGGATCACCGGCCGCGCGGTGCAAGAGAAGGGCCCCGCCCGGCCCCATCATCTCGTCGTCCGGATGGGGCGCCACGACGAGGACTCTTCCGGAAGGGGGCCGCGAAACGAACGTGGGAAGAGCTGGGGGTCTGAAACTCAACGAGGCCGCCCTCCGTGGGATTCGACACGGGTCGGAGCGGCTTGAACCTGGAGCTCGGCGGAGAGGTTCATGCATTCCTGCCACACCTTGTGCCACTCCTCGATGTCCATGCACGCCTGGTCCAGCGGGGCATAGACCTCCCGGTTCCACCCTTCCTCTCCCTTGGGGAGGAGGTCTTCCTCCGTGCAGAGCGCGAACAATTGAGAGCCGTAACGGGGTTCGAAGGGGAAAAACCGCGCCCGTGAGACGCCGTGGTCTCGGATGAATCGGAGTTTCATCCGGATGTCCTCCGGCGTCTCGTGGGGGAGCCCCACCGTCACGAGAAGGCCCGTGACAAAACCCCGTCGTGACGCTTCATCCAGGGCCCTCCCCAGGGCCTCCGGATCCCGCATTTCCGGCAAACGCCCGAAAGCCAACCTGTCGGCGGCATCCAACTCGAAGACCAACCGGCGGCATCGACTTCGATCCACGCGATCGAGGATGGCCGGGAGATCGGGCTCCGGCACGACCCGCAGGCTAAACTCGGTGGCGGGAAACTCTCGCTCCAAATGATCGAGGAAGCGCTCTCCCTGCTCACCGTCCCAACCGAAAGGGCGATCCCTCACTTCGATGTGGCGAAGGGCGCTTCCCAAAGCGGCCAGCTCGTCCAGCAGGGGCCGAAGCGGTCTCAGGCGAGGGCGGCTTTCGACGGGATGATTGAAGGCGGCGAGTCCCGCATGGGGTGGCAAACCCAGCGGAGAACCCAACGTCGTCTCCACGGGGGCCGTCCCCAGTTCGCCAAAGAATGACGTCCCCCGCCCCTTGCGAAGCAGACGGGGTCCACCGAACACGGCGAGTTCAGGAGCGGGCGCACCATCCGGGTGGAAGAGATCGGCCTCGGCGGGAGACGCGGCGTCCCCGAGGATCTGCACGCCGGGGAGGGGGCCCATGCCCTCCAAAGGCCAGGCCGCCAGCAGGGCGGCAAAAGCGGTCTCCGGCTCGCCTGTGAGAAGGACCCCAGGTCCCGGCAGGGCGCCAGCCTCGACCGTCACGGTCCGACAGTAGGGGCCGTAGAAGAGAAACGGAAGGGAGGGTCTGAGTGCGCGCACCTCCCTGGCCATATAGTCGACCACCTCCATCGTTTCGCCGGTGAGGCGAAAGGCGACCACATGGGGGTCGGCGTCGAGGAGCATCTGGAGGAAGGCCTCCTTCGAAGTCCCATAGTCCACGGGCAGGGACACGGGATTCCATCCGGCTCTTCGGGCCAGAGCGGCCAGCTGAGCCGTGCCCGGCTCATACTGGACCTGATCGACGACATGGACGAAGGTCAGATTCATGACTTTTGCGGCCAGGGCTCGGCGGTGCTTGCACCGGGGAGATTCTGGTTCTAAGCTGCCGCGACGGTCCTTCGCGGCAGAAGTGAACTCGGCGCAAGTCCTTGCAATTCTTGAAGGTTAGGACATTACCAGAACCGAATGGGACCTACAAGACCCAATAGAGTGTCGGAGGTGGGCCGGGCCCGCCTTGAACCCAACCTGGGGACGGGCAAGGGGGGGAGGTTCCTGGTCCCTTGGATACTGTTAGGCCTCCTCGCGGCCCTCCTCGTCGCACTCTGCATTCCGAGCCGTCTCACCGACGCCGAAGCGAGACTCTTGCTGAGCCTCAGGGGCGACGGAAGCCTGCCTCCGGTGGCCGTCCCCGAACCCCTGTTGCGGGCCTGGTTTTTCCTCGTGGGGGGCATGGAACGCCCCAATCGCCTGCTCTCGCTCATGGGCTTCGCGGGAACGGCCGGCCTCCTTTCGGCGGCGCTCCAGCGGCGGGGATCGGGCGGGGCGACAGCCCTCTTGCTGACTCTTCTGGCCTCTCCGGGACTTCTGGCCCGGACCGTTGAGATCGGGTCTCCTTGGGCCGTCGCTTGGATCCCTGCCGCGCTGCTTGCGGCCCTCCTCGGATTCACCCCCCTGCGGGAGCGCGTCGCGGCCCACGGGGGGCTCCTCGCGGCCCTCCTCGCCACGGCGATCCTCTGCCCTGTGCGTCCCGCGCACTTCCAGACAGGCCTGGCGGACCTGGCCTTGGCCTTTACGGGCTCTTCCGGGGGACTCACCGCCGCGGGTGCGGCGGTGACGGCTCTCCTCCTCGTCATCGTGCTCGGACGAGACGGGGGCTGGAAGGGACTGAGCCTTGCAGTCCTCGTCGTCCTCGCGGCGGCCTGCGCCGAGCCTGGGGTATGGGTCCAAAAACCCCAGGACTTTTTTCTCGCTTTGGCCTGGCCAGCCGCAGCCCTGCTCGCCGTGTCCCGAGTCCCCTATCGACGCATCGACGGCGGCCTCCTCGCCGTGGCGGCCCTGCTGTCGGTTCTCCTCGCCACACCAAACCTTCTTCCCCACTCCAACGCGGCGGCCAAGGCTGCCCGTCTCCTGGATTGGGTCGCCTCCGAGCCCGCTGTGAGCCCTCACGCCTGGGTGGTGGTCTCAGGCCCCGACCGTCACCTTTTGCGATGGATGGAAAAGACGGGCCACGACACGGGTCGCCTCTCCATGGTCGTGGCCGACGCCAAGGACCTGGCGGAACTTCGCCGCCGCGCCCTCATCTTCAAGCCACCCCAGATCGTCCTCTTCGCCCCCAACGACGACATCGAGCAAGCGCTCGCGCGCTACCGCCCCGACCCACGCCTCCCCGACGTGCCCCCGCCGACACGCGTGCTCGTCTTCCGACGGTAGGGCTTCGCCGCGGGCTGCCCCCTATCGGGCCAGGTTCCCCAAGTCCAAATCCCTCGCGACCCGTATCCCTCGTTCCAGCTCGACGTGGCCGTTGTGCGTGACCTTCAAGCGATAGCGCCCGGCCGACACCCTCGGGAACGAGAATCCCGCTCCGTCAAGAACGGCCGTCCTCTCGAACATCCGGATCTCGTAGGGGTGAGGCCGTCTCGACACACCTTCGAACCCAGCGATCCGTTCCGGCTCCAAACCCACCACGATCCCGTCTCCCCCCTGCGATGCCGACGGGCCCCATGCCCCCCGTACGGTAAAACCATCAGGCAAGACCCAAGAGACCTGGAACGGTTCGTTCAACTCTGCCACGTCGATCGTCGTCCAGTCCGTGGCATTGAATCCCGCCGCAACCGCCCGGATCTCCAACCGCTCCCTCGGCAACTCCACGGTCTTCATGAAGGGAGTACGGACGGCGACCCGAACCCGATCCCGATCCTCCGGGCTCCGAATGAGAAGAACCCCCTTATCTATGGGCTCCCCTTCCCCCGATTGAAGCGTGACGACGACCTCTTCTCGCCCCACCAACCGAATGACGTATTCTCCCTTGCCGGGCTCGAGATAAAGGGGAGCCGCCATAGCGGGCTTCAGGTCCGAATTCACCACGAACCAGAGATATCGCTTGCTCGGGTCCACGCGAAACGTCATGCGTCCCTGTTCGTCCGACGTGCTCGCGACGTCGGCGGTTTCCCGGGCACGGAGCGTCACCTTGACCCCAGCCATCGGCTTCCCCGATCGGTCGACGAGATGAAGAGAGATTTCGCCCCCTCTGCGAAGCCGAACGACACTCGTCGGAGTTTGAGTCGGGTTCACGTCGAAGGTCGCGTTGGAGAACCCGGGAGCCGCGACCTCCAATCTCCAGAGCCCGCCGAGGGATTCTCCGAAGGCACACCGACCTTGGGAGTCCGTGCGGCCCGGGGGGATCTCCTTCGCCAACCACCGCACCGGCTGGCCCGCCGCCAGAGGGATTCGCCTGAGAGCCGCCCCGACGACGGGCCCATCATCCGACGCGCGGCGCACGTCCACGATCCAGGATGGGCAACGGCTCAGACGCCCCATCCAGGTCCCCTTCGCCAACTGCAACCAATCCACCGGGCCGAGGAGCCCCTCGGCGCCCATGGAGTCAACAAGATAGAGGAAGGCGCCTCGCGATGGGCGACCGCTCAGGGAATTCCCCGAAGGGTCATCCAGGACTCCCACATTGGGACCGAGACCTCCGGCTCGCAGCACGAATCTCCCCTCCTCGTCGCAGACGCCGGACGCAGCCGTCGAGAAGCCGTTGACGAGATACACGCGCGTGCCACGCGCCGGGGCGCCCGTCTCGCTCAACAAGCCCCCCCCGGGAGAGCCCTCTCGCAACAGGCGGATCGTCGGGAGACCTCGGGACACCCCATGAAGCGCATCCAAGTTGCCGATGCGGGCCGACGCGTATCCCTCCGCAACGACTCTCAGGGTGTAGGGGAAAAAGCGGCTCATGAGCTCCAGAGGGTCCCGTGGGTACGGGATCTGCACCCTGCCATCCCCCGCCGATCTCAAAGTTGCCCTCGTCTGGGCGAAACGGACCTCCACCTTGGCGTCGAGGATCGGGGCCCCGGACCACGCGTCCTCGATCTTCAATGTCCTGGGAACGAGTCGCCCAAGCGAGATCACGGCATCATTCGTGCGCACCCTAGTGTAGAAGA
This sequence comes from Planctomycetota bacterium, assembly GCA_011369445.1. Classification (GTDB taxonomy): domain Bacteria; phylum Planctomycetota; family DRQF01; genus DRQF01. Next base: position 12,285 of record DRQF01000237.1, on the reverse strand, counting down.
CGACGTCGTAGCCGCGAAGCTCCGCGCCGACCTCGACGGGCAGGGTGGCGGGGTTTTCGAACTCCCAGATGCCGTTTCCGAGGTCGCGCGCAAAGGAGCGGGGCTCGCCCGATCCGCCGAGGTTCGCGAACACGCTCCTGACCGCTTCCGGTTGTGGGGATGCAATGTGTACGCGCAGTCGACTGACGAGATGGATGGATTCTCGCACGAGGCCCTGCCGGGTGTTCTGATCCCAGGCATGCCAGGTCTCCGTCCCCGAAAGGCGGGCGCGAAGCCGGTACGCCCCCGGCTTCGAGACGGGAAGCGGGAGTATCCTTCCCGAGGCGGTCCGCGCCGTAACGTCGGCCGCGAAGTCCGGCCGATCGAGAGGCCCTGGTGTCGTCTGTAGATCGACGATGCGGAGAGTCCCGAGGTATTCCGCCTGGACGTCGAGAGGCTGATCTACCAGCTTTTTCCCGTCACGGTCGACCCGAATGACGACTTCCAGGACCGGGCCGTCGGTCCCATGCGGCGGGGCCGTGCGATCATCGGCGGAACCCCCCGGACGCTCCTCCCTTCGGCGATCCTGGGCGTTGCCTCGGTGCGGGACGACGGGCGCTTCCGTCGGTCGCGCGGGTTGCGAGTCCGACAGATCCGACCACTCGGAGTCGTCGGCATCATCCACGGCCATCCAGGTCATCACAAGCAGTGTGACCACCACCATCAGGACCCCCGCAAGACGTACCGTCATGAAGCGACCTCCAAGGATCGGACGAATCTCATCTTCTAACTGGCAATCTTCTATCGGAGAAGGGTGCCGCCGAGGGCGCGGAGGAGTTGGGCGGCGTGGGCGCGGAACTCCTTCTTGTCTTCGAGGTTTCTTCGGATGCGGAGGAGCTCACGGCCCGCGACGTAAACCATGGCGCTCTTGACGATGAAGCTCCCCATGAGATGGAAGTGCTTGCGGTAGAAATGAAGGCGGTTTTGGTGCCAGACGAAAGCGAAGGCGGGATGGCGCCCCGTGCTCTGGCCGAGATGGTGGAGGACTTCGGTGCCCTCGTGCAGGTAGACGATGTCCCACCCCGCACGCCTCATGCGGAGGCACCAGTCCACATCGTTGAAAAAGAGCCAAAGCTTGCGGTCCATGCCCCCCACATCCGCATAGGTGGCGCGCCGCACCATGAGGCAGGTGCCTGGGGGTTGGTCCACGCTGCGCGTCGCGTCGTGACTCCAATCCTTGTAGAAGTAGCGCTTCAAGGTGCGGTTCTCGGGAAAGAACTTCTCCAAGAACGTGTCGTAGTAGAGGGCGACCTTGAGATCAGGGAACCTCATGCAAGCTCGCTGCAAGGAGCCGTCGGCGTTCACCAGCCGTGGGGCCACGGCGCCCACGCCGGGGTTCTCCTCGAGGAACCGGTCCATGCGTTCCAGGGTGCCTGGACGGACCTCCGTGTCGGAGCCCAGAAGGACGAGCCTTCGCCCCGTCGCCAGGCGCAGCCCCTGGTTGACGGCGCGGGCATAGCCAAGATTCTCCGGATTGCGATAGAGCCGGACATCGGGAAACTCGTCGCGGATCATCTCCAGGCTCCCGTCCTCCGAGGCATTCTCGATGACGAGGATCTCGTACCGCAGAGGCGACCTCTCGCGGCAACGACTCAGCTCCCGGAGACAGGCCCTGGTCAGTTCCAGGGTGTTCCAGGACAGAATGATGATCGACAGATCGGGCGTATCCGGCTCCATGGTTTGGACTCTTCCATCGGGAGGGGCACCTTCGCAAGTGTCGACCATTCTTGGGAATCAGGTTTGAGGCATTCCTCGTCGATGGGATAATGGGAGCCAGCGAGACCGCCGCATCTTTACCCGGGAGCCGACATGGGACTGATCGATCTGTTGATTCAGGAGGCCTTCAAGGACCTCGACCCGGGCGACTTCCCGTTCAGTTTGGGTGTCGAGGCGACGAATCACTGCAATCTTCGTTGCCCCATGTGCCCCCGCGAGGCCGCCGACCGCGGCTACGGCAACATGGACTTCGAGCTTTTTCGCAGCATCGCCGATCAGGCGGCCGGACGGGATCACACGGTTTTCCTCCCCACGGGCTTCGGCGAATCGTTCATCCACCCCAAGTTCCGTGAGATGCTCCAGTACCTCAAGGAGAGTGGGGTCAAGATCACTTGCCTGATCACGAACGCCACCTACCTCGACGAAAAGAATTGTAATGCGCTCGTCGACTCCCAGATCTCCTTCGTCAACATCAGCCTCGACGGCACGGTGAAGGATGTCTACGAGAAGATCAGGGTCAACGCGAACTACGAGAAAGTGGTCGAGAACGTGCAGCGCCTCTTCCGCATCCGCGAGGAACGCGGATCGGCCCTTCCGTACATCGTGCTGCGCATGATCAAGATGGAGGAGACGGCCGATGACGCCGAGCGCTTCCAACAGATGTGGGCGCCGTACCTGAAGGAGAACGACGAGGTCACCTTCTCCAACTATCAGACGTGGAGCAACACGGTGGAGGACCACCGCGTCGAGAAGCCTGAAGGCATGAAGCTTTTGGAATCGCTTCCCGAAGGGCAGAAGAAGCCGCCTTGCCGGATGATCTACAAGACCCTCCAGATCTACTACGACGGCCGCGCCACGCCTTGCTGCTACGACTACGACTGCACCATGGAGGTGGGCAACGTCCAGGACGAGAGCATCGAGGAGATCTGGAAGGGCGAACGCTTGGCCGAGATCCGACGCCTCCACGAGGAAGGACGCCTGGACGAGATCTCCATCTGCAAGAACTGCCAGGAGTACACGCCCTAACCCGCGTCCTTCACGATTTCCCGGGGCGTCGCTGCGACGTCAATGATGTGGGCAAAGGGCCGCGGCGACAGACCGCGAACTCAAGACCTTGGCCTCTCATGGAATCAGCCGGGTGGCGACGGGTCGACTCACCCAGGTGATGCCCGAAGCCAAGGTGAAGGTGACGGCGACGTGATGCAGCTCAATCCCCGCGAAAGCGGGGATTGAGCATGGGGTCGCATCGGGGATCAGTTGATCGTCACGTGATCAACAGGTGAGACCTCAACGAGTCCCAGCGGCGAGAGCTGGAATGCCACGGTCTCGATGACGACAGGGAGGGCCGGGAAGGGGCCCCACCGAATTGTCGGGGCGCTGGCAAGGAAGTGGAGCACTGGCGTGCCGAGAGGTGCCTGAAACTGCGTGAGGAGTCCCTGCGGGTTCTGGGTACACAGTCCCAGATAGGGCCCCGTGCCCGGGCCGCCGGGACAGGGTTCAAGGCTGAGCAACGAGTGGTAGACCGCACCTGGGGTCAGCCCCTGATGATCGACGAAAACGGGCGAACCGGGACCGCCGGGCTGATGCACGACGACGTCGATACCCTCGATCACGTGTACGAGATCACTGCTCGTGCTGAAATAAAGTCCGTGGCGGCCTCGTGCCAGCGTCGGCGGAATACCGGAGTTCTGGACGCCATGGACCCAAAGCTGCTGCCCGCCGGAGTCGTAGGCGACGAGGACCGCGTCCAGACTGGGGAACGGGCCGCCACTCGGGGCGACGCCGCCGGCGCCACCGATCACGTAGATAGCGCCACCCGGACCGATCTCCAGATCCGTGGCATTCTCGGTCTGCAAGCCGAAACCGTCGAATGTCGTGTTCCATTGCAGATTCCCGGCCGCGTCGAAGCGCCCGATCGCCCAATCGATACCGCTGGCTGATCCGACGGCCGCTACACCGTCATCCGCTGGATCAACTTCAAGACGGCTCAATGTGTCCCAAAACGTCGATCCGCCGACATTCGAATTGAAGCCCGACTTCCAAAGCAGGTTGCCTGTGGGACCGTACTTGGCGACGAGGCCCTTCGCCGTCCCCGCGAGGAGGCCGGCCCCCGACACCAACCAGTTTCCCACCGAGTCATGGACGACATCGAGGCCGCCTGTCACCCAACTCGTGTCGACGAAGCCGAATTGCGGAGCCCCCGTCGCATCGTAGGACCGAAGGAACATCGAAAGGCTGTTGATCGCACCGGTCACGGCGACGTTCCCCCCTGGCGTAACGGCCAGAGCGCGGGCATTGATAGGAAACGAAGCCGAGCCAGGCGGTGTCCATCCCTGGGACCAGAGCATGGAGCCGGTGCCGGCATCGAGCTTGAAGACCTGAACGACGCCACCGAATCCACCGCCCGTGCCGAGAACATACACGTCGTCATTGGCATCTGTGGCGACGCGGTGCCCCCGGTTGCCGACAGGAACGCCCCCATTGAAACGCTTGATCCAAACGACATTGCCATCCGGGTCGAGCTTGATGGTGGCGACGTCCTTGAGGGAGGCCTGAGTTTGCTGCGCGTAGCCCGTCGCGATGACGTTGCCTTGCGAATCGACAGTGAGCCAACTCACCCGCTCGGCAAAGCCTCCGGTTGGACGATAGTCGAAGGTCCAAAGACGATTTCCAGCCGCGTCGTACTTCGCTACTTGGAACCAATGCACGCTCGTGTTGAAGAAACCGACGGTCAAGGTTCCACTGCAGACGTAGACATTGCCCAAGGCGTCGCACTGAGCGCGGACGATGTCGCCCGACCCCGGAAAGACAAGCGGGTCGCGCCAAGCCTCGAACGGGGTTTGGGCGCAGAGCGGAGCAAGTCCGAGGGCGAGAACAAGCAGGAGACGAGCTGCACCGTGTTGAAATAGACTCGATTCATTCCGAGACATGGGATCTCTCCTCCTGTTCATGGCATCGTGTTGCCTCTTGCTATCATCGTGCGGCTCTCAAACCGCTTACTGGTTTCCGAGGGATCAGGCGGGTGCCCTGATTCCTCATGCTTTATGCTGTTACGACTACGACTGCACCATGGAGGTGGGCAACGTCCAGGACGAAACCTCCATCTGCGAGAACTGTCTAGGCCGCGATGACTGACCGGCAAAGTGGGCCGGTGTCCCAAGTCCATCGCCCCTCATGGAATCAGCCGGGTGGCGACGGGTCGACTCACCCAGGTGATGCCCGAAGCCAAGGTGAAGGTGACGGCGACGTGATGGAGTTCGATTCCCGCGAGAGCAGGACTCAACCCCCCGGGGGGGAGAACCAAGGCAGGAAACGCGTTGCCGTTGGAGATCGACCCCACCGTCTGGGAAAAGAACCCCACGTTGGCATAGGTGGTAATCAGCGAAAAATAGGCGTCGGGCAGGTTCAGAGGGATCGTATGTCCGGCCAACGCGAAGCCCGGTCCAAAACCGCTTGCCGACCCGAGAACGACGTACTGCTCCATCGGGAGAGCCGAGGAGCGCAAGAGGAAGAACTGAAGCATGGCTCCGTAGAACCCGGAAATGGAGAGGGTCCCGAATTGGGCGAAGAAGTCGTCGGGAGCGGCTCTGTCGGCAAAGACGTAACCATAGTCCGAGTTGAATCCCGGCGCATCGACGGCCGCGCCGATCAGGATGTCCCCGTTCCCGTCTCCATCCACGTCACCTCCCTTGGCGAGAGCCGTCCCGATGTCACTGCCGGTCCAGGATCGCAACAGACTGGCCGAGGCGCCGTCACGGAGCTCCACGCGCCCCGCGCCAGGAGCTCCCAACACGAATTCGGAACGACCATCCCCATTGATGTCCCCCATCCCGGCCACCGCACGGCCGGCCCGCGCGCCCGGCAGCAGGCCGCTGGGCGTCACCTGATGCACTACGGTCCCGCTTTGTCCGGAGAACACGTAGATGAACCCTTGCCCCACGGCCCCTTCCTCGGGCGCTCCAGCGACAATGTCGTCCAGGCCGTCGCCGTCCACATCCCCCGCGGACGCGACCGAGGATCCGAGATGGCCGGCGATCTCTGTCCCCGAGATCGTGAGGAGCACCGTTCCCGGCCCAGAGGGCGAGCCGGAGTAGACGACGATGCGACCGGCAGCGCCGAGGCCCCCCGCGGCGCCGAAAGGTTCAGCAACCGCCAGATCGTGAGAACCGTCACCGTCCACATCCCCCAAAGCCGCAAGGCGTGAACCGAACTTGCCAAAAAGGCTCACTCCGTCATCCAAGACAGCGATGACGCCCCCGGTTTGGCCGGAGATCAGATAGGCCAATCCCTTCACAAAGGGGTTGCTTGAGAGGGCCTGGTCTGCACCAACCACGAAATCCGAGACACCGTCTCCATCCAGATCGTCGAGCCCGGCCACCGCCGCCCCCATGCGGTCGTTGGCGGCCCCATCGATCTGTAGCAGCAGAGCGCCTGTCCCCCCGGAGTACAGGAAGACGGCCCCCGACTGTATGGCTGCGGTGGCGGCTTCGGGAGCTCCGACGAGGATGTCATCCAAACCGTCGCCGTCCACATCGCCCGCGGCGGCCAGCGCCGCGCCGAACTCCGAAGCCCCAAAGGTGGACCAAGCCGCGGCCCCAGTCCAATTCCATAGGACGGCGCCTGTGGCCCCCGAATACACCCAGACGGCTCCCACCGGCGTGCCGCTCGCATCCTTCCAAAAAGGCGCTCCGACGAGCACGTCGTCATAGCCGTCGCCATTCACGTCTCCCGCGGATGCAACCCGGGTGCCATAGCCAGATGCGCTCTGGGAATCATTCCAGAAATGGATGCCGGACCAGGTTCCGTCTCCGGGACCCATGGGCAGGAACTGGGCCGAGGCTCCCGCCACCAGGATCAGAAGAATGCCCAAGGATGGGGAAAGAGCGCGATGATGACACGTCATGCTTCAAGCTCCATCATTCATGTGACGGACGTGGCGACCGATCACGGGGTGAACTGGACCTCCACGGCGTTGGACAGTCCGTAGCCCAAAGGGCCGCTCGGAAGAACGTGAAGGTACTGGAGATAGACGGTGAGGGGACCGCCACCGCCCGGGAGACCGGGGATGTGGATCTCGCCTTGGCTGTCCGTGAAGAGGGGGAAGTAGGCCGCCACTGGGACGGTGACCACGGTCCCCCCCACGAAGGGCGTGGGGTTCAGCTGAGTGGAAGCCAAAAGCCACGCGGCCGTGGAGGGTGGCGCCCCCACGAGATCGATGCTGCCCGTGTTCCCCGTCCCTAGATAACCCGTGACGGATAGGTGAGCGTTGCCCGGACCTCCGTAGCCCAGATCCGCGTGTTGGAGTGAGTCCGCGGGCCGGGCGATGAAGCCGTGGCTGATCCCGTTTGCGTCGTACCAATTCCCGACCACCACCCCCGCGTCGTTGATGTCGAGAGCCTGGGTCGACAGGGCTCCCGGAATGTAGATCTTCAGCCAATCCCCCGCTCCGGGCTGGGAGGCCAAGGTGACGAAGGCCCGATTCGTGCTCGGGATTCCGCTGGGCAGGCCGCTGGCGGTGGGAACGCTGCCCACGTAGACACCGCACATGAGGCCGGAGTCGTTGATCCCTCGCCCCGTGCTCCCGGCCGCCCCCGGAGGACTGTAGACCTGATAGCTGTCGGTGGGGTGGTCGTAGACGAAGATCTCACCCGGAATCGCGTTGTTGGTGCCGAGACCGAATCCGCCGATGACCTGATCCACATCGTTGCAGCCATAGGCGCCCGTGGGCGAGACCCCCAAGGTGGCACCCGGAGGGTTGAATGTCACGCCGGGGCTGAAGGTCGCCCAGGCGGCCGACGGGGAATAGGCACCCGTGAAGGCTCTCCCCACGACGAGGCCGGCGTCGTTGATGCCGTAGGCGTCCACCTCGTTCGAGTAGGGCGGGTAGTAACCGTAGATGGACGTCGTGAAGGTGCCATTCTGCCACGTGAAGGTGTCCCAACCCGATCCACTGAACGAGCTCACGTAATAGATCGAACCGCAGACGACCCCCTGATTGTTGACGTCGTGGGCGAAGGTCCAGAACGACGTCGGCGCATAGATCGTGGTGAAGGTGACCCCGTCGGTCACGAAACCTCGCGGGCCGATCCCGGTCTGCGTCGTGTATCCGGTCATCATCCCTTGGTCGTTGAGGCCCGTGAGCGTCGTGTTCGTGAAGCCGGGACGGTCAAAGGTTTCGACGAGATAGACCCGGGGGATCACCTCGAGGGTGAGCGTGACGTCGGCGATTCCGGAGGCGTTCGATGCCCGAACGACCGCGGTATGCGTTCCAAGATCTTGAGCCGTGGGAGTCCAGAGCAAAACGCCCTCAGAGGACTGGGACTGTAACTGCAGGCCTGACGGCCCGGAAAGCAGAGCATACGTCGTGGGGTAGAGCCCCATCGCACGGACGGCGGCATCCAGGGAATCTCCGAGCTGGATGGTGAGATCGAGAGGGCCGGGGACGGAGGTGAAGACCGGCGCCTGATTGACCACGTGGACGGTGGACGTGGCTTCGGCGAAGTTGCCCACGGCATCGTAGGCACGGGCCTTCACCGTGTAGAACCCGTCGTTCACGAGCGTCGTGTCCCAGGGCACGGGCGCGTCGTAGATGGGACTCCCTTCCAGATCGATCCCGTACGACGTGGTGCCCACGAAAAATTCGACGTGGTCCACGACGTCGTTGTCGGTGGCCACCGCCTGGATCAGGACCGTTCCCGTCACGCTGGCGCCGTCCGCCGGGTTCGTGAGAGTCACCGCGGGCGGGCTCGTGTCCGTGGGGAGGACCGTCTGGGGAAGCCCTTCCGCCGTGGCGAGGGCCACGTCGAAGACCCGCAGCTTCACCGACCGAGGCCCATTGGAATCGAAGTGATGAACGGCCTGAGGCACACAGGACCCGTTGCCGTCGCCGAAGTTCCAGATCTCGAGCCGCATGGGCCCGTTCACGGACGTGCTGGTATCCGTAAGAGTGACCGTCACCACGGAGAGACTGGAGGTGAACGAGGCCATGGGCAGGTCGCTCACCCAGGGGCCGAATTCGTAGGCGCCCATGTCCGCGATGCCGCCCGTGCCCAACCCCGTGTTGGTCGTCGCCGGGTCGTCGTGGAAACGGGGCTTGCCGTTGACATCCCCCATGGGGACGGGAAGGGTGAACCCTCCATTGTCCGCGGCGTCGATGCAGGGCGATCCCGGAGACAGCCGGAGGTTTCTCAGGGCCGTCCCGGTGGGGAAAAGACTGAGGACGCTCGCGTCCGCGAACATGGGATCCTGCTCGATGCTGCCCGGGAAATCGTTGGGATTGGGTGGCGGACAGCCGGGGAGCGGCGTGAGCAGCCCTTGAATGTCGCTATAGGAAATGTTGGGCCCGCCAGCGAGCTGAACCTGGATGGGTTCAGGGGGGTCCTCCCCGGGCGGAACCGGCGCCACCGTGTTGCCCCAGAGGATGGAGTTTCGGACGTCCCCATTGTTGATCACGGCGCCGCCCGCTTTCTTCTGGGCGTAGTTGCCAGCCAGGGTGCACCCCTCGAGAGTGGCGGTCTGAGCCCAGATCGCCCCGCCGCGGCCGCCGGGGAGATTGTTCACGTCCACGACCTGATTGCCGCTCGCGACGACGTGGCTCGCCAGGAGGGTGCCGGCGACATAGATCCCCCCGCCCAGGTTGGCCGTATTGGCCTGCACGATGGCGTGTCCCACGGTCACGGTGCCCCCCAGACTACAAAGGCCTCCCCCCTCGGAGATCGTATTCGGGAGGACGGGAATCGCCTTGTTGGACAGAAATATGGCGCGATTGAGGATGAGATCGACGTTGGTTTCCGCGAAGAGACCCCCGCCGTCTCCGTCGTTGGGGGTGGCCTGGAGGGCCTTGTTGCCCACGAACTCGCAGTCGTTGAGGGTCACGGTGACGGCCGACGCCCCCGTGGCGATGTAGAGGCCGCCACCAATGGCCGCCTCGTTGAAGCTGAACGTGCAATCGTCGAACGTCATGTTGGCTCCCGCGACCAGAACGCCTGCGCCCCCATGGCTCACACGGTTGTCTTCGAACACGCAGTGCGCCACGGTCGGGGACCCACCGGGAATATAGAGGCCGCCGCCGTCCGCACCGCCCCGGGCGCCCCGAACGATGAACCCGTCGAGGATTGCGGGAGCGCCCCCCGTTCCCAGAGTCACGACCCGCGACACGTTGTCGGCCGTTCTGTGGAGGACGTCGTCGCCCTTCACATCGGCGTCCAGATAGGTCGGATGGGCGATCCAGTCCCGTTGGGAAAGTTGCGTCTCGGTCCCGTCGAAACCTCCGTAGACCCCGACGCCGTCCGGGATCTGGAACGTCACCGCGGGCGCCATCGGGTGGTATCGCCCCTCGGCCACCCAGATGTCATCGCCCGGCTGGGCCAGACCCAGGGCGGAATCCAGATCCTGGAACGCCGCCCCCCATGACGAGCCGTCTCCGCCGGCCGGGGCGGAAGCGTTCACGAAGAGGGTTTGAGCGGAAAGCGCCGCGGAGAGCAGGGCGCACAAGGCAATGACTGAGACAATTCGCATGGATGGGAGACCTCTCTTGGCACGGACCGACAATGCTATCCGAGGGAAGAGAGTCTCCCTTTTCCGGCCTGATACGCGAAATCGTTCACTTTTTTTTCACGCTCCAAACTTCGATGCGGGGTCCCGGGCGGCGCTGAACCGTGGGAGCAATGACGGGCACGAACCAGTAGTCCCAGGGCTCGTAGAGGGAGGAAACCCCGAGACCCGGATCGAACGTCCACAAGAGGCGCAACGCGACTTTTCCCTCGGCGGCGCTACGTTGCAAATCGCGAAACACCCGTTGCCGAAGAGCTTCCCCGGACCAAGCCTTCGCGAAAAGATCGTCGGTCCACAGGAAGGCGAACAGCAACTCGGCCCCACCGGAGAGACCGTCGAGCGCAAGCTTCTCCGCATCCGCGGCCCCCAGATGCTGCCAGATGGGCCGGGGCGCAGGCGCCAGGGCAAGTCGTCGCGATGCGGACTCCCACTGAAGCCGCCGTTGAGGGCAGTCCTTTCCCGGTCCAGAGAGGCTTTCTGCCCGAATCGTGAGGTCCACGGCCGGAGAACCCAGTCCGAAGACGTAACCGGGCACGAGAACGTAGGCGTCGCGGGGCAGTCGGCCGTCGTCGAAGGCGCGGAGAAGTTCGCCGCGCGTGTCCGGCCGCCCCAGCACCCCCCGGATCTCGAGGCTGGGGGCCAGGGCTGAGTACACGAGTACAGCGACGAGGAGGACCTCCGAACCCGCTGGAAGTCGACCCTGCCATCGGGCCATCCCCACCCCCGCCGCACCTGCCAGCAGAGGCAGGGCGGGAAGGATGTAGCGACTGAAGGGGGTGCCCACGGCGGCGTGGAACAACAGCCAGCCCGCGCCCAGCAGGAAAGGCAGAAGACCTCCACGACGTTGCGCGAGGATCGGCAGGGCGGCAACGGCGGCAAGGGCACTCACGGGGCCGAGACCTGCCCAGACGCCCCAGCGCAGAAGGTGCCCTCCGGACGCGACGATCCCCAGATCTCCCCGACGCCCCGCCTGCGATGCCCCCTCGGCAACGAGCCTTTCCCAAACCAACGTCGGTTCCGTCAGCCAACTCGGTGAGACGGCGACGAGACCGACCAGGAACGCGAGAATCAGGAGGGCTCCTTGGGAGAAACGCGACGTGAACGGGCCCCGCAGAGTGAGGAACGGCGCCGCGAGCCCCAGCGCCAAGGGCACCTTGACACCAGCGGCCGCGCCGACGAGGAGTGCGGCGAGAAGGAGCGCGGGTCGGCCTTGTCCCATCACGGTGATGAGAACCGCAAGAGCCATAAGGAACGCCCCAAGTGTGTCGACCGTGGCGAAGTGGGCGTGGAGGACGGCAAGAGGCGCCATGGCGTAGATCCCCGCCGCCCACAGTCCCGCCCGACGCCCCCCCCACAGCCTTGCCAGCGCCCAAACCAGAAGAATCGTCAATCCGCCCAACACGGCGGAGACAGCTCGCGCTGTCCGATGAAAGGGCAAAGGGTCGCGCATCCAGGCCAGAATCGGAGGCGCACCGTCCACCGCCTGCGCCCTCCCCTCCCATCGATAGACGAGAGCGAGGAGCCTCGGCCATCCATCGCCGTAGCTGTGGAAATGCACGTGGGGGTCGCCGCCCAACAGAAACAGAGCTTCGCGAACTCCCAGCTCCTCGTCGGGCCGGGCGAACGCCGACGGCGTGCCGAAGTCCACAGCGCCAGTGCGCAGCAACAGGCCGAGCCCTAGAATCGCCGCGAGAACGAGCCACTGGCCGGCTGGCTTTCCGGCTGGGCCGCTCGGTGTCTCGTCTGACAGATGCGCGGCCATATTGTCAGTCACCTCCCTTTTCACGGGGGTCTCCCAGGGCTCGAGGGGTTCGGCTGGACCTCGTTCTCACACGCTCCAAGTGGACGATTCTAAACCATGGGGACAAAAGGAATTGGAAACGCGCTTTTCTTGTCCCGGAGAGGAGAATCGAGTCATGTTTGGCCCGGGATGTGCAAGGTTTCCCCCGACCGGAGGCGACCCAGCGCGGACCTCCG
>DRQF01000236.1 GCA_011369445.1 Planctomycetota bacterium | reverse complement strand
GAGCCGATAAGTCATGAAAGAACCTTTCCTCTCGATCAAGTCGAGAACTGCTTTTCCGTCGTTCGACCTGGCAGGGAAGACCGACAGACGCCTTGATGGATGGTTTACACCTACAGGCAGGGCCATGTCAACAAGAAAACTGGGGCAATTTAAGAACACAGCGTAAGGACGATGGCACGCGCGTGCCGCGGTGGGTGCGGGAGTCCGTGGAGCCGGCAGCGGAAGGTGGGCGCGGCTCTGCGGCACACGGCGGGCGAGAGAGCATGTGCCCCCCCTAGGTGGCGAGGGCGCCACGCCCCCGAAAGGGGCACTCACGGAGACGCAGGGGCACGGAGATCCTGACGCGTCGGAGAACGACTCCCATTCCCCTCCCTCTTCTTTGTGACTCCGTTTCTCCGTGCCTCCGCGAGAAAACAAGAGCGGGCTCGCGGCGGCGATCGCAGTCACGTCGCCTTTGGAAGTTGGACGGCCACCCGTGACGCGAGGGAAGAGGGCGCCGCGGCTCCGGGGAGGAGGTGCCGGGGGTCAGCGTCTCCGCTTCTTGTACTTCGCGTGCCCTTCGTCCTCGAACTCTTCCAGCTGCTCGAGGATCTTCCGGGCCTCGCCCACGTTGTCCTGAAGGATGGCCGCTTCGAGATCCAGGGTCGCCTTCCCGAATCGCACGAGCATCAGGCGATAGCCCTTCATGAACGCCGCCTTCGCCTCGCCGTCCTCCATCCGGCGGGCGTTCTTGGGCGTTCCGTTCTTGGCAAGCAAGGCTTCCATTTGGAGAGTCCGGACGGCACTCAGGACCTCCTCACGCATTCCCTGGTCGGAGAGGTTCTTCGCAATGGTCTTCACGGCCCGGCGGATCTTCTTCATGTGCGGTTTGACATGATCGTCCTGGAGGACGGGCTGATTCCAATCGCGAATGAGGGGCCTCACCCCGTCGCTCGTCTCGACAGGATGGTTGTCCAACATGGCCATGCCGGTCAGCAGAGCCAGGGCGGCGATAGGAAATGCGAGAAGAAAGGCCGGACGGGAGAAAAGGAACCTGGTCATCGCGAGAATCCCCTGAAATTTTCTGTGTCACGGGAGATTGACCTCCCCCGGGCGGTTCCGAAACCGCGGACACAACATAACATGAGGCGCCCTGAAACATGAAAACCGTTTTCGGGAATCCGAGGAAGGACATGACCGTGACCCATATTCCCCATGAACGCCTCGAGCTTCCCAACGGGCTCGTACTCATCCTGCACGAGGACCATCGCTTCCCACTGGCTTGCGTCAACCTGTGGTACGGCGTGGGAGCCAAGGACGAGACTCCCGGACGCACGGGCTTCGCCCATCTTTTCGAGCACCTGATGTTCATGGGAACCGATCGGGTTCCGGAGGGCGACTTCGACGCGATCATGGAATCTGGCGGAGGCTGGAACAACGCCACCACCTCGGAGGATCGCACGGACTACTACGACTTCGGCCCGGCGGAGTTACTCCCGACGCTGCTCTGGCTCGAAGCGGACCGGCTGGAATCTCTCGGCCGCTGCATCGACCAGGACAAGCTGGATCGGCAGAGGGAAGTCGTACGCAACGAGCGCAGACAGAGCTACGAAATGGCCCCCTACGGCCGCGCCGAGTTGATCCTCCCTGAGTTCCTCTACCCGGCGGATCACCCCTACGCCCACTCGGTGATCGGCTCCCACGAGGATCTGGAAGCCGCCACGGTTGAGGACGTGCGCGATTTCTTCGAGACTTGGTACACCCCAGCCAACCTCGCCTTGGTGGTTGCGGGAGATTTCGACCGGGACGAGACGGTGGCGCGAGTGGATGAATTGTTCGGCAACATCGAATCTCGGCCCGTGCCGCCCCGTGCTCGTCGGGTCCCGGCCTCCCTCTCCCGTCCTCGCCGACTCCGAGTTCGTGACAAGGTCCAACACCCCCGCATCACCCTGGTCTGGCACACGCCGGCTCTTTTCGAAGAAGGGGATGCGGCCTTGGACCTGGCCTCGTCGATCCTGGGTGGCGGACGATCGAGTCGTCTCTATCAGCGGCTGATCCAAAAGGAGGCGCTGGCCACGCGAGTGCGAGCCGGCCAACTCTCCATGCAGCTGACGTCCCTCTTCGAGGTCGAGATCCTTTGTCGCCCCGGTGCCGATCTGAAGCGGGTCGAGAGCATCGCGCGAGAAGAGATCGCCCGGTTCCGCAACGAGGGACCGGACCAAGACGAGCTGCTGCGCCAAGTCGCGACGGAAGAGGTTCGCATCCTCTCCAGTCTGGAACCTCTTTTGAACCGCGCGCTCCGGCTCAATCAGTACGAAGCGTCCCTCGGTCACCCGGACGGGGTCGAGGAGGATCTCGATCGGTATCGCAAGCTCTCCACGGCGGACATCCAAGAGGCAACGGCAAGATGGCTGGGGGGTGACGGGGAAGGCTGCCTTGTCGTTCAGCCGGAGGACTCTCAGGGTGAGAGTCGTGTGTTCCCCGCAACGGCGCCGGCCGTGGAGCGTCGCGCCACCGTGGCGCCCGAACGCCCGGAGGTTTTCCGTCTCGGAAACGGCCTCACGGTTACGGCCTTTCACCGCGCCTCGGCCCCGATGGCCCAGATCATCCTTGCCGTCGCCCCCGGGGCGGCGGCGGATCCTCCCGAGCTCTGTGGTCGCACGGCGCTTCTCGCCGGGATGCTCGACGAAGGAGCCCCCGGGATGGATGCGGAGGCTCTGTCTCAGGAACTGGAACGTTTGGGGGCGCAACTCAGAACGGGTGCGGATCAGCAACGGATCCAGGCCGGACTCAGTATCCTTCCGCGCAACCTGGGTCGGGGTCTGGCGCTCCTTCACGAGTCCGTCATTCAGGCCCCCTTCCTCGAGAAAGAATGGGAGCGCGTCCATCGCATTCACCTGGAGTCCCTGGCGGCCGAATCGGACGACCCGGGGCGCGTGGCCACCCGCGTCGCACCGCACGTCTACTTCGGCACCGACCATCCCTATGGATGGGCGTCGTGGGGGCATCCCGAAACCATGCCGCGACTGACACGCGATCAGATCATCGCGCGCCACGCCGAAGTCCTCGCCCCCTCCAACATGCACGTCTTCGTCGTCTCGGCCCTCGAGCAAGAAGAGCTCAGATCTCTCCTGGATGCAGCATTCGGCAAGCTCACGAACGCAGCGCCACCTCCATCGAGTCCGACGATTCCGGCGGCACGGGAACATCGGGGTGAGATCTACATGGTCCACCACCCAGACGCGGTCCAGACCGTGATCCGGGCCTACATGCCGGCCCCGCCGTTCCAGTGCGAGGACAGGGTCCATCGACTGCTCTTGAACGGCGCCCTCGGAGGCAGTTTCACCAGCCGCCTGAATCGCAATCTCCGCGAAGAGAAGGGCTGGACCTACGGCATCCAGTCGTCCCTCGTCCTCGAGAAGGATTGCGGCTATCACGTCACGGCCACCACCGTGGAGGGGCCTCACTCCGCGGCGGCCGTCCAGGAGATCCTCAAAGAGATTCAATCCCTACGAGACGACGGCATGACGGAAGACGAACTCGCAAAGGCGAAGCAACAGCGACGGGCCTCGGTGGTTGAATCGTTGGAAACGAGTCGAGGGCTGCTGAACACCGCCGCCTCCCTCGAGCGCGTGGGTGCGTCTTACGACACCCTGGAGGGAGACCTCCGACTCATGGAGGCGCTCTCCCTGGAGGAGGTGAATGCCCGCGCCAAGGAGGCCTTCCCCCTCGAGAAAGGCATGATTGTTCTCGTGGGCGATCGTGAATCGCTGTCCGCCCAACTTGCGCAAGCAGGACTTCCCGCCCCCCGTGAACTGACGCCGCTGGGAGACCCGCTGGAATCGTGAGGCCTGTTTGGGCCAACCGGGCGAGGCCCGGGTGCCCATTGAGAAGAGTCAGAAGATCCCTTGCCCCTGGAAAACCGTGGACTCGACCGGAGGGGTGGAGAGGTCAATCCAGACATTTACGAACTCGCTTTCATCCAGCTCGAGCCCGTCCACGGTAAGCGTTCTGCCAGTACTGTCGATCGTCACGGACGCTCCGGGAACGGGACCGTAGTCGATGTCCAGAACACTTGCACCGAGGATCGTGAGCCCGCTCTGCGCTGACATGAGTTGGATCGTTGCCCCCGTCAAAGTGTCCACCGTGTCCTCGTTCTCGAGAGCGACGACAACCCCGCTGCGGTGGGATGGTGATTGTGCTTCCCGCATCGAGGTATTCCCGTCGTTGCTGACTCCCATCGTGCCAAGGGCCATGTAGTGGACAGATCCGCTTGCTTTCGTATCTGAAACGGCCATGCAGACCTTGAAGCTGTTCGGTTGACTGAAATCGTCGATCTGCATCCGATAGCGTCGGAACGAGTTGAGGTTGATATGGCCGTTGTTGGGGAGGTTGAACGTGACGACACCCTGGCTGTTCTGCACAACGGTGGCATTGGCCCAGTTTGTGCCGTTCGTGTTGAGTGAAATCCCGGAAATCGGGCTCGGATTGCCTTGACCCGACTTGGTGATCTTCGTCCCGTCCTTCTTCTCGAGCCAGACCAACAGATCCTTGAAGACCTTCGTGATCTTGGTCTTGTTCTCGATGGCTCCATCAAGCTCGGGTTCAGGGTCGTTCGGATTCTCCGTACCGATGATACCGGAAGAGAACTTGATGCAGATCTGCCCATCCTTCGGTCCGAAGGAGAAGTTGGCGACGACTGGAACGAGGCCCGCCCCGGTAACCTGTTCGGAGGGTCCGTCCGTTCCCGTCGGAAGAGACTGCACCGACGGGGCGCCGCGGTTGATGCTGGAACCTGGAGGCGACGCGTCCGTGAAGGCCAGGGTTCCGAGGAGAAACACGACCAACGCACTCAAGGAGCCAAGTCTCTTTGCGAGAATCCTCATCACATGCTCCCCGTTTTTCTTCCGCAGGCCTGGGCTCACGATCAAATCCATAAGACCAACATGCGACCGCAATGTCAACTAAAAAACAAGAACCTGCGAATCCCCAAGACGATCCACAATTTCTGGAACTCGCGCGACCTGCTGGCATCACCCTGCTCTACGATGTGTCGCAGCGACATGAGTGGAAAGCGACGCCCGATGGGGATCAGTGGTAGAGGAGCTCGCCAAGGTTCAGGGGGACTTCGTCGACCTCCTCCGGTTCGGGCTTGGTCGTGAAGGTGACGTCGACGTCCTCGAGGACGAGAAGTCGCTGGAACAGATCACGGGTCTGCCGTTCGATGGCCCGGTCGATGGCTTCTCGGCTGGCCAGGGAGTCCTCCATCAGCGCGTCGCCGATCCGGCTCTTGTCCTCTCGGTGGTACGCCAGGAAGGCGTCCAGCCGCTCCTGGGTGACCGTCCCCTGAGCGACAAGGATCTCTCCCAATCGACAGCCGGGCGGGTTATTGTCCGAGATGGCGCTCATGAGTTCGCCGGCCACGAAGTCCAATGTGAATTGTTCGTTGGATGACGAGACCTCGACGATGCCCGTCTTGCGAGTCGAGCCGATGAAACGCAACACATCCGCGATCGTGAACACAGCGCCCGGAAAGGTCATGCTCACTTCGGCGGCGGCGGGCGATGCAGCAGAGGACGCCTCGACGTCATCCACGGCATTCATGAACGCGAGCGCGATCAAGGTCCGCGTGCTGACGTCCGCATTGGACTGCCCGCCCGCCATCTTGACGCGCATCTGCTGCTTCTTCACCTTCGCCAGATGATGCTGCAAGTGGGAGATCGCCGTGAGGAAATCCTTCTCCTCGATTCGGTCGTTGGCCCACAGCTCCAGGGCCGGCATGTGCACTTCGGCCCGTTCGAGAAACTGCTCGGCGGCGCGGAGGATTCGATTCAGACGTTCGTGGGCGTTCATGGCGTGGCCTTCTTCCGGAACCTTCCCCCGATCCTTTCTCGGTTCGGTCGAGAGGGTCTCTTGAGCAGAAAGACCCGCATTCACTGGGCGGAAGGAATAGCGAGGATTTCCTTCAGCCGAGAGGTCGCCTCGAAGGGGTCGGATGCGCCCAGAATGGCCGAGGAGACAGCGAGACGCCGGCAGCCCTTCGACACGAGCAGGCGTGCCCGTTCTCGATCGATGCCACCGATTCCAAATGCGGCAAGTTCCGGCGCGAGCACGGAGGCACGCCGAAGGAGGTCGACTCCGACAGGTGCTTCCGCGTTCTCCTTCGTCCTCGTCGGGTAAAGGGGCCCCACACCGATCAAATCCAGACCGCGCCCTCGCGCCGCCAGGATCTGGTCGGCATCGTGGGTCGAGAGGCCTATGAAAACCCTCTCCCCCACGATGCGGCGCGCCGCCTCGGGAGAGGTGTCGCCCTGTCCCAAATGAAGACCCTCCGCCCCCAAATCCCTCGCGAGCTGGGGATCGTCGTTCACGACCAAAGGGATGCCGTACCGTTGGGTCAGGTCGTGGAGACGTCGACCCAGTTCGAGCAAATCCTTCCTCGTGCCCCCCTTCTCTCGCATCTGAAGGACGTCGACACCGCCTTCGAGGGCGGCGGCCACGACGTCGAGGTAGGGTCTCCCCCTTGCTTGAGCACGACCGGCGACCAGATAGAGCGCGGACTTGGGGACTTCCCACACCAGCAACTTCTCCCATTCAGATGGGGCGAGACGGCTTGAGGACTGGGAGCCGGATGGTACCTTGAAGATCCATGAATCGCACCGGGCCCATTCGGGGAATCCTCCTCCCCATTCTACTCGCCTTGGTCCCGGGCTGGGGTCATATCTGGCTGTGGAGGAACGCTCGCGGCGTCTTCCTCTTCGCAGTCTTCACCGCCCTGGTCGACTACGCGTTTCTCACCGACGTCGGGGCTTTCGATCCCTGGCGCAGGCTGCCCACGAACGTCGCCTGGGCCGGCGCCGCCGGGCTTTTCGCGTTTTCCGTGGCAGACGTTCTCAGGATCGTCTTTTGGAGTCGTAGCAAGAAAGGGCTCGAACGTCGGCGTACTCTTTTTCGGCGCATGGTCGTCCACTACCTCCGCGACGAATTCGGACAGGCCGAAGACGCCGTGCAGCGCATGCTCCGCCTCACGCCCACCGATGCCGCCATCCTCTTCTGGGAGGGCATGATCTATCGGGACTCCGGTCGGACCCTTCTGGCGCGGCGGGCATTCAAGCGCGCTCTCCAGGCCGACCGTCGTGGCTTTTGGAGCGGAGACATCGAGCGAGAGATGGGCCGCCTGTTTCGGGAGGACGCCCCATGAGCCTCGAGCATTCCTGCGGCATCTTCGGGGTCTACGGCCACGACGACGCGGTCGCCCAGACCTGCTGGGGTCTTCAGTCCCTCCAGCACCGAGGTCAAGAAGGCGCCGGGATCGCCTCCACCGGAGGTGACGACGTGAAGCTCCACGCGGGACGAGGCTTGGTCGCGGACGTCTTCTCGGATCCGACCATCCTCGAGGCACTTGCCAACCCCGTGGCCATG
>DRQF01000235.1 GCA_011369445.1 Planctomycetota bacterium | reverse complement strand
TCGATCTGGTCGTCGTCAATTTGGATGACTGGCCGGATCTCATTCGCAACGAGTGCGAGGTCCAAGGCGGCTGGATCGGCGTCCAGCTCACCTCGAAGCAGGCCGGCAACCGTCACGCCGTGGGAGCGCGGGTCACAGTTCTGCTTGAGGGCGGGAAGAGAAAGTCCTTCGCACGGGAGGTCCACGGCGCCGGCGGATACCTCGGAGGCAACGACTTCGGTTTGCACTTCGGATTGAGCTCCGATGAGAAGCCTAAGGCCCTGCGTGTCCGCTGGCCCGACGGGTCCATCGAAACCTTCCCCGTCACGGCGAACGCCTGGCAGACACTGCAACAGGGAAAGGGACGTTGAAGACCGGGCTCTCCCTGGTATTCTGAGAAGCCTCCGCCCCCGCGCGGGGAGAACATCAACTCCACGGATCAGGCGGGAGACTTCATGCCTGCGGAACCATTCTTCCCATTGGACACACTCGATGCCGCTGACGTCGCCTACGACATCGAAGCAATTCGAGCCTTCAATCCCCATCGCTTCGAAATGGAGCAGGTGGATCACATCGTCACGTATCGAGAAGATCCCCTGTCGGCCGTCGCCGCCCGCCGGATCAAAGACGACGAGTTTTGGGTCCGCGGTCATTTTCCGGGTCACCCTCTCTTCCCGGGCGTCCTCATGGTCGAAGCGGCGGCCCAGGTGGCGTCCTTCTGTTTCCACATGAAATTCGGAAAGCTCGAGGGGAAAGTCTTCGGCTTCGGAGGCCTCCAAGACGTCAAGTTCCGGGGCAGCGTCGTCCCGGGCGACGTCGTGCTCCTCATGGTCCGCGCCAACGCCGTCCGCATGCGCCGTGCGGTCTTCGACGTCCAAGCCTGGGTCGATCGACGCCTCGTCTGCGAAGCCGTCGTCATCGGCGTCACCATGCCCGCGCCTACGGACTGAACACAACACGCGTCCCAAGGAGCCCCCCCCATGCGTCATTCGGCCTCCGTTCTTGTTCTTGTCACGGGCCTCCTCGCCTCCTGCGCCTCTCCGACCGCCGAAGAATCCGCCGGAGCGGTTCGCTGGGTGGAATGGGGCCCCGAGGCCTTCGCCTCCGCCCGGGCGACGAACCGTCTCGTCTTGCTGGATCTGGGCGCGGTATGGTGCCACTGGTGTCATGTGATGGACGAGGAGACCTACGGAGATCCGGGCGTGCGGCTCCTGCTCGCCAAGGGCTTCGTCTGCGTGCGCGTGGATCAGGCGGAAAAGCCCGACCTTGCCCACCGCTATGAGGATTACGGCTGGCCAGCCACCATCATCCTGAATGGTGAAGGCGAGGAGCTCGTCAAGCGCAGGGGCTACATTCCACCCGCCAAGATGCGCGCCCTGCTTTCCCGCATCACCGCGAATCCGAAGCCGCTCGGTGACGACGAAGATTCGACCGGCGACGAGGCGGCACTCTCGGCGAACGGGGCCCCTTCCCTGGGGACCGCTCTCACGACCGACCTCGAGCGCTCCTACGACGAAAGCTACGACGCCGAACACGCTTCCTGGGGCTTCGTGCACAAGTTTCTCCCCAAGCACCCCACCGAATACGCCCTGTTTCTTGCGGTGAGGGGCGAGCCCCAAGCTCGGAAACAGGCGCGAGATTCCCTCATTGCTCAACTCGCCCTCCTCGATGACGCCTGGGGAGGCATGTATCAATACTCCCACGGCGGCGACTGGACCCATCCTCATTTCGAAAAGATCATGGCGGTTCAGGCGGATGACCTGATGGCCTACAGCCGGGGCGCTCTTCTCTTCTCCGAGCCCCGCTTCTCCGGGGCGGCGGACGCGATCGCGGACTACATCCTCACGTTCCTCCGCGGGCCCGAAGGAGCGTTTCGCCCCAGTCAAGACGCCGATCTCGTCAAGGGGCGCCATGCCGAGGACTACTTCGCCCTGGACGACGCCGGGCGCAGAGCGCGCGGGATCCCCGAGGTGGACCCCCACATCTTCACCGCGGAGAACGGGTGGGCGATTCGCGCTCTCGCTCTCCATCACGAGGCCCTGGGGCGGCAGGCGTCCCTGGACGCGGCGGTCCGGGCCGCCCAGTGGATCCTTGCCCATCGCTCCCTCCCCGGCGGCGGTTTTCGACACGAGGACGACGACGATGACGGGCCCTACCTCGGGGACTCCCTGGCCATGGGGCAGGCATTCTTGGAGCTGCATCGTGCGACGGGCGAACCGGAGTGGCTCGAGCGGGCGGCGAACGTCGCCGACTTCATTGCCGAACACTTCGTGTGTCCCAAGGGGGGATTCCTCACGGCGGCCCTCCAACCCGACCTTCCCTTGCCCCCCCTCCCCAATCGAGACGAGAACATCGAGATGGCGCGCTGGGGACTGAGGCTGGCTCATCAGACCGGGGCAGAGCGTCACCAGAAGCTGGCTGACCGAGCCTTCGCATGGCTGGCCCGACCACGGATCGCACGGCAGCGCCCCACCGCTGGAGTGCTTCTCGCCTTCGCCGAACGGAGCGAGGCTCCGCGGGAGATCGTCGTTGTGGGGAAACGAGACGACCCCGCCACCCAGGATCTCTATCAGGTAGCGTTGGCTCAACCGCGGGACTACCGCAGGCTCGTGCGTTGGCACCCCACGGAGGGTGCGCTTGCGGGAGCGCAATTCCCCTACCCGGACATGGGAAAGCCCGCTGTCTTCGTCTGCGAGGGAGGCGTCTGCTCCTCTCCCATCTTCGAAGCCCGGGCCCTCAGGAAGCGGCTTGCTCCCTGAGAGCCCGCCAGCAACTCAGCGGATGTCCAACGTGATGGCGTTGGTCACGGAAAGCTGAGTCGACGACGAGGGATCGATGATGATCCCCTGCAAGGTGAAGGCGATGGGGAACGGGATGAACGAGCCCGGAATCGTCGCCGCCCACGGCGTGACCGTGGAGCCCATGAGTTGCTGACATCCCAACGAGACGGGAAAGTTGTTGGTCAGCAGAAACAGGTTCGGATTGTTGGGACCGGCGAAGCAGGGGGGAACGTTCATCGTGCCGATGCCCGGCAAGGTGTAGAGATCCGTCGGCAGCGGGAAGAAAAGCGTCCCGAACACAGCGAAGAACACCGGGTTCACCGTCGTGGGCACCGGATCCATCTGTAGGGTGAAGGGGCTTCCCACAGTGACGCCCACGAAGCGCAGCGGGCCACCCGCGGAGTTGTTGATCTTCAAAACGTCGAAGGGACCCCCGGCGCTCGCGCCCACGTTGCCGGCGGCATGAGGCTCGACGAGAACGGGAAGCGCCCGGACGCGAACGGCATCCACGCCGCCTTCCACGATGGCGTCACTGAAGAAATCGCTCACTGTAAAGCGGATCCTCACGGCGCTCGAAGCGAAGAGGTGGTCACTCAAACGAATCGTGCGGGTCTGCCAGGTGGACGCCGATTGGGTCGTCGTCTCGGCGACCACCCAGGTCGCGCCGTCGTCGTTCGACAGCTCGATGACGAACGGATCCTGTCCCGGGTTGGGCCCGCTGGTGGTGTCCAGCCAGAAGGCGAATTCGATGAGGGCGTCGCCCGAGAATCCAAGATCGAACGCAGGCGATGTGAGGGTCGTGAACCCCCCATCCACGTCGTCGCCCACGGCGAGCCCGGTCAGATAGGCCTTGCCGCTTCCGTCGAAGTCCGTGCCCGGTTCCCCGAACTGCCCCAAGCCGTTGGGGAGGCCTCGCTGCCAAGCGCCCGAGGTCAACGTCGCGCCGTTCAGAACCGTCCACCCCTTGTCCGTCTCGAAGTCGTCGGCGAACACGGTCACGAGGTCCGCGTAGGCCTGACTCGTGAACACGTTGCCGGGGGCGCCCGTGGGAATCGTGAGGCTGCCTCCGCCGCCCAATGCGACGGCGGACACGTACCAATCGATGCGACTGTAGGGCGCAATGGCGGGCAGAGTCCCGCGGAAAAGGCCACCGCCCTGGTCGGCCATCACGACGCTCTGGAAGGTGCCGCCGTCGACGGCGAAGTGGAGCTGAATGCCGGAGGGATCCGGGACGCCCCCATTCGGAGCGATCTGGACGTCCACGTCGTAGGCGACGCCGGCATGGATTTCGGCGGGCGGCTGCACAGCCAGCGTCGCAACGATGGGAGCGGCACCGACCGAGAAGGGCACGGTCGTCTGCGTGAAGGGACGGAAGAGCCCGAGGGTCCCGCCCAGGGGTGCCTTGTCGGAGGTGAAGGCGAAGTTGTAGGTGGTACCCCAACGCAGAGCGTTGGCGTTCTGGTCGTTCACGAAAGGTGTCGTGGCCCAGCTCAGCGTCGTGGCGCTCTGGGTCACCTGCCAGTCGAGTCCGTTGTAGGGTTCACCGCTGTGGTAGTCCACATCGTGGAAGTAGAGGCCCGTGATGGTGGAGTTGGGTTGGAGATTGATGTTGAACGACTGGGCCGACACGTGGGAATTCAGATTGTGGACGGCATACTCGTAGGTTTTCGTCCCGTCCCCGTTGTCAACCACCTTGAGGGCCACGTGGAAACGTCCTTCGCCGGGAAGGTCTACCGTCTCGATCTGAACGCTGGGGTCATAGAACTGCCAAGCGAAGATGGCTGGCTGCTGTTGATGGGTGACCGAACCTGGAGCCAGGGCGATGTCATAGCCGCCGCCGGCGGGTGTAAAGACCACCTCGCGCCACGAAGCGTTGTTGAATCCGTTGCCAGCGCTGGCGTCGTCCGGGGTGACGTACTGGCCCTCCACCACGTAGGTCGCGTTGGGATAGTTCGCGGGGTCGAGGTCGTTGGTGTGAATCTGGAGGCGTTTGTAGATGCTGTTGCCGGTGGCGGTGAGCATGAAGGCGGGGAAGGGATAGTTCCCCGTGTAGGCATCGACTTCGAATTTCGGTCCGAGGTTGGACTGGTTGCCGTTCAGGCTGGCGCTGTAGGGGTCGGAGCAACCGACACCCAGCTGGGTACCCGAAGTCGGATTCGGGCAAGAGCCGCAGAGGGTCTGGCTCAGGGCAAAGAACCCGTGTTTCAACCAAGACTGGCCGATCATCTCGCAGCGGTTGCCGCTGATGCGATACGCTGTCTGCCCGATGACCGGGTGCTGGTTGACCTGGGAGAACCAGTTCAGGTTGACGTTGCCCACGTTGCAGGAGGTCGTCCCGACGCTGAAAGCGTCGATGTTGCCCACGTGAGAGTAGTTCGCGACTTCATGGAGATCGCCCACGATGACGTCGGGACCGACGCCCTGACCGACGGCGAACGCCGCGACGGCTCCGAATACCAACAAGGACCCTAAGAACTTCGACATCAGTCAACCTCCTCGCTCATACAGACAGATGAAAACCACCGGCCAGGGATCCGCGCCCCACACCATCCATTATCTTGACAGGTTCGAGGGGCCTTGGATACCGAAAAATCGGGGTCCTGGGGCCACGATCGCCGTCCCAGGGCTCTTCTTCTAGGCCAGTGACGCATGAGAAACCCCAGCGTCACAGAGAAAAACGAGAAATCATGCAGGGTGGCGAAGTTGCGTCCTAGGTTCGCGGGGAGGCATCGACCCGACGCAGGGCCTCCGCGAGGGGCGTGCGGCGATGGGCGTGGGCTTGGACGAGGAGATCGAAGAGCCGCTCCTCGGTCTCATCGAGAGCGGTCCACGCATCCTGGCGTTCCAGGACGGTGGCGATGCCCTCCAGCACCGCACCGGCGTTCACGGTGAAATCCGGAAGATAAAGGCAGGACGACCTTCTCAAATCCGCTGGCTGCACTTCGGCGGCCAACTGATCGTTGGCGCTGCCAGCGATGGCGCGGGCCCGGGAGCGTTCGAGCCATCGGCGATCGATGACCCCGCCGAGGGCGCAGGGCGCGAAGATGTCTGCATGGTCGGGCGCGGTAGTGAGAAGCGTTCCCGGCAACGCCCCGGCCGCCGCCCGAAGACGCTCCATCGCGGCGCCGTCCGGGTCCTCGGCAAAGACATCGGCGCCGACTCTCAGAAGTTCACGGACGAGGGCACCGCCCACCGCCCCCACGCCCTGGACGTGGACGACGCACCCCGTCAGATCGGAGGACCCGCTTTGGAAGCGCGCCAGGGCACGGTGGGCGGCGAGCACGCCGCGCGCCGTGGAGGGCCCTGGCGTGTTGCCGGCGGGATTGATCCAACGACACGCCTCGCGCATCCAACCCAGCTCGCGCTCGCCCGTGCCGAGATCGGGGCCCACCACCCAGGCCCCTCCCATGGCCTCCACGGCGCGCCCGACGGCTCGGTAGGCGGGCTCCGCGAACGCTTCGGACTCCAGCCGAAGGAATCCCTTCGCCCCGGCCACGGGAACCCCCGCAAAGGCGCACTTGAGGCGCATCTGGCGCGCGAGCCGGCCCACTTCCGCCAGGGCTTCCTCCTCCCCCGCCGCGCGCCGCCTCAGACCTCCGAACGCGGGCTCGCCGGCCGGGCCGTCCATCACGCACCAGGCTTGGAAGCCCTCGCCCCGTAGGTCGAAGACCCGTTGGGAAGACTCGCCCCTCTCAAGGTCCTGTCGCCTCTCAAAACGGGGGATCACGGGACGAGCCTCCGCCGCAGGGAGGGAAACTCCGCCCCCTCACCTTCGAACCACGCCGCCAGATCTCCGCGCCAGCCTCGCAGGTCCACGCCCGCCATGACCTCGTGGCCATGGGCGAGAAGATCTCGAAACAACCCGTCGGCGCGAGACCAGAGGATCTCCCGGCCCCGCGGCATCCCCTGGAGGATCTTCAGTTGCGCGGCGGCGCTTTGGATGGCGCCTTGCAGGAAGCGGGCCGTGGGCCCCCGTCGTTCCAGCCCGTGCCAAAGCGCCTCCCACAGCTCGTGGGCCTCCCAAAAGAAGCCGGCAT
>DRQF01000234.1 GCA_011369445.1 Planctomycetota bacterium | reverse complement strand
GCCGGACGCGGAACCCTTGCTGGGGTCGCTTCGCCTCGTCAGCAAGAAGAAGCCGCCGAAGTGGCTTCTGCGTCCCCTTGCGAGGACGCTGAAACCCCTGCTCACCCCGGATGCCCTCGTGACCGCGGGTGTGATCTGGCCCGGTGAGGAGAACCTCGGGGACTGGAGATGGAGCCGCAAGGATGCCGGGAATCTGGAGTACGACACGGCTCTCGGATTCCTTGCGTGGGGAGCGCGCAACAAGGATCCTCGGCTCGTCGCCTGGGCGGTCACCGCGTCACGGCATCTGGTGCAGCGAGACTTGGATCGTTGGCCATGGGGTCTTCCGCTCCGCCATGGCTCCTACCATCGCTCTGGCGTCGTCGAGTTCGGACATCTTTGGTTCGAGGGCCTCCTGGCCGTCGCTGGAACCACCGCGGATCCGTTTCTGTTGGACGAGGCGAAAGATCTCCTCGAAGCCTTTGAGAAGCGGTGCGGCAAGAAGGTTCCTCGCCGGACTCTGATGCGATGCTTGGGGTGGGGGCTGCTGGCCGCGACGGCGCTCCACGGGTGGAGCGGGGACGAGAAGGCGCTCGATCGGCTCGAGGCGTACCGTCGCGGATTCGTCGAGGCTTTGGGGGCCGCTTCCCCCCTCGTGGAACCCATGAAGAACGAGCCCGGGCTCTATCGCGTCTCTCCCTGGGTGGCCGAGGGAATCCTCGTTCCGGCTCTGTTGCGAGCCGATGAACTCGTTCCCGGTCCGGGCGTGGCGGATCGCGTTCGCCGCATGACCGATGAATTGATCGGCGAGGCTTGGGAGGAGAAGACAGGCCGCTTGTACGGTCGGCTCGTCATGGACGAGAAGGGGCGGCTCGTGAAGAAGGATGGGACTTCGCCTGGCGAAGAGATGCTCCTTTTCGCGGCCGGGCTCCTGGCCGCAGAGCAGTTGACGGGATCGACGGACTATCGAAGGGTGGCCCGGCGGGTGGCCTCTCAGGCCTGGACGCGCCTTCGGCTCGTCGGCAAGACCTACCGCGGCATGGAGATCTCTCAGCTCCTGTGGTGGGCGGCCCGCCTCCCCTGATTCTCAGCGTCGAATCGGCAGGTCTCCACCATAGTACCCGTCATCCTTCTCCCGATAGAGATAGACGGGGATACGGCGTCCTCGCCGCAGATAGGCCGCGATCACGCGCAGACAGGTGGCGCGGTCGAGATTGCGCACATTCCCTAGCTCCAGAATCAGATCACCCGGTTGGAGGCCCACTTCGGCGGCAGGGGAGTCAGCGTCGACGCGGGTGACCAGGACGCCCTTGAGACCCGTACGGCGGGCCAGAGCCGCTGGAAGATCGTCGAAGACGAACCCCACGGCCTTGAAGATGGCCTGCTCGGCGGGGGACGGGGGCGGGGGTTCGGGCGTGAGTTCCACTTCCAGTGTGCGATCGCCGCGCCGAACCTGGAGGGGCAGGGCGCCTCCCCTGGCCGTTTCGACGACGGCGGTTTCGAAGTCGATCCAGCTGCGCAGGGGTTTGCCATTCAACGCGACGATGACATCGCCAGCGCGGATGCCGGCCTCGTGGGCCGGCCCCTTGGGGTCAACTTCGCTGACGAGGGCTCCCGTATCTTCCCGCTCGTGATCGACGTCGAAACCGAGCCAAAGCCGTCGCGAGATCCGAGGATCCAGAACGTTGTAGACCACCTCACGCACACGACTGATCGGGATGGCGAACCCGATGCCGGGTCCCCTGTTGTGAATGGCGACGTTGATGCCGATCACTTCTCCCAGGATGTTCAGCAGGGGACCTCCCGAGTTTCCGGGATTGATGACCGCGCTTGTCTGGATGAAGTCCTTGAAGACGGGCTTCCCCCGAAATCTCACCTCTCGGTTGGTGTGACTGAGGACACCCGTCGTGACCGAGCCGGAAAGGCCGAAGGGGTTGCCCAGGGCGATGGTCGTCTCTCCGACCATCAGGTCATCGTCTCGCCCGAGGCGCGCCGTGGGGAAAGGACCGTCATCGTGGATCCGCAGAACGGCGATGTCGTTTTGGCTGTCGGTGCCCACCAGCTCCGCATTCAACACGCGGCCATCCGCGAGGCCCACCATGATGCGATCGGCTCTCCGAATGACATGGTCGTTCGTCACCACGTATCCTTTGGGGTCGATGAGGACTCCGGAACCGAGCGAGTAGTCCTGAAGCGTGCCCCCTCCTTGGTCCGGTTCTCCGAACTGGAAGAAGCTGTCCAACGGGTGGCGGCGCCGCACGAGCGCTTGGGTACGAATGCTGACGACGGCTGGGCCGACTTTCTCGACGGCCCGTACCACGGGCGTGCGGCGGAGATTCCTCCGCGCGTCGGCATCCTGAGCCGTGATGAGACCCGAGGAAAGGAGAACGATGAGGGCTACGATTCCGGTTCGAAGGCGCATGGGCAAGACTCCTGCTCATCTCCAGAACGGGGGGAGAGCGAAAACGCTCCGCGGCTTTCGCCTTGTTTCGATGATCTTGGTGGGTCATCTTCGGCGACGGATGCCGTGGACGACGGTCACCATGGGAGGGAAGTTCCCTCGGATCTGGGAGACGATACGTGCAACAAGCGCCATTTACGAGATCGAAGGCCGGAATCGTCCTTGGGGTCCTGGGAATCGGTGTCCTCGCTATCGTGCTTGGAGGGTGTCGCAAGAGCACACCCTCGTCGCCGTCGCCCTCGAAGGCGAAGCCCGAGGTCCAAGACGAGGCTTGGCGCGACCAACGCGAGAAACGGGCTAAGCTCCTCTACGAGGTCGCCAAGGGGACCCCTCTTCCGGAAAAAATCGACAAGATGAAGGAGATCGTCCACGTCTACTGGGACACGGAGGCGGGGCGTTCGGCCTTCGAGCAAGAGATTCTCTATCTCGTCCATGGGGGCGAGGACCGGCCCGACGAGGCCATCCGAGAGGTCAAGTTCTTTGAGCGCCGTAACCCCGAGGCCTGGGAGCTTTTGAACGGAACGGGAATCCTCTGCAACGCTCTGAAGAAGAGGCTGGTGGAGCATCCGGACGCCGCGGATGCCGCACGCCGATCCGAGTTTCTCCGCGAGAGCCTCGTCCTTTGGAAAAGGATCGGACGTCGCCTTCTCGAGAATCCTGAGAATCGTTCGAACTGGACTCTGTACATGAATCTCGCGGAGGCGGAGATCATGTCCGAGAACTGGGAGGAAGCGGAGAAGATCTGGGCTCAGGTCGAAACGCTGGATCCTCCGCTCTCGCCTCATGAGAGGTATCAAACTCTCAACCGTCGGGCCGAGCTTTTGAGGACCAAACTCGGTGATCCGGCCAAGGCACTGAAACTCTTTCGGCTCGCACGTCGGTTGATGGACGAGATCTCGCCCACCCTCCCCGAATCGCACTATGACTACATCGACAAGGTCATCGGTGAGTTGGAGGCGGAACTGAAGGACGCCAAGCACTGAACCGGACTGCGGCGTCCCCCTCTCCTGGAGCCGGGACGTCCCCGTCCCGGGAAGGTCGGGTGAAGGCTGAAGCCTCCACTCCCAATTCCGCCTCGGCGCGCTTTCTTCTGGAATGACGAGGTCCTCCTCGTCCTGCCTTCCGCGGTTTACGTTGGAGCGAAGAAGCGGACGAGGACGTCCACATTCCATGAGAGATGCGACTTCAGCCGCCACCATGAGCCCGCTCTTCTTTTTCTCACGGAGGCACGGAGCGTCGAAGGGAGGGCGGCACGCGCGTGCCACGCTGGGTTCCCGGGGGCGTGGGCGTGGTCATGGCAAAAGGAGGAACTCCAGGCCGTTGGAGGAGGCGAAGGGAGGAGTGAGGGAGAAGAACTGGCTGCGGATGAGGAGGCCGCCCAGGCCGGGGAAGCGGATGGGAGCGAGGGCCGCGTACTTGCCCTGGCCGTCGAAGAAGAAGGGCTGGGTGAGGATCAACTCTTGCGGAGTGTCGTCGATGACGACGGGGACGCCCATCACCGAGGTGTTGGCGGTCTCGAGGCTCACGCCGAAGAAGCCCAAGCCCCCCGGCGCGCCGCCCGAGCAGACGATGGCGCCTTGCGCCGGGTCGCCCGCCACGGCGGGGAACCAGGTCTGATTCAAGGTCTGCAAGCCCCCCAGATTCTCCCCGTACCTGCGCGTGCCGCCGAAGGAGTAGACCCGTACGCCCCCGTTGTTGTTAGCGACGCTGCTGTCTCCGATGCTCGTGGCGATCTCGGGAAAACCGTCTCCATTCAGATCCCCGAGGCCCATGATCGCGAATCCCAATCCACGCTGAACATCACCTTGCTCGGAGAAAAGCAAGCTGAAATCGACGCCTGAATAGACCAGCATGAGGCCGTTGTTGGCATTGGCGCCCCCAGGCGCGCCGGGGGCGTCCCAAACTGCGGCGCCCACGGCGAGATCCGGCGTCCCGTCTCCATTCACGTCGTCGGCCCGAGAGAGGAAAGTGCCGAAGCCGTCCAGCGTCGAGAACCCGATAAGGAAACCCATTTGGCTGGCGTCGAAGCCGGAGTGAATCCGGATGGAGCCCAGCCCGTCCCCCGGTGCGCCGACGGCGAAGTCGTCGAACCCGTCAACGTCGAGATCCCCCAGTCCGTCCACGGTGAACCCGAAACGACTGGGGATGGGGCCGAAAAGCCCCATGGTGGGAGGGGGCCCTTGCAGGGTGTGGATGAGGCTCCCATCCAAGCTGGAGATGACGATGACGGCGCCGGTGCCCGGAGGGATCACACCGCCCCCGGGAGCCGCCGGAAAAAACGGCGCTCCCAAGATGAGGTCGTCGATGCCATCCCCGTTGACGTCGCCGGCATTGCGGACGATCTGGGGGAAGAAGCCCGTTGCGCTCAGGTCGATTTGCAAGAGGAGGCTCAGGTCAATCCCAGAAAACGTCCTCAGCATCCAGGGGTTCTGGCTCAAGAAGACCACGTCGCGCACCCCGTCCCCGTTGATGTCCTTGACGGTGTCGAGCACGTAATTACCTGGTGTAAGAAACCCCAGATTGGAGGTCGTCACGAGGATGTTGCCCGCAGCCCCCGAGAAGAGAAGAAGACTTCCGCCATTGATGCCGAGGGCATACGCTACGACATCGTCATGACCATCTTGGTCGACGTCGCCAGCGTCGGCGACGGCCCGGGCGAGGAACTCCCCGAGCACGGGATTCGGGGGGCCGAACAATGCAATGAGCGATCCATCGCGACCAGAGAAGACCCGAATGGACCCCGATCCAGGGCCAAGCGTTGAATCATGATCCGCCCCGATGAGGAAGTCAGGGAACCCGTCCGCGTCCACGTCGCCGCCACGGCGAGCATGCATTCCTGTCCCCGCGCCCGCCGTCGATCCGAGAAACTGGGATCTCAAAGGAAGCTGGGCCTCCCCGAGACGACATAAGAGACCCAGGAATGCGAGACCCATGAGGACAAGCTGGAGTGATCGACGACATCCCACGTTGAAATCGAGGATGATCTTCATCGCGCATCCCTCCTGAGATCACCCGGGTAGGTGAGGGGCCGCACCCAGCGCACGATCCCGGTCTGCGACCCATCGAGATTGGTCATGATGCCTCGGCCCCCGATGAGGGGGTATTGGTTTGAAGCGTCCTCGGCCCACGTCTTGCGCCGGAAAAAGTCGGCGGGATTTGTGGGAGGCGTCGTCGTCGTCCGATCGAACGCGAACCACTGTTGCTCCGGCGGGAGCCAGTAGTAGGCCGTGTTGGTGTGATCCATCGTCGCATTGGGAGTTCCGAGCCAGGCCGGGCGATCGGCGTAGCCCCAGAGGCTGATGGAGTCCAGCGTTTGCCCGGGGACATTGAATAGCGTCCGAATCGGGAAGCGGGTGTTGAGGTACCCGATGATGCTGGGGTCTCCACCACAGTCCATGCGCCAGACGTCGTCGAACTCGAAGTAGGTGGTGGAAGCGATCGGGGGCGAGGTGGAGCCGGTGAAGTCGGGCCCCGTGAGGCCCGACTCGACGAGGTGGCTCCAATTGAGGTCGCCCCAGGCGTTTGAATCCAGGTGGACTTCGTCCACCGGATAGTTGACGCCCTTGAACTCCTGCAGACCGCTCATGCTGCTCTGAGGATGGATGTAGGCGTTGATGCGGCGCATGGGGACATAACCCGCCCGCGGCACGACGTAATCGCCGTTGCAGTTCGTCCACGGCGGGTTGGTCAACTCCGGAAGCTCCAGGTAGGCGGCCTCGTCGGGCAGAAAGCGAATGTCCTCGCCCGCCACGCGGAAGACCACGTTGGGCTGGGTGTTGACCGCCACGTCCCATTCATGGGCGGAGAGCGTGCCAGCTCCCTGATACGTGCAGGTGAAGACCACGGCCCCATTCAGGCTAGGGCGTCGTAGCGTGACCACCTGCAGGGGCTGGACGACGGACGTGCCGGTGAAGGGATCGATGAACAGATCGTCGAAGGACGACGTGGGGCGAATCACCACGGAGGAGCCCACGGTGAGGTTGGACACGGGGATGCCGGAGGTGAGGGTGTCCAGCTTCAACGTGTCGTCGTTGGCCGTGGTCGTGAGGCGCGAGACGACGGGCCACCAGTCGCCCTCCATCATGTGATCGCTCAGCTTGGGGGCGTTCGTTTCGAGCGAAGGGGGTTCGTCCATGGGCGGGCGGCGTAGGACGTCGTGGGTGACGAGAACCACGTAGCGTCGGAAGAAGGTCTTCAAATAGCTGTCGAGATAGGACGGCCCGGAGAAGTCCGTCGCCGCGAGGAGGGGGGCGGTGTTCGCATCGAAGACCATCTGGTCTGGCGTCGTCGATGAGAACTTACCCTCGTAGAGTTCCTTGTTGTGGAAGGTGGGGGCCAGGAGGTTTTTCCCATCGGGATCGCCGGAACCGGAAGCCGGCGTGATGACGGCGCCCAGGAATCGCCCCACGGGGCGAGTGAAGACACCCAGGTATTCGTCATTCGGACCGCGGACTTCCACCTTGAAGAAACGGCTTTCGGTGGCGAGGGCGTCCGCGTAGCCGAGACCGAAATAGAACGAAAAGGGATCCGGCATGGTGATCACGTAAGAGTGCGAGCCGCCGGAGGTCGCCTGAAAGGGCGTTCCCGCGACTTCCTTCCAGAGGTTCTGGCGCAAGGCCTCGATGCCGTGCTCGGTGGTCGTGAGGATCCCCGGACCCGGATCGCTTTTCAACAAACGATAGCGGTGACCGGCTACGATGGGGAAGGAAATGGACATGACGTGGTTGGTGCCGTTGGTGGTGAATTTCCCCAGGTCCGTGACGCGGAAGACCGACTGGGGATCGTTGGGGTTCGTACCCGCCAGGCGTTCCTCATTGTCGGTGGCTCCGTCACCGTCGGAGTCCGCGTCGAGCAGATCCGTACCGCTCGCGGTCTCCGTGGCGTCGTCGATGCCGTCCTCGTCCGCATCGGGTTTGTTGTCCAGATGCCTGGAGATGAATGCCAGTGCGAGGCGGCTTTGTTCGGCGTCGGCATCGCGCAGTCCGTGCCCCTCGCCGTCGAGCACGATGGTCCGGTTGGGAATGCCGGCCGCTTGGCAGGCGGCATTGAATGAAGTCGCCTGATATTGGGGCGAGAAGCGGTCGATGGCGCCTGCGCGCCAAAGGACGGGGCCAGTGAAAGGCAAGTTGTTGGGGTTGGGTGTGTTGGGGCCGATGAGCTTGTTCACGGCGGCGTCGCTCCCGAGGATCAACACCAGCGTTCCGTTGTAGCTGGCCGGATCGGGATAGGTCGCGCTTTGCCAGGGATTGAATGTCTGGGTGGTGCGGTCGAAGTTGAGCTGGGGAAAGATGAGGAACCGTGCCCCTGCAGGGTCCCAATTGGTGGGGTAAAGGTTCGGGGTCAGCGGGGAATACTCCGACTCCGCCTGAACGGGCATGGGGTCGCTGAAGAGCTGGGGGCGGACATCCATGCATGGGTCCATGGCACCCATGGTGAGGCAGTGGTAGGGGGGGGGACTCATTCCGAAAAGATCGATGATGAGGGGATCGTTGGGGTCATACCACGGGTCGTTGACGACGATGGTTCCCGCGGGAGTTTCCGTCATGGCTCCCTGGAAGTCGGGATGCAGGAGCGTGTTGGGGCGCAGATAGATGAAGGCGTGGTCACCCGGCCCGCGGAAGTTCGCGGGGTCGGACCCAGCGGCGCCCACGGTGGCGAGGGCGGTGCGGGTGTTCGTGATGACGTCATGGGGTTCGGTCCCCGGGAGGACGTTTTCCAAAGGGCTCATCATGGCGGCCATCTGTCCGTCGCCAGTGTGGATGTCCAGGGCCAAAACGCCGGCGGAACTCCCACCGGAGAGAATGATTTGAGAGGCGTCCACGGGGAACTGACGATCATCGCCGTTGGGTGGCGAACCCGGCGTCCAGGTGGAGTGATACTTGATGAACTTCACGGCGTCGCGGAGCTGTTGAAGGATTTCGGGGGTGGTCCATCCCACCTTGGGGTCGGGCGTGGGAAAACCCCCTTCCGTCTTCATGCGGCTGAGGCTGCCATGGTTGATGTAGAAACAGGTGTAGCCTGCCGCCAGGAGCGGGACCACGCGGCGGATGGAGGTGTCGGCGTTGAAGATGTCCACCCCGGGATCGGATTGGAAACCGTGGCTGGCGATGAAGATGACCCCCTTGTGGTTGAGGGTGACGTCGGTGGGGACGATGGCCACGACCTCTCCTTGAAACTCGAGGGTGATGGAGGGGTTCCCCTGCAGCCGATGGATGTCCGTCCACGTGAGTTGGCGGACGTTGTAGAGGAAGATGTTGTAGGCTGGCCGCCCCGCCGCCGTCACGGTGTCGCTCATGACGGGAAGCGGCAAAAGGGCATTCTGGGCGGGCGCCGTCACGGCCTCAGCGCAGAGAAAGAGAATCAGTGCCGCAAATCGTGCGATTGCATGGGGGGGGGCGTGGGTTTTCATCGGAGGATCCTTTCTTCCACAAAATAATCGACGGTTAGGCGTCTTGGCGAGAGGGGCTTTGCGGTGGGGGATGGACCGAAAAAGTTCTGCCCTACGCTGAGTTGCTATCAGTACTTGATCAGGAAACGGGAGGCATGTCAAGAGATTCCTGGAGGGATTCCCTCTTGCGTCGAGGGAACCCAGGCCGGGCGAGCGGCGGGCTGAACCTTCGATGGCGGGACGACGGTCGCTACTTGGGGCGGGGTTCGACGAGGCGCCGCTCGAAGTCGTCTCGCATGTCATGGACCTTGGACTTGACTTCGTCGGGGACCACCCGATCGATCCGTTCCTTCATGACCTGCAGGAAGAAACGATTCGCCGTGGAGGGGGGCAGCCCCTTGTCGGGATTCCCGTAGAGTTGGTCCTCGAAGGCGCCGAGTTTCCCGAGAGGCGTGAATTGCAGATAGAGGACGACGGCGCAGAAAAAACAGCCCTTGAGGACCCCGATCACGGCTCCCATCCAGCGGTCGAGCCAGCCCAATTTGATCTTGTCGACCAGGCCCTTCACGAGACTCGTGACGCCGTACATCACCAAGTAGACCGAGAGGAAGACCACCACCTGGGACACCAAGGGGGCGGCCTCGGGGTCGAGGCCCAAGGAAGAGGGCCACAGGGCCAGGAAATCCTGGCTGTAGTGGATGGCGGCCCAGATGCCCAGGACGATGGAGGCCACTCGAAGGACTTGCCAGATGGCCCCTCTGAAGGCTCCCAAGACCAGGTTGAAGAGCAGAACCACCAGGACGAGGACGTCGATCACGTTGTAGGTTTCGACGCTCAGGGTTTCAGCCTCCGGTTGAGTTCCACCCGGCGTATTCGCCGGTCGATCCGCTCTATTCCTTGAAGGCGTCTCCGACTTTCAACTTCCCGCTCTTCCAGGCGTCCGTCATCTTGTCCAGATACTCGTTGAACTCGTCCTCGACCGCTTCCACGCGGTCTCCGAAGACCGAGCGAAAGACGGGCATCCCCGTATCGCCCTTTTCGATCTGGCGCCGCATGATCGTCTGGAAGTCCTTCTTGTAGATCCCGTTCTTGTAGTTGTTCAGGAAATACACGAGCCCCCAACCCTGCGAGTAGACGTGGAGATGGATGGCCGTGGCCAGCGCGAAATTCTCTCGCTTCTTGCGGGCGTACTCCGAGCGGGTCCATTTCAGTAGTTTCACCAGGGGAAGGCGTCGCTTCCGGTCGTTGTCGTCCCTTGCGATGGCCTCGATGCGACTGTTGATGCGCCCGAACGCCACCTTGCCGTTCTCGAGCACCTTGTGGCCGCCAAAATACTCGGCCACGCCTTCGTCGGACCACATCGCACCGAACGCGGAGAGGTGCCCGCCCTTCCTCTTGCCGCTCGAGTAGTAGTGCAGGAGCTGGTGGGTCCCCTCGTGGAACATCACCTCGCGGCCTTCGTGCTCGGCCGCCTCCTTCGACTTCTTCCCACGGCGAGCGCCGTACTCGAGAGGTACGACCAGCATCTGGTTGTTCGGCTCGTAGTGGGCGAGGGTCATCTGGTCATCCCGGAACGGCTCGGCGATCCGGTTGTAATTCTGGTAGTCCTGGAAGCGCCGCAGCAGCATCACGTAGATGGTGTTGTGGCGAGGGTTTTCCTTCAGGTCGAGAAACGCGCCGAAGTACTTGTCGAAGGCTTCCTTGAGTTGGACGAGCTGCCCGTGAATCCTCTCGGCCACCTGCCTTGGGTCCTGGTCCGGACTGTTCTGCACGAAGAAGACATAGGGCTTGAAGATGAAGCCGGAGAACGTGCGCTCGAAGGGTTTGCCGTCCTTGTCCTTGAGCCGCAGGTCGCTTTTCTCGAATCGGATGTTGTGGCGGTTGAGCTCGGAGTCCGCGCGTTCGAGGAACGGGTCGTGCTGTTCGTTCGAGACCACGGCGAGGAGACGCTTGTACTCCTTTGTCATCTCATTCGTGACGTGGCGGTTTTCGGCGGCAAACGCTTCGATCTGTTTCACCAGCTTTCGAATCGCCGTGTCCGTCTCCGGCGCCAGGTAGAGATGTCCAAGGTGACGCTTCAGCTTCTTCACGTCGAGCGTGCGCGCTTTCCCGGAAGCGATCTCTCCCGGCTTGTCCGATCCGCCCGCGGAGGACGAGGCGTCGAAAAGATCGTTATCGGTGACCTCGGTCCCCTGGGTGGCCGACGACCCCGGGGCGGGCTTCATGACGGCTTCCCCCTGATCCTCGGACTCGCCTTGTCCGCATGCGGCAAGCCCGATCGCGATTCCGAGGACGAGGAGGGGAAGAACGATCGGTGTGACGTTGAAAAGTGAAAGAATTCGGCGTTTCGACATCGAAGGTGAATCCCCGGGGATAGACATGATGCGGAGACGTCCCGGTTCGTGGGCCGCGAATCGAGGGTATCAGAGGCGTTCCCGCGCGCGCAAGCGGCCCCCGCCCGCAGAGGGTATGATGAGTGGATGACGAGGAATGAAGCCATCTACGTGGAGTTGGCGCGCATGGCCGCCCTCGAGGACGGGGGCTCGTCCGAGCGGCGGGCGCTGGAAATCCACCGCAAGGTCCTCGGCCTCTCGAGGACTCGGGCGCGCCAGCTCCGAAACCGTCTTCCCCGCGAACCCGTCGATCTCACCCAGTTCGTCTCCGGCAACGATGATTCCGAGCTGATCCTTCGCATGCTCGTCCGTGTGGCCGCCTCCGACAATGAGATCACGCGACGTGAGCATCGGCGATTGAGACAGGTCGCCGCGGAGTTGGGCGTGGAGGAGCTGGGGTTCCAGAATCTGGTGGCCGAAGCCCTGTCCAAGGCGGAGTTCCGGGCTCGCTCCCTGGTTCGCTACCGTCGGATCGTCGTGGTCGTTTTGATCCTCGGCAGCATCCTGTGGTGGAACCAGCGGCGGGGCAGGGAGGAGTCCGAGGATTCAAGCGCCAGGAATCGGACGGAATTCGCCGATCGCATGGCGGACATCGAATTGAGAGCCTGCGAACTGGCCAGAGCCGAGGCGCGCAAGGCAGCTCGCACGGAGGTCGAAAAAGGCATCGATCCCCAACTGGACACAAACTTGACGCGGCGTTTTCAGGAGGTTTTGGACAGGAAGAAGGACACATTCATCTTCTTGTATACCTACGGCACGCTCGTCCGCCGAGACGCGGCGACGAGGCGGAAGATGACCAAGGACTTCGGCGCGACGGGGACGGGATTCGTCCTATCTCCGGACGGGCACGTCGCCACGAACAAGCATGTCGTGGAACCCTGGAAATTCGACCCGGCTCTCGCCGCCCTCGTGAGTCGGGGATGGGCCGTCGACTCGCGTTCCCTTGTCCGGGTCGCCTGGCTGGCCGAATCCCGAGTCATGGACGCCCATCGCAGGATTCTTCTGAAAACAGGCTATGCCTCATCTCGCGGCACCCTCGCCCTTTCGGCCTTGGCGCCCGATGCGTGGCGTCCTCGCTCTTCGGTCAAGGCTCCGCGGCGCCACAAGGGTGGGCCCGCCGATCTGGCCGTTCTCAAACTCAAGATGCGCACGCCTACGGATTGCCTCCCCCTGGACGTCGACGCTTCGCACCTGCGCCCCCTCGATCCCGTGATGGTTTGCGGCTTCCCGCTGGGCTTCAACATCTTCGAGACGGGGATCGCACGGTTCGCTCCCACGATCGGCTCGCTTCGAAAAGTGGACGCCAATCTTTTCGTCTCGGCGTCCGTCCATCCGGGAAATAGCGGCGGTCCCATCCTGGACGAGCGGGGACGAGTCATCGCGGTCACCGCGGCCCGTTGGCAGGACGCCACGTTGGGGTCGGGCATCCTCGCGCGCCATCTGCTTCCACTGTTGCCGGATGGGGGGCATTGGCTGGAGAGGGCGCGCTCTTACGCGCGTGCGGGGTGTTCGGAGGCCGCTCGATGCGCGCTCGACCTCGCCCGCTTGCGGGGCGCGGCCCTCCAGGACGTTCGCCGGGTGTCGGCTCTGCTGCGCTGATTCTCCTTCTTGACGAAACGCTTGAGATCCCCATGCTCGCGGATCCCTGCCCATGGCTTTGAAGAGGAACTGTCGTGCGAAATCCCATCATCATCTGTCTTGCCGCATTGGGCTTTTTGTCGTGCACCAGCGACCCGGTGTGGACGAATCGCGATCTTCTGGAGTCGAACAGCGCGGAAATCGCCATCGACCATCAGGGACGGATCAGGAATATCGAGTATCACATCGAGCCGGGAGCCGTTCCCCAGGCCGTGCGCGACGCGATGGATGCTCTCCATCCCGGCGGGGCATACGTCGGCGCCGAGAAGGAGGTCACCGAGGAACGCATCCTCTTCGAACTGACCCGCCGCGTGGAGGGTCGGGAGGTGGAGGCTCTCTTCACCCAGACTGGGCAGCTCGTCAGCGAGGAGATCCAGGTTTCGGCCGACCATGTGCCCAGCGCCGTCAAGGCTTCGGTGGCAGCGACCTTGCCCGGCGGAGAGGTCACGAGTTGGGAGGAGATCCGCGACGGGGCTCGCCGGCTCACCGCCTACCACGTCAAGGTGCATTCCCAGGGTCGCCACTACAAGATGGCACTCACTCCCTCCGGGGGTCTGAACGCCCTCATCGTCGAGTTGCCGGCGGAGTTGGAGGTTCCCACTCGGCGCTGATGAGGCGCGTGGCGTAGGCGGCGTGGCCGGCTGGTTCTGATCATCTGGGCGCACTCCCATGGTCGGGTGACGCCGGCGGACCCGGTGGGATCAAGAAAACGCCCCCAGGCGAGGTGTCGCCCGGGGGCCCGCGAGTATCGCGTCGAGTGGGCGTAACTGGACTTGAACCAGTGACCTCCACGATGTCAACGTGGCGCTCTAGCCAACTGAGCTATACGCCCTCGAGGCGGGGGGATTCTGTTGCCGGGCCGGCCTCGCGTCAAGGGGGAACAGGACCCGAAATCGGGGGGCGGCCTCCCGGCCCCAGGGTGGGGCGTGAAAGGCGCCGATGGGCGTAAGTCGCGCCACTGGGAAGGTTTGAAATACACCCTCTCTTCGCCGCCGCCGAACAATCGGAAATTCCTTTCGTTTTTCCGGCTCGGGTGCGTAGAACGTCCTTCGCGTCGACGACCCGTTGTGGTCAGCAGGGGGGATGTCCATCCCGATTCCTTGTGCGAGCGAAGGCCCCGAAAGCATGCATTCCGTTGTCCGCGGCACTCCCGGCCGCAAACCTAAAGTGAAGCCGGGTTTGGAGGTCTTCACCACCGGACAGGTGGCGAAGATCTGCAACGTCACGATTCGTACCGTGATCAAGTGGTTCGAATCC
Source organism: Planctomycetota bacterium (assembly GCA_011369445.1). Lineage (GTDB taxonomy): Bacteria > Planctomycetota > DRQF01 > DRQF01. The sequence continues at coordinate 8,530 of DRQF01000234.1, read as the reverse complement.
GGCAAGATTCAAGGTTACCGGATCCCGGGATCCAGGGATCGCCGTATCCCCCGAGAAAACCTCCTGGCGTTCCTCGAAGAACACGGGATTCCCTACGACCCGTCCCTCTTCGACGCGAAGCCGAAGATCCTCGTCGCGGAGGACGACCCAGCGGTCTCACGCACGGTCATCGAATTGCTCTCACAACTGGAGGGTGTCGAGGTCCACGGGGCTTCGAATGGCTATGAGGCCGGCTTTCTCACCGCTCAGCTGCGTCCCCGCATCCTCCTGATCGACTATGATCTGGGCGATACGAACGCCGAGGAAGTGGTCTTCACTCTCGAGCGTCAGCACCAGCTGCAGGACGTCCATGTGATCGTCATGTCCGGGTTCCTCGACCGGGACGACTGCGAGCGCCTGGAAGGAAAAGGGCTGCGTGTGTTGCGTAAGCCCTTCGACGTGGAGGCTTTCCTCGCTGAGATCCGCGCACTCATCCCCGTCGCCTGAGGATCCCCTCACCGCCGGTGCCTTGGGGCCTGCTTGTCTTCGGTTCGGCCTGCCCCTCGCCCTTGGCATGGCATTCCACGGCCTGTTCAACGTCGTGGATCTCATCATCGTGGGCCATCTCGGAGCCGGCGCCGTCGCTGCGGTGACCGCGGCGGGTCTGGTCCACATGGGGGTGTTGCTCCTCTTCAACGGTTTTATCGACTTGCAGGCGGCGGCTTTGGGTCGATTCCTGGGCGGGAAGCGCCGTGCCGCCGCCGTCCGTGGGGCGGAAGAAGCCTTCACCGTCGGCTGGATCGCATCCGTCGCCGTCGGCGTGCTCTTGTCCGTTCCAGCGGCTTGGCTCGTCGGAAGTCTGATCCACGAGTCGTCCGCCGGCGCGCAGGGCGCTCGGTATCTGTCCATCATGGCCTGGGGTTCGGGCACCATGTTCGCCCTCTTGACGGGTACGGTCGTTTTTCGCTCCTATGGGCGGTCCCTTTTCCCCATGGCCATTCTCATCGCCGCCAACGCGCTGAACATCGTCCTCGACCTAGCATGGGTGCACGGCCTTTGGGGGGCGCCCCAACTGGGCGTCGCCGGGGCGGCGTGGGGGACTGTCGTGGCCCGTGGTGCCGGAGCGGCGGTTCTTCTCCTGGGGATCGCTTCCCTTCCCCGGCCGCACATTCGTTGGTGGCGGCTGAGGAGGCCCGGACCCGCCACGCGGGAGGCCCTCGTGCGGGGCTGCGTTCAGTCGTTGCGCCAAGTGGCCCGAGTGGCGGCTCTCTACCTGCTGTTTCGTTGCGCGGCGGGCGGTCTCGCCGCCCGAGAGGGGGACCCTGCCGCCCGTGACCTTCTCGACGGCGTCGGCGTCGCCCTGCGCCTCGAAATGGTGGTCGTCTTCGCCGCCCTGGGTTGGGGGGCCGCCGCCGCGTCCGTCGTGGCGAGAAACCTGGGCAAGGGATTGAGGAATCGCGCCGAGGGCGGCGTGTGGTACTGCGTGTTGGGTGCGTCCCTCACGGCGGGAACGGCGGCGACGGTGCTGTGGACCTGGCAGGCCGGCGCGCTCCGTGCCGTTGCACCACAGATGACTCTGAGCGCTCTCGGGGCGGGGCAGGCCTATCTCGCTTGGACCCTACCCGCGTGGGCCTTGCTGGCCGCGGGCGTCGTCATCTCCCAGGGGCTCGCCGGTGCGGGGTCGACGAAGACCGCGCTCGCACTGGATGGGTTTCTGTACCTCGTCTTGCTGGTCCCCTGGGCCTATTCTCGATCCGGATCCGAATTCTCGCCGGAGAAGCTTTGGGCCGGACTCGCGGGCACCCATGTCCTGGCGGCTTTCTTCTACGCCATAGTGCTCCGCTGGGGCGGTTGGCGCGGCAAGACCGTTGCGGAATCTCGGATTGCGGTGCCGTCGCGAAGCGGTTCCTGACGAGATCCTCCGCTTGCGCAAATCAGGGTTGGACCGTAAAAAGGGGAACCCACCTCCGTCTCGCGAGACGGGCCACGCCGAAGGCCAGAAACATGACGAAAATCTCGAAAACGGAACGCCTCTTGAACCTGATCTCCTTCCTACTCAGGTCCCCGCGACCGGTTCCGTTCTCGGAGATCGCCGGCTACGTCGTGGGCTACGACGATGACGCCAAACTGGACTCGATCGAGAAGCGATTCGACAGGGACAAGGCGGAGCTCCGAAACCTGGGGATTCCCATCGAATACAAGGATACGGGTTCCCCCGAGCAGTCTGGATACATCATTCCCGCCAAGAAATTCTTTCTGAAGAAGTTGGAGCTGGATGGGGGGGATACCGTCCTTCTCTCCTTGGCGGCGCGTTCAGGCGCCCTGGCCCTGGGAAGCCCGATGTTGCAGGACTCGTTTCGTTCGGCTCTGCGGAAGGTCACCGTCGACGCCCCCGTCGTGGAGGGGATTCCTCGCGAGCCCGCCACGATGGTCGAGGTCATCTCCGGGAACCGTCGTGCCAACGAGCAGCTTCAGCTGATCTGCAGCGCGGTGTTCGGTCGGAGACGGATACGGTTCGATTATCTGGGCCACAACGACGCGGAGCCCAAGGGGCGCCGCCTCGAGCCCTACGGCATGGGACTGCACGAGGGGGAATGGTACCTCGTGGGCTTCGATCTGAACCGGGAAGGCGTTCGGATGTTCAAGCTCTCCCGCATCGTGGGCCCAGTGAAGCTCATGGGGGCATCGGACTCCGGACCGGAATTCGACATTCCGAAGGATTTCCACATTCGCGATCACCTGGACAGGGACGCCTGGGAATTCGGTTCGGGGGAAGGGACGACCGTCGAGATTCGGATGCCGAAGCCCATGGCGGAACAGTTGCAGCGGCGCCACCGGGCGGACGTGAAGTCGACCTCCGAGGGCACGGCTGTCCTTTCGATTCGAGCGCGAACGCCGTTGCGCCTTTTGGACGAGATCCTTTCCTGGGGACCGGATGTGCGCGTCATCGCTCCGCCCGACTTGGTCAAGGCCGCGAAGGACCGGATCAAGGACATGCTCTCGCATTACGGTGACGTGGAGAGGGGAGAGGTCGCGTGAACCTTTCTCTGGAAATGGTGCTGAAGTGCCTGGATCTGCTCCCGATCCTCAGGGAGAACCAGGGGATCACGCTGGATCGCTTGGCCGAAGTCACGGGATTCACGAGGAAGCACATCGCCGACGAGTTGATTCCTGCCCTCATGCTGTGCGGTTCGCCGCCCTACATGCCCCACGACTATGTGAGCGTCGATCTCGATGGCGACAAGGTGTTCCTCCAGTTCGCGGATCACTTCGAAAGGCCAGTCACCCTTTTGCCCGTGGAGATCATGGCCGTGCACCTGGCCCTGACCACGGTGAGATTCCGAAACGACCATCTGCCCCAGGTTCGTGGTCGTTTGAAGGCCTTGATCGGGAAGATCGAGAACGCCCTGCCGGAGGATCTGCGCGTCCTGTTGAGGGAGAGCCACCGCATCAGCTTCGGTGATCGAAAAGACGAGGAATCGCCCTGGTTTCTCCCTTTGCGCGAGGCGACCGAGCAGCGTCGTCAGGTCCGCATCGACTATCTGTCTTGGGGCGATTCGAACATCAAGCGTCGCGTGATCCACCCCTATGGTCTCGTCACTCTGGATGGAGTGACCTACATCGTGGCCCACGACACCCTGCGGGGACACGAGGTCTCGTTTCGGCTGGATCGCATCCACGGCCTCGAAATCCTCGACGAGGGCTTCGAGATCGATCCCGCGTTCTCCCTCGAGGACCGGGTTCGCAAGGGGCTTTTTCAGCGCCCGGGCGTGGATGAGGAGGAAGTCCAGATCCGATTCCGGGGGGCTGCATCCACGTTGATTTCGGAGATGTTCGATTCCTCCAGGTGGAGCCGCGAGAAGGACCGCTCCATCGTTCTCAGACTGAAGACGTCGCGGCCCAACTCCGTCGTTCGATGGGCTCTGCGGTTCGGCACCGACGCCGAAGTCGTCGGACCGAAAGAAGTCCGTCGGCTGGCCGTCGAGGAACTGGGAAAGCTTCGCGCCGTCTACGCGGAGTGAAGTCTTCCGAGTGTCGGGGGCGTTCCTTTGCTGTTCGAGAGCCGAGGTCCCACACTGGGTTCTGAACCCGATGGCATTCAATCGGCAGGATAGTCTTGGGAATCTACATGACTCGATACGTTTACTTCTTGCTTCTCCTCCTCTTGGCCCTCCGGCCCGTTCAGGCGCAGACCGACGAAGAGTTGGACCGCTGGATCGCGAGGGCGGAACGCTTCGTCCAGCGAGGGCAGTGGAGGAGGGCGACTCCTCTGCTTGAGAAGGTCTACGCCGCGGATCCGGAAGACAGTGAGGCGAAGCGCGAACTCCTCCTTTGCCTGGAAGCCACGGGGCGAGAGGAAAAGTTGGGGCGTCTCCTCCGGGACGAGGTGAAAGCCCATCCGGCCAGCAAGGGGCCTCGTGTCGCCTGGGTACGTCATCTCGTGAGGACAGGCCGGGCCGATGAAGCCCTGGCCGCGCTGCAGAGAGCCCGGCGCGATTTTCCCGACGACTATGGGTTCCAGGTCATGGAGGGCGCCTTGCATCAGGATGCCGGTCGCGATGAACAGGCGAAGGCTCTCTTCGACGGTGTCATCGCCGCCGCGAAGGCGAAGGTCTTCCGCAAGGCCACGGATCTCGTGGCATTGGCTCGAGCGGATCTGTTCTATCCGGGAGGCGAGAAGTGGGCGGAGCGAGCTCTCGTGGACGCGCAGAAGGCCGACCCGAAGCTTCTGGAAGCCTATCTTCTGCTGGCGCGGGTCTATCGACGTTTGGATCTACCCACCGATTCCGATCGCGAGCTGAAGGACGCGTTGGAGATTCGGAAGTCGTGGCCGGAGATTCTCGTCGAGCGGGCGCGCACCGCCGATCTCAGATTGGGGCAGGCCGAGGACGTCAAGAAGGCCGCCGTTGCCAAGGCTTTGAAGATCAATCCGAGACATCCGGACGCCCTGTTTCTGTCGGGAATGGATGCCGTGTCCGAGGGGCGGCTCGACGAGGCGCAGCAGAGATTCGAGCGAGCTCTCGAGGTCAATCCGCGCCACAAGGAGGCCCTTTCCGGTCTGGCCGCGCTGGCCGTCTTCCGTGGCGACGCCGAGGGCCGCGAGGCTTTGCGCAAGCGTGTCATGAAACTCGATCCAACCTTCGGGGAGTTCCACCGCATCGTCGGCGAGGCTCTCTCCAGTCGTTGGCGGTGGACCGAGGCCTTGGCCGAGTTGCGCAGGGGTTCTCGCCTGGAACCCGCGAACTGGCGCATCTGGGATGACCTCGCCCGCTACGCCCTGTATCTGGGCGAGGAGAAGGAAGGCTTGAAGGCTCTCGAAGCCGCGGACGCCGCGGCTCCCGCCGGCCGTGTCTGGCGGAACAACATGCATACGATGATGTCCGAGCTGGCGGAGAACTACGAAACTTTTCCCACCCGACACTTCGTGTTGAAGCTCCACAAGAAGGAAGCGAAGGTTCTCAAAAGGTATCTGCCGGACTTCGTCGATGCGTCCTACGACCTTTTCGTCGAACGATACGGCTACGAGCCGAAGACGCCGATTCTCTTCGAGGTCCTCCGCCGACACTCTGACTTCTCCGTGCGGACGATGGGAACTCTCGGACTGGGCGCACTTGGTGTCTGCTTCGGACCCACGGTGATGATGGACGGCCCTCTCGCCCAAAAGCCGGGCACCTACAACTGGGAAGCCACGGCGCACCATGAGATCGCCCACGTCTTCACACTGAACAAGAGCCGCAATCGGGTGCCCAGGTGGTTGACGGAAGGGCTCTCCTCGTGGGAAGAGGTGAGGATGAACCCCTCCTGGGGGCGCGACATGGAGATTCAACTCCACAATGCGCTGCACAACGGCAAGATCCTGAAGGTCCTCGAGTTCGACGCCGCCTTTCGCACATCTCGGATCGGGTTTGCCTATTACCAAGGGAGCTTGGTCTCCCGGTGGATCGAGAACACTCGGGGCGTCGAAGCCATCCGTCGCATGCTGGCGCTCTATGCCGAGGACAAGGACACGCGGGAGGTACTCAAGGAAGCCTTGGGGCTCACACCGGAGGCCTTCGACGCCGAGTTCCTCGAGTTCGTGACGAACTATCTGGCCCCCATGCGAAGGATGCCCGCTTACGACGATGACAGCATGGCCCGTTTCAAGAAGGCTCTGGTGGACGGCAAGGACGTCGACGAGATGCGGATTCGTCTGGCTTGGGGACACTACATCAGGGGGCGGTTCGTCGACATGGAAGCCGTCTTGAAGCCCCTTCTCGACGCCGGGAGCGAGGACCCACGTATCGAGCTGATCCTGGGGCTTCGCGCCGCCAAGGGGGGGCGGAAGAAAGAAGCCCGGGAGCGCTTCATGAAACTTCGCGCCGCAGGTTTTCGCGACCATGTCATGGAAATGCTCCTCGTTGGCCTGCTGGGTGACGCCGGACGAGACGATGAGGCGATGGAGTTGGCGGTCGCCGCCACGGAATCCGATCCCTGGGATGCTTCGGGCTGGAGCCAGCTGGCCCGTTTGCAGCAGGCCGCGGGAGACACCGAGGGGTGGGCTAAGTCGCTGAGGCGCCTTTGCGATCTTGTGGATACTGCGGTGAAACCTCGTGAAGAACTTCTGGAATGGGCGGAGAAACAGGGGGACCGAAAAGCGGTGAAAGGGCTGTTGGACGAGCTTCTCGCCATCGTGCCCATGGATCCGAAACTTCACCACAGGAGAGGGCGCTTCGAGAAGGAGGAGAAGCGTCTTGACGCAGCGCTGTCCGAGTTCGAGTGCGCCCTCGATGCCGGGGCGAGCGGCCCCTTGGAATTCGATGTGCGCCTGGATTTGGGACGCCTACTTTTGGACCTCGACAGAGCCGATGATGCGTCCTACCATCTCGACCGAGCGCTGGAGATCAAACCTTCTTCCGAGGAGGCGAAGGAGTTGTTGCGCCGCGCCGAGCGGGAGTAGTTCGCACCTCACTGAGCGAGGGGCGGCCCGCTCCTCAAAGTCCGAGCCGTCAGGGGGGAAGCACGTTGATCGATACCGTCGCCAATCGAACGTTCCGAGAGATCCTCGATGGATTGCGGCGGGAGATCGGTGCGGAGCGTCATGACATGTGGTTCAGGGACGTGAGTCTTCTGGGCTTCAAGCGGGGACGCGTGCGCATGGGCGTTCCCAACGAGTTCTTCCGCGAATGGATTGCCCTTCACTACGTGGAGTCCCTGGCGCGCAAGAGCAAGGACATTCTGGGAACCCCGGTCACCTTCGACATTGTGATCGATGCGGAACTGGCCGAGGCCCATCGCAAGCGCGTCGAGGCGAGTCGTCTCAGGGAGGCGCTCGCGGAGAGCGAGTCCACGCCGTCGAGGCCCAGCTTCGCCAACTTCATCGTTCGCCCCGAGAACGAGTTTGCGTATCAGACGATGAAGAGGCTCGTGACGGACCGGTGTCACGCGGGAGGCGAGCGAGTCCTCTCCGAGAGTTTCAACCCTCTTGTCCTCGTTGGGCCTTCCGGGGCCGGGAAGAGCCATCTTCTGAAAGGCGCCGCCGAGGAACTCGCCGCCACTGGGCGAGTCGTCTCACTCACCGCGGAGGAACTCACCCGGCAGTTCACGGCGTCCTTGCGTGCGAAGCGCGGGTTGGGGTTTCGAGCGCGGCTCGAAAGCGCCGACGTACTCGTCGTCGACGAAGTGCACCGGCTGAAGGGCAAATCGGCGACGCAGCGTGAATTGCTGACGTTGATCCGGATTCTCCAGGATCGAGGCTCCCAGGTGCTGCTGGCCGCACGGCATCACCCCCGCGAAATCCATGACATGAGCGCGACGTTGCAGTCCATTCTGCTGTCGGGAATGTTGGTGAAGATGGACCTGCCTTCGGTCTCGTCGGTACTCGAGTTCTTTCGCTCACGGCATCCGAAGACCCGCAAAGTGGCGTCGTCTCGACTCGTGCGGCGTCTGGCCCGCGGGTGCCGCGGCCACGTCGAGGAGTTGGAGAGACGGCTGCAGAGAGTTCGGGCTCTTTCCGCGCTTCTCGGCGCCGAGCCCACCGTGGAGTTTGCGGAACAACACGCTCGCGATATCGAAGGCGACGAGGGACAGGGGGCCGATGTCGAGGATGGGGTCGTGGATGCCATCGTCTCGCGATTCGGCGTCACGAAAACGGATGTCCTCTCCAAAAGGAAGCTACGCTCCCTGGGATTGCCTCGGGGGATGATCGCTTGGATCCTGCGCGAGCGCCGCGGCCTGACCTACAAGGAGATCGGTCGGGTTCTCGGCGGACGGAGTCATACGTCGGTCCACGTCATGCTCAAGAAACACCGAGATCTCATCGAAGGCGATCCGGAACTGCGGAAGATCGCAGAGACGGTTCCCTGTCCCCCCCGCCGATCATGACCCTCGACGCTCTCGATTCTCTTCGTGGCCACGACGGTGCGAAACGACTCCTACGGGCTGTGCAGACCACGGGTCGGATCCCCACCGGTTTCCTGTTCCACGGCCACGTCGGCGTTGGGAAGCGCACGGCGGCCCGTATCTTCCTGCGCCGTCTCGTTTGCGATGCGGGGACCGGCTGCGGCACATGCCT
>DRQF01000233.1 GCA_011369445.1 Planctomycetota bacterium | reverse complement strand
GGGGGAGAGCCGCTATCTTCTTCTCTCCTTCGAGGTCCCACCGGGAGGGCGCGCTCCTCACCGCTTGCATTTCATCCCCCTCGAGCGCCATGTCCCGATGGGTTCCCCGACGACGATCGTTCTCGAACCGTGATTCCGCGCCCGTTCCTCTGGCTACTTGGGGCGCTTGCCCCCGACGGGGGCTACACTGGGCCCCGTGCGAAAGGAATCCCCAATGGAGATGAATGACCGGTGAGTGCCGAGATCGATCGACTGGCCGTGGATACGGTTCGCTGTTTGGCCATGGACGCCGTCCAGAGAGCCAATTCCGGACATCCGGGTACGCCCATGGCCCTGGCGCCGGTGGCTCACGCCATCTGGGACGAGTTCCTGCGCTTCGCCCCGGACGACCCGAGGCATCCGGGGCGCGACCGGTTCGTCTTGTCGTGCGGGCATGCCTCGATGCTCCTGTATGGGACGCTGCATCTGTGGGGCCAAGGTGTGTCCCTCGACGACCTCAAGAGCTTTCGCCAGTGGGGAAGTCCGTGCGCCGGTCACCCGGAGTACGGCCATTGCCCGGCTGTGGAGACGACAACTGGCCCATTGGGGCAGGGGTTCGCCAACGCGGTCGGGATGGCGCTCGCTCGCGAGTGGTTGGCGGCCCGTTACAACTTGCCCGACGTGAAGATCATCGACTGGAAGGTCATCGCCTTGGGCGGCGATGGCGATCTCATGGAAGGGATCTCCTACGAAGCCGCTGCCCTGGCGGGGCACCTCGGCCTGGGGGCTCTCACCTGGATATGGGATGACAATCGCATCACCATCGAGGGGGCCACGGACTTGGCGTGGGGCGAGGACGTGCCCGCGAGATTTCGGGCCCTCGGCTGGGAGACCGCGTCGGTGGAAGACGCCAACGACCTCGGTGCTCTCCGCGAGGTCCTTCGAACCGCGAAGCAAGATCGTGAGAAACCGCTGCTCATCCGCGTCCGGAGTCACATCGCCTACGGCGCGCCCCACAAACAGGATACAGCGGATGCCCACGGAGCTCCGCTGGGTGAGGATGAGATTCGCGCCGCCAAGGAGTTCTTTGGGCTCGATCCCGACCAGCACTTCCAAGTCCCCGAGGGGGTGCGGGAAGAGATGACGGCTCGCGGTCGCGCCAAGGGGGAAGCGCTTCGCAGCGATTGGGACGCCCGCTGGTCGGCCCTTGCCGCGAAGGAGCCTGAAAAGGCGCGCGAGCTCGAGATGCTTCTCGATGGCGACATCCCGGAGGGTTGGGAGACCAACCTCCCGGAGTTCGAACCTTCGGAGAAGGGCATGGCCGGGCGCGGAGCCTCCGGCAAGACGCTGCAGATCCTGGGAGCGAGTATCCCTTGGCTCGTCGGCGGTTCCGCGGACCTCGCCGGTTCGAACAAGACGGCGATCGGGGGGGGAGGCGACTTCGAGAAGGGCCACTTCGACGGTAGGAACCTTCACTTTGGCATCCGCGAGCACGCCATGGGCGCCATCGCCAACGGAATGGCGCTCTCGGGATTGCGTCCGTACACAGGGACGTTCCTCGTTTTCAGTGACTACATGCGACCCGTGCACCGCCTTGCGGCCATGATGAAACTTCCCGTCACATGGATCTACACCCACGACAGCATCGGCGTGGGCGAGGACGGGCCCACGCACCAGCCCATCGAGCACGTGGCGAGTTTGCGTGCGATCCCGGGCCTGGATGTCTATCGACCGGGCGATGCCAACGAGGTCGTCGAGGCATGGAAGACCATTCTTGCCACGAAAGATCGTCCCTCCGCCATCGTTCTCAGCCGGCAGGCTCATCCCACGCTGGATCGAACACGTTTCAATTCGGCGGAGGGCGTTCGCCGTGGCGGCTACGTGGTGGCGGATGCCGCGGGGGGCTCGCCCCAGGTCATCCTCCTCGCCACGGGCAGTGAACTCGGCCTCGCCGTTCGGGCGTGGGAGCGTCTCACCGCGGACGCCGTCCCGGCGCGAGTCGTGAGCCTCCCCTGCTGGGAACTCTTCGAGCGGCAGGACGAAGACTATCGAGAATCCGTGCTCCCGCATGCCGTCACCGCCCGCGTGGCCATCGAGGCGGGCTCCTCGTTTGGCTGGCAGAGGTACGTCGGCCGCCGCGGGGCGACCGTGACGCGTGACGCGTTTGGTGCGTCGGCTCCGGGCGCGGAGCTCTTCCGCCGCTTCGGGTTCACCGTCGAGGCGGTGGTGGAGGCGGCGCGGGCTCAGATGAAAGCGGGAGGGGCATGACCGGCGGCGGCGATTTCTCCAGCTTCGACGACCTGAAGAAGCTTTTCGGCGGCGGAGACGACGACGACGCTCAGGAGGCTTCCGCTGGCGTGGGCGAGGACGCTCCCGACGCCGAGGACCAGGAGCCTTCCAGCGGCGAGGACGGGGACGAGGAGGAGGAGGGGGAAGCGGGAGCCCGCGAACGCATCGACTCCCGCCCGCCGGGCTTTGGCCCCATGGCCCATGGCCCTCCCGCCTACCGGGACGAGGATTCGGAGGAGATGCTGCTGCTCGGCTCGTTCCGAGTGCGGACGGTTTTCCCCGAGGAAGTCCTCTTAGAGGTGGCAAACCTTCCCGACGATCCCTTGCCCTCCGACTACGAGGGTGTCGAGGAACGGGCCGATCTCCGCGGCGAACGGATCTTCACCATCGATGGAGAGGACGCGAAGGATTTCGACGACGCCATCTGCATCAAGCCTCTGGCTGATGGCGGCGTCCAGGTCTCCGTTCACATCGCCGACGTGAGTCACTATGTTCGCCCTGGCACCCGACTGGACGACGAGGCGCTCGCTCGCGCCACGAGCGTCTATCTGCCCGATCAGGTGGTTCCGATGTTGCCGGAGGAGCTTTCAAACGGTCTTTGCTCCTTGGTGCCTGATCGACCTCGTCTCGCGTTCTCCGTCTTCATGGACTTCGACCGCGAGGGAAGACGCACGTCGTATACGATGACCAAGAGCGTCATCCGCAGCATGCGCCGTTGCACGTACAAGCAGGTCCAGGATCTGCTGGACGGCGTCGAAAACGAAAGCACCGAGCGCATCAAAGATCTCGAAGAGGACCTCCGCCTCTTCCAGGCCTGGACCACGCGTCAGCAGGCCATTCGCGACCGCAAGGGATCTCTTCGTATGCAGAGCGGCGAGAGGAAGTTTCGATTCGACGCGGACGGCAACGTCGTGGGTGTCTACAAGGCGGAGACGTACTTCTCCCAGACGCTCATCGAGGAGACGGCGTTGGCGGCGAACCAAGCCGTCGGCGATTTCTTCAAGCTTGCGGGGCTTCCCACCATCTACCGCATTCACCCGGAAAAGGATCCGGAGGAGCAAGCGGAGGTGCTGAAAAACCTGGAGAAACTCGGTCTTCGCGTGCCGAAGAAGGAACGTCTGACGGGACGAGACATAGGCCAGATGGTGCGATTCGTGCGCTCTCTTCCCAACGCCGCGTCCATGGTCCCCAGGGTGATGGGGCTGCTCGAACGAGCCACCTACGAGGTGGCCGACGAGGAGGATGAAGCCGCCCATTTCGGTCTTGCGCGCCGTCACTATCTGCATTTTACGTC
>DRQF01000232.1 GCA_011369445.1 Planctomycetota bacterium | reverse complement strand
TTTGATCGTGACAGGAACGACCGGGTCGGGAAAGAACCGGTTGGGTGCCCACGTGGCGCGCCGTCTGGGGGGAGAGGTCCTTTCCCTGGACTCCATGAAGGTCTACCGCGGCATGGACATCGGGACCGCCAAGCCCTCTTCGGATTTGATGAAGCTGGCTCCGCATCATCTCGTGGATGTTCGAGATCCGGAGGAACACATGGATTTGGCCATGTTTCTCTCCTTGGCGGAGAAGGTCGTGGCGGAGGTCCACGGACGCAGGCGCCCTTTGGTGGGTGTGGGCGGGACGGCGATGTACCTCACGGGGCTCCTCTACGGGGTGCATGGCGGGCCACCCAGGGACGAGGCTTTTCGAGAAAATCTTCGCCGCGAGCGGGACGATGTCGGCGTGGGAGCGCTTCATGCTCGCCTTGCGAAGGTCGATCCCGAGTCGGCAGCCAGAATCGATCCGAACGATTATCAGCGGATCGAGCGAGCCCTGGAGCTGCATGCTCTCACGGGCCGGCCGGCGAGCGCGCACCGTCGCGACTGGTTTCGCGCCCCCCGCTACCCGTTTCGTCTCTATTCGGTCACGTGGCCCCGAGATGTGCTCCGCGCGAGGATCGAGGAGAGAGTGGATCGCATGATGGAGGCGGGATGGCTGGAAGAGGTTCGTGGCTTGATGGAGGGGTCGCGCCTCGGGCCGGAGGCGTCTCAGGCCTTGGGGTACAAGGAACTCGCCCGCTTCCTCGAGGAGGGCGTCCCGCCGCTCGATGAGGTCGTCGCTGCGATCAAGACGAGAACCTGGCAGTTCGCCCGTCGCCAGATGACCTGGATGAGGAAATTCGAGGATGCGACGCGGCTCGAACGCAAAGCGGGCGACCAGGATGACCTGGTCGCCCGCTTGGTGAATGAATTTCGTCCGGTGTGGGCGAAAGCCCTCGCTCAGTCGATGTAGGGATCGTCCCAGTCGTAGCGGAACAGATGAATGTCGAACGTGCGGTGAAGGAGAGTCTTGTCGCTCTGCCACACTTCCGGATAGAAGCGATCGTACGGCGGGAACGCACTGTTCGTGTTCAGGAAGTGGTACTTCAACGTCTCGCCGATGTTACGGAAGTGCTTTCGCGTGCTCTCCCACCGGCTCGTGAAATATCCCAGGGAATCGCCTCCGTGAGGAGCCGGATTGAAGTCGTAGGAGATGGTCTCCCCGATGGGGGAGATGTTGGAGTCCCAGTCCTCCACGGGCCCCTTGGTCACGTGGTAGAGGGGATTCACCGGGACGGTCCAGACCGTGTAGAACGCCCGCCAAAGCATGTGCGGGTAGTTGTAGGGGTCCACGATCGACGTGAGGTAGAAGGGGAACTCGGTCTGGGGTTCGTTCCAAACCGCGCCCACCGCGTTGAAGGGCGCGTCCACCGCCGCCCCCAAGTCTCCGGTGATCTGCTCGTCGGCGGCGTACGCGTCGTCCGCGATCTTTGTCATGCCGGTGACCGTCGTCGTCGAGGTGGCGCAGCTCGTCGTGAGTGCGGGCAACATGGCCAAGGCCAGGAAGACCAATGTCCTGGTGATGCGCATCGAGGAGTTCTCCAATTCCTATCCGAGGGCTAGCACGCGCCGTGTGCGCGATCGGTTTCCTTCTCGTCGGTGGGCGCACTATAGCAGCGCTCCTCCGGAAGCGTCAACAGGAAACAAAATGGCGCGGAATAAGGAGTTATATCTCTGATCCCGTGAGTGGAAATTCCGGGCGGGGCGCCGTGCTGGACCGGTCGCGGGTTTGTGCCTCTCCGGCTCCCACGTAGACTGGCCCCGATGTTCCGGTGAACTTGCCAGGAGTGGACCATGGCCTCAACGATCCAGCCCCGTCTCTTCAAGGGATGCCGAGATGCCCTGCCCGAGGACATGATTCCTCGCAGAGAGATGCTCGAGGTCATGACGCGCATCTTCGAGACCTTCGGGTTCGCACCCGTCGAGACGCCGGCGATCGAGTTTTTGGACATTCTCCTCGGGAAGTACGGTGAGGAAGGCGACAAGCTCATCTACCCCTTGGCCTACAAAGGGGGACGCACGCTGGCACTGCGCTACGACTTGACCGTTCCCCTTTCTCGCCTGGTGGCGATGCATCCAGAATTGCCCCGTCCGTTCAAGCGCTATCAAATCCAGCCGGTCTGGCGGGCCGATCGCCCCCAGCCGGCCCAGGGGCGGTATCGCGAGTTCTACCAGTGCGACGTCGATACGGTGGGGTCGCCCTCTTTGATGGCGGATGCCGAGAATGTCGCCGTCTGCTATCGGGTCTATGAGGCCTTGGGATTGCTCGACGACGAGGCCGGGCTGGTCATGCGCGTGAACAATCGAAAACTGCTGCGAGTCCTCGTTACCGCCGCGGGGCTCGATGCCGACCAGGACAAGACCGTGTGCACGGCGCTGGACAAGATCGACAAGATCGGGCGGGAGAAGGTCGCCGCCGAGTTGGATGAGAAGGGGATCTCCGCCGACGCCACCCACAGGCTCTTTCAGCTCATCGCCGTGAGTGAGGAGAACGGCGGCCGCCCGACGGCGACCCTCGAGGCGCTGCGGGCGACGCTCGAAGGGGTCCCGGGGGCGGGGGAGGCGCTGGACGAGATGGCCGCGTTGTTCGACGGGTTGGCCGCCCTCGATGTCCCCGACGAACGACTGCGTTTCGATCTCGTGCTCACTCGCGGGCTCGACTATTACACGGGGCCCATCTACGAGTTTCAGTTGACGGGACTCGCGTCCTTCGGAAGCCTGGGCGGCGGCGGTCGGTATGACGATCTGCTCTCGATCTATGGCGTGGGGGACATTCCCGCGACGGGTGTCAGCATCGGCCTCAGCCGGGTGCAGAGCGCGCTCGTCAAGCTGGGGCGTCTCGAGAGCAGGAAATCTCCGACGCGAGCGCTCGTTCTCCATCTGGAAGACGTTCCGCAAACCACATCCTTGAGGTTGGCCACGCGCCTGCGGGGGGAGGGTATTCCCACGGAGGTGTGGTTCGAGCCGAGTCGCTTCAAAAAGCAGATTCAGCACGCCGTCAAACTCGGCATCCCCTTCGTCCTCATTCAGGGGCCCGACGAGCTGGAACGAGGCGTCGTTCAGGTCAAGGATGTTCGTCAGGGACGGCAGGTCGAGGTGATGGAATCGGATCTCGCGGACCATCTTCGGTCGGCGGACTGATTCGGCGGCCCTCGGGCCTCATTTGTTCGCTCCGTAGAGCCTCTTGCGGCGAATGTATTCGGCGACGGGCGGCGGGACGAGCCCCGCGAGGCTTGCGCCCTCGGCCGCGCGCTTGCGAATCTCGGTCGAACTCACGGCGGAGAGGGGCGCTGCCAGGACTTCCATCGTCAGTCCCGGCGTCTCCCGAAGAGCCAGGGGAACGTCTTGGGGACTCCCTGGGCGGCGGAACGCCACGAGGATCACCTGGCGGGCGAGATCGGGGAATCGCCGCCACCCCGCGATGTCGGCGAGGTTGTCGCCCCCTATGATGAGATAGATCTCCGCGCCGGGGTATTGCGCCAAGAGATCTTCCACGGTGTCGATCGTGTAGGAGATACCACCCCGCCTCAGCTCGCGATCGTCCACTTCGAGCCCTTCTCTTCCTTCGAGGGCCAGCTTTAGCATCGCCAGCCTGTCCGCGTCCGAACTCAGGCGGCGGTCGAGCTTATGGGGAGGATGCGCCGCGGGAATGAGGAGGACCCGGTCGAGCCCCAGGGCGTCCCGGGCGCGCTCCGCCAGGTCGACGTGGGTCCGGTGCACCGGATCGAAGGAACCGCCAAGGATGCCGATGCGAGGATGTTTCGACTTCTCCGTCACCATGGGAGATCAGGGTACGTCATGGTGGGGGAGGCTGGCCAGTGTTCGGACGAATTCGATGCATTCCTTGGGTCTTGCTCCTCGTCGCCATGACCGAGGCCCAGGGCCCACGAGTGGATCTTTGGTGGCCGAAAGACGTGCGCGAGAAAACTCGTATCGTCACCGCCGGTTTGTTCTTTCCAAGGGGCACGTTCGTCCCCGGGCGGCACGCTGTCGTCCTGGCCGGCCGCGGGGGCGGTCCTTGCCAATCCACCGCTCTCGTCATGCATCCCGATGGAAGTGTTGCGCGGGCCGCGGTGAGTTTTCCCTGCAGTCCCCGTCCGGGACACAGGCAAAGGTTGCGATTCCGGGTCGTCTCGGCCCCCGAGAAAGCCCTGGGGGGGCGGGGACTCGACGCCAAGGAGAAGGATGGGAGCCTCCGAGTACTCGCTGACGAATATCGCTTCGCCGTGGACGTCGAAGAAGGTCTCCCTTGCGGGCGTTTCGAGGGACGTTCAGGATCGCCTCCCTTTCGGTTGACGATGACGCTCGAGGGGAAGGGGAGCGCCATACCCCCTCGCGTGAGCTTTGAAGAGACCGGCCCCCTGCGCGCGGTCATTCTCTGTCGCGGCCGCTTTCGCCCCGCGGGGGCGGCTTTGGACATCGACTACGTTCAGCGGTGGAGTCTGACGGCCTCCTTGGCGGAGGTCACCGTCGAGACGTGGTTCCCGGCCGCTGCGCGGATCGACCCGGGAGTCCCCTTGCTTTTTCGCATCCGCTCGGCGTCGCCCCTTCGAGGACTCGCCTTCGGGGGGGCACGGGCGCGGGTTTCGCCCTTCCGACTCCCCCTGCGCCTCGAGGCGGACTCCAGGCTGGGGCTGGCGCTTCGCCCCGACTTCGAGGGTGCGCCCCGTCGGGAGGACCTCGTTCCCGCGATGGCTTGGCGGACGCGAGCCGGTTCCTTTTGTCTCGCCCAACGTGAGTTCCTCCGGATGACGCCATCCTCGTTTCGGGTCGACGACGATGGGACGATTCATGCGGTCCTGGTCGCTTCGAACTACCACTGGTATTCCGGCGTGCGCCCCGGGCGCGCCCTGCGCATCCGCGGGTCGCGTCCCCGTCGCGCGCTCGTGGCCTGCCCTTGGGTGGACCCGGTGATTCTTCCCGTGCCGGACGCGGAACCCTTGCTGGGGTCGCTTCGCCTCGTCAGCAAGAAGAAGCCGCCGAAGTGGCTTCTGCGTCCCCTTGCGAGGACGCTGAAACCCCTGCTCACCCCGGATGCCCTCGTGACCGCCGGTGTGATCTGGCCCGGTGAGGAGAACCTCGGGGACTGGAGATGGAGCCGCAAGGACGCCGGGAATCTGGAGTACGACACGGCTCTCGGATTCCTTGCGTGGGGGGCGCGTGACAGGGAGCCTCGGCTCGTCGCCTGGGCGGTCACCGCGTCACGGCATCTGGTGCAGCGAGACTTGGATCGTTGGCCATGGGGTCTTCCGCTCCGCCATGGCTCCTACCATCGCTCTGGCGTCGTCGAGTTCGGACATCTTTGGTT
>DRQF01000231.1 GCA_011369445.1 Planctomycetota bacterium | reverse complement strand
GGGGGGTTGTCAATCGACGACGGAACGTGTCTCCTGGCAACTGGTTTCGGCCACGGAATCAAGAATCCATGCCCGCTTCGAGGAGGAGACGCGAGATGTCCGACGAGATCAAACCTTATGTTCCGCCGGGGAAGATCCTCCCGGAATTCACGTTTCAAGCCGTCGCTTTGGGGCTCTTGCTGAGCGTCATCATGTGTGCCGCCAATATGTACGTGGGGCTGAAGGCCGGCATGACCGTCAGCGCCGCCATTCCAGCCAGCGTCATCTCCATGGGCATTCTCCGCGGTCTCATGAAGCGAGGCACGATCCTCGAGAACAACATCGTGCACACGATCGCCAGTTCCGGAGAGAGTTTGGCAGCCGGCATCATCTTCACGGTTCCGGCGCTCGTCGTCGCGGGGCTCTGGACTGAGTTCAAGTTCTGGGAGACGACGCTCATCGCTCTCTCGGGAGGGCTCATGGGTGTCACCATGATGATTCCTCTGCGCCGGGCGATGATCATCGAGCAAAAAGAATTGAAGTACCCGGAAGGCGTCGCCTGCGCCGAGGTGCTAAAGGCGGGAGACCGGGGCGGAGCCGAGATGAAGGGGATTTTCTCCGCTCTGGGCTTCGGCGCCCTGTTCAAGGCGCTGCAATCGATCGTCGGTGTTTTCGTGGGGACGGCCGAGACCGCTTTCCGAGCGGGCAAGGCCGTCGTGATGGTCGGCACCGATGTCTCGCCCATGCTGATGGCCGTGGGCTTCATCGTGGGTTGGGAGATCTCGTTGTTGATTTTCCTGGGTGGCGCGATTTCACACCTGGTCGCCATACCTCTGCTCAGCATGGGCATGGACCAGGGCGATCAGTCCAACCTGGACTTCGCATGGGCGGTTTGGGACGAGAAGATCCGCTACTTCGGCATCGGCGCCATGGTGATTGCCGGCATCTACTCCATCCTGAAGGTGGGGGCGAGCATCGCAGCGGGCATCAAGACCGCCATCCACGGCATCCGTCACGGTGAGGACCCCGATGCACTTCGCACCGACAGGAGCATTTCCGGAAAAACACTGATCTCTCTTTTTCTCGTCGCCCTCGTCGCCAGCGCGGTCGTCGACTATCTCATGACGGGGAGCCTGTTGACGACGTCCGTCACGGCGCCCGTGATGTTCGTCCTCGCGTTCTTCTTCGTCGCCGTGGCCAGCTACATCGTGGGGCTCGTCGGCTCGTCCAACAGCCCGGTTTCAGGGATGACGATTTGCACCGTCCTCGTGACGGCGGGACTTTTGCTTCTGCTCGGATACACGGGGACTTCCGGGATGTTGGCGACCTTGGGCGTGGCCGGCGTCGTGTGCTGCGCTGCCTGCACGTCGGGGGATATCTGCCAGGATCTGAAGATCGGTCAGATCGTGGGAGCGACGCCCAAGAAGCTGCAGCTGGGGGAAGTCCTTGGGACGATCATTCCGGCCTTCATCATCGCGCCCATCCTCTCCCTTCTTCATCACGCCTACGGCATCGGGACCCCCGCGCGCGAGGGCGTGGACGCTCTGAAGGCGCCTCAGGCGAATCTCTTCGCGAAGTTGACCGAGGGACTTTTCGGTACGGGTGAGATCGGCTGGACGATGGTGGGGTGGGGGGCGGCGGTCGGTGTCCTCGCCATCGTCATCGACACTTGGGTCCTGGAACCCAGGAAGACGAAGTTTCGACTCTATGCCATGCCCTTGGCCGTCGGCATGTATCTCCCTTGGACCGTGACCTTTCCCATGCTCTTCGGGGGGTTCATCTATCAGCTCGTCGAGAAACGATCCGCCAAGGCGGGCCTCTCGGAAGCGGAGAAGCAAAAGGTGATTCATCGGGGCCTTCTCTTCGGCTCGGGGCTCGTGGCCGGCGAAGCGATCATGGGCATCCTCGTGGCGGTCCTTCTCGTCATGAACATGAAGGTGCCGGGTCTCACGGCGTGGAGGAATCTCTCGGGTGGGCGACCTGTCGAGTTGGTCTCCATGGGAGCGTTCGTGGGAATGATGTATCTGCTCTATCGCAAGGCGAGCAAGAGTCCTGACGCCGGTTGACGGAGGGCCTCAGCGTCTTGAGAAGACCCTCGCCAGCTCCAGGGATTCGGGGCCGGCGGAGCCTTCCCAAACGACACGGAGCCTCATGGGAAGCAGATCGACGTCTGCCACGCCGAGGTGCGGATCCGCCGAATGACCGTTTCGATTCAAATCGGACGGAAACCCTTTCAGAAAGTCGGTGCGTGTCTCGGAGAGGGAGCCGTCGCTGGCCGTGGGAAACTCGACGACGACTCGGAAGAGGCCGGCCCGGTTGGAGGTCTGAGATGCACCGTCGACCCGTCGAATGATCAACTCGTCGTTTTCCGCGCTTCTCACCGCCTCGTAGAAGGTTTCGGCCCCCGGGGCGGAGCTTGGCCCTTCCGGATCGTCCATGGGGTTGTCGTTGAAGGCCAGGAATACCTCGTCGAAGGTTCGACGTTCCAGATCCGTCATGGCTTTTCGAATGACCCGCCGTGCGGCACTCAGGCGTTCGTTCGCGGCCCCGGTGGCGACCGTCGACACCGTCAGGTGAAACGCGGTCAAAGCGGCGGCAATGATGACCGACATGGCCAGCAGGACGTCGATCAACCCCGTTCCGGCTGATTCCGACAGGGGAGTGAACTCGGGAGCTCTCATCGGCATGTGCTGGCTCAAAGGCAGGCCTCCTTCTCCGCTATCGGCAGCCGAGGCGCCGCCGAAGTAATGCATAAAAAAACGAACGGGCGGGCGCACGTTCTCCGAAAGCCCGGTTCCCTCGCCGGACGATGAGGATTGAGGGGGTTTTTCCATCCGCCGAGAACCGAAGTGATCCAAGACCGCCGCCGTTTCCGCTCGCGTCTTCACCGACGCATGTCCGTACTCACCTTGTGCGCCATTCTTCTCCCCAGCGCTGCAGGGTGTATCGCCTTGTACCTCCATGCCCGGCAGGGGATACGGCAGCAGATCGCTCGTGCGGAGGAAGAGATCCGGGCCAAGGGCCGCAGTGAAGTCGAATTCGCCAACAAGACGTTCGAGAGTGATCTGAAGGACCTCGTGAGCGTCCTTGCCCAGGCCACTGTCGACTCCTACAAGAGCGGTGACTTCTCGACGCTCCGCAAACTCGCGGCGGCCCTCCGAGCGTCCGAGCGTGTTCGCGACTTGAGAGTCGACTTGGCCAACGGTGTCCACGCGGTGGAGCCGCAGACGGATTTGAGGGAGGACGCCGACGAGACGCAGGGAGCGATTCTCTACGAGATCGACCGGGGTGGAGATGTCCTCGGTTGGATTCGGCTTCTGCCCGATCGCAGTGCCATGACGGCCCACTTGGCGAAGACCCAGTCCGCTCTGGATCATTCCCTGCAGGAGGCCTATGAGAGGGCGAGTCTTCGGGAGGAACAGTATCTCCTCTTCACTGTCCTGGTCTTCCTGGCTCTGGCAGGATGCTCCATTTCCGCGTCAACGACCTTTCTGCGTCGTTACGTCATTCGGAGGCTTGGAAACCTTCTCGAGACGTGCAGGCTCATGGCGGAGAGGGACTACCGGGCCCGGGCCGACGAGCAGGGTTCGGATGAGATCAGCGAGTTGGCGGCCTCGTTCAACTGGATGGCCCGCCAAGTCGGACAGACACACGCGCGCTTGGAGTCTCAGGTGCGGGAACGAACCGATGAGCTTCACAGGGCCAATGCGGATCTCCGGCTCGCCCTCGAGGAGGCCAGGCAGGCCGCGAAGGCGAAGGGCGAGTTCCTGGCGGTCATGAGCCACGAACTCCGCACGCCCCTCAACGGTGTCCTGGGGTTTGCCCAACTTCTGGAGGGCACTTCTCTGGACGACGAACAAAGGGAGTGCGTCGAAGAGATTCGCCACTCGGGCGGGCTCCTCATCAACCTCATCAACGACATCCTCGATTTCACGAAGGCCGGCTCCGGCAAACTCGTTGTCGAGTCTGCGGAACTCGACCTCGACGAAACGGTGGACCACGTCGTCGGTGTCGTCTATGGGGACGCCGCGGAGAAGGGGCTCGACTTGAGGATCAATATCTCTCCCGACGTGCCGCGGCGGGTCAAGGGAGATCGTCTGAGGATTCAGCAGATTCTCCTGAATCTGGTGGGGAATGCCGTCAAGTTCACTTCCGACGGCTACGTGGAGGTGAGTGTCGAGGAGGATGCCGTCGGCCGCTCCAGCGACGATGGGAAGCGACGCCTCGCGTTCGTCGTGCGCGATACCGGGCCAGGAATCCCCAATGACAAGCAGGACGTCGTCTTCGAGCCGTTCATGCAAGCCGACCTCAGTACGACCCGACGATTCGGCGGAACGGGACTCGGACTTGCGATCTGCCGGACCCTTACGGAGATCATGGGAGGAGAGATCTCCCTGGAAAGCGTCGAGGGGGAAGGCTCGTGCTTCCGCTTCACGGTGGCCGTCGAATTCCTCGCTTCGGCCGATGCGAGGGCCTCCCGCCCCTGGAATCATGCCCTTCTCATCTCACCCACCCGCGGAGGGCGCGAGGCCCTCGCGTCGCGACTGCGGCGATCGGGCGTCGACGTGCGGGAAGAGACTTCGATCGGCGACATCGACTTCACGAGCCTGGAAGACCCGTGCCTCGTCGTTCTGGACGTGGACTCCGCGGACCAGTCCGAGATGGTCGCGCGGGTGCGCAAGCGGACTCCGGATTCCCCGCTCGTCGTCGTTACGGAAAGAGGCGGCGGCTCCCGATCCTTGATCGAGGGCGACGACCGCATGGGCTTCGTCCCCCGCCCGGTTCGTCGTCGGGAGCTCGATGCCGTTCTGGAGGACCTGAGTGCTCCGACAGAGTGTCCGTCCAAGGACGAGCCGCGCATTGAAGCCGCGGATACGGACTCTCTCCCGTCGAGGCCGCGAATCCTGCTGGCAGAGGACAATCCCGTCAATCGCACGGTCGCCCGTCGGATGCTGGAGAAGCTCGGCTACGAGGTCGTTGCGGCCGAGGACGGGATCGAGGCGGTCAAGACCTTCGAGCAGGGAGGCATCGATGCGGTCATCATGGACTGCGACATGCCGCGGATGGACGGGTTCGACGCCACGCGTGCCATCCGTGCGATGACGGGGGTGTCCGCAGACTTTCCGATCATCGCCCTCACCGCGAGCGCGATGCCTGCCGACAAGGAGCGATGCCTCGAATCGGGCATGAACGAGATGCTGGCGAAGCCGGTTCAGCTGGAGGTTCTGGGTCAGACCCTTCAGACGTTCATCGGGAGCGCTGGAGCGCCTTCGACCGAATGAAGCGGAGAGCTTTGACCGCCTCCCGTCTTACCGCGGGTCTGGGGTCGTGGGTCAGTGCCGCGAGCCCGTCCTCCGACCAGGGCGATCCCAGGTTCCCCAGGAAACTGCAGAGGATTCGGCAAAGCGACTCGTCGGCGTCGGGAAGGAGCTCCACGAGATCTCTCGAAATGATGTCCCGATAGAGTGGGTGGAGCAGTGCTTCACGAAAGGCTTGGGTCGATGCCCCCCCCTCGGAACCGAGAATCTTCTCGAGGAGATCGGGCCAACGATTTTCGATCCACTGCTGTTCCTTCTCATACCACGCCTGCCAGGCCGACGCGTCGCCTCCCAGACGGCGATTGGAAAGCGCTGCCAGCGACTCTTCGGCGGCCTTCGCCACGCGACGCGATGTCGCTCCGAGGAGCTGAATGAGCAGGGGTGTGAGGTCGACCTCATGGAGGCTGGCCACGACACGGGCTGCGAGGACTCGAATGTCGTCGCGGTTCGATTCCAGACAGCGCGCGAGGGCGCTCCGCGCCATGAGGCTTGGACGGTGCCCCCGGGGGCCGCGAAGAAGTGCCGCCAAGACCGATCTGTCAAGGGATTCGCTGCGTCCCAGTAGACCGAGGAGAACGTCATCGATCCCTCGCACGTGAACGCGTCCCATGGCTTGAACGAGAAGGAGTGTCTCTTCTTCGGATAGCTTGGATGCTGCGGAACGCAGGGCGCCGATGCACCGGGGGTCCCTTCGAAGGAGTTCGGCGGTAGCCCGTTCAAAGGCTCGGAGCGGCCCCGGGAGCCGTCGCTCGAGTGCCGTGAGAGAGCCCGCCACGCGGAGCAGCAACGGAAACAGGTCCCGCCCCCCGGCGAGTTCGATGACCTTCATCACTTCCAATTTCTCACCCGTCGACGACGACTTCGTCAGGGCGTGGAGTTCGAGAAACTTGCGCAGTTCGCTCTTTGGGCGTCTTCTTAGGGCTTCGACCACCGCCGATTGCTCCCATGGGGAGAGAGGGCGAGCATGGCGTTCACTCCCAGTAGGAGGCGCACCCTGCCAGATCAGCCGGCAAAGGGCTTCCGATGAGCCATGGGGAGACGACGAAAGAAGAACGCCCACGGAATCCGCTTCACGCAGTCCGCGTTCCCTTGCTGACGTCAGGATCTTCGCCAGGGATGCGATGGCGCCGCCAGAGTCCTCTTGACCGCCTGCTGGCACACAGAGCCCAAGGAACAGCGCCAGGCAGAGTGTGCGTTTCATCGGACACCCCCTGGCTTTGTCTCCCGCCAGGAGAGGATCTCGTGAATCGCCAGGACGGTGCCGTGGGGAAGAGCGGGAGGGAGATCGCCCTCACCGTCGAGCCCCTGAATCCGGAGAACAAACTCCGCTCCCGCGCCCAGATCCATGCCTTTGAGCGCCGTCACCGAGCCCCGGATCGTCAAGGAGGCATCCGAAGGCGGCAAGGCACTGAGGATCCGACCTTCGGCCGCGAGATGGGCTCGCACGAACCGTGGAGGTCGTTCTTCCGCCTCTGGGCTGCAGAAGACGATCGCGCCGTCGTCGCTGTCTCCGGCCAGAGCAACGATTCCCAGAGCCGAGGAGGACTCGTTTTCGAGGCGGATGTCGTCGGCAATGAAGACCGATCCCTCGGCGACGAATGTGAGGCGACACGGTCGTCCTCCTCGTCCTCGAACGACCATCTCCTCGCTTTGAGGACTTGCGAACCAGAGGTTGCCGGGCACGCGGACGACCCAGCCGTCGCTCGTTTCCTGAGGCGGCGGAACGCGCAGACGCTCCGCGTCGAGGAAGAAATCGTCGCCGGGCGTGAGATCCCAGAGCTCTTGTCGGTCGGTCGGGTTGCGAAGCAGGGCTCGTGCCGCCCAGTCCGGGGCCGTGGAGCCATCTCCCAAAGAGATGGCGACAGCGGATGTCTCCGGGAGTCTCGTGAAGTCGGGGTCGACCAGCGTTCGGTGCGCGAGTCCCTTGATCCCATCGATGCGTCCTCCCGCGACGATGGGGCCTTCGCATTTCGCTTCGCCGTCCAGGAGGAGATCCCCGGCGGTGTAGATGCCGCCAGTCACACGGTCCGCGCTCTTCCCCCATCCATCGAGGACGAGCGGGCGATTCGCGCTCCCCGATCCGAGAAACAGGGCCGGGGCTCCGGAGACACGGTGAATCCGTACCACCGCTTCCACCTGACGTCGGAGAGGGCCCAGGATCGACGTCGACGTGAGTCTGATCTCTCCCGTCGCCAGGGTCTCGGAGCGAACCCAAAAGGAGCCTCGGAGGAATGGCACCGGCCGGTCGGAGTCCCCCAGCACTCCATGTCCCCCGGCGAGCAGATCGGTCATGGCGGCTTCGATGCCCGCCTCCGCCGTGTAGAACGCCTGCTCGTTGTCGAGCGTCTGGCGGACCTCATCGGACGCTGTCCTCGCGGAACGGAGAACTCCGCCCATGGCGATCACGAGAACGACACCCGCGATGAGGACGTAGACGGCGATTCTTCCGCTGTCCCCAGGCTCGGGCTTGTCGTTCATCCTCTGCATCTCAATTCCTCAGCCTCACGGATGTTTCCACATCCGCGGTCACGAGCTTGCCCCCGAATGTGAGGGCCTGCATCGACAAACGAACGATGATCTTGTCGCCGGTGAGCTCGAAACTGAGCCCGGGTTCATCCACCAGACCGTTCCCGTTGTCATCTTCCCCGTTGGCGATCTCCGTGCCCCAGTATCTCTTGACTCTCCCGCAGAGGATGATTTCCTGCTCGTCGGGTTGCCCGGCGTGGACCGTGAGGACGACCTGCCCGTCGTCCACGATGCCATTGCCGTCATTGTCCAGTCCGTCGTCCAGTTCGCCGGGTGCCAGGCGAAACGCGATCGTGGTCGGAGCCTCCCAGGTTTTTTGACCACCGACGAAGCCCTGGCTCCGATTGAACGTGAGCGAAGACGTCCCCAACGGGGCGGTGGGGTGAGGCGGAAAGAGGGTGTCCAATCCGGCCGGAAGAAGTCTTCCGGCGATCCTCTCGAGAGCACGGGACGCACTCAGACCGAGCTCGCTTTTCGTCGTCACCACGCCGGCTGCGCGCGTCGTGGAAAGAAACCAGGAGTAGACGCCTCCAAGGGCGAGTGCCAGGATCGCCATCGAGATCATGAGCTCGAGCAGCGTAAACCCCCGGCTCGCGCCCCCATCGAGGCACGTCCGGCGGGCGCTGCCCCCGCAGACATTGGGAGCACGATGACTCATTCACGGCCCCGAACCTGCATGGGGCGGACAGGCGTCTTGGATCGGAGAACACGTATGACGCGTCGTGCTCTCTCCGTGTCACCCTGCTCGATGGCTTCCTCGAGACGATCGAGGAGTTCCGAGCGTCTCCGCGCGGAGGTTTCGAGATGCAGCTTCAGCGCCCCCGTGGCTTCGGAGAGTCCTTGGAGATAGTCTTTTTTCCTGATCGATGTTCGGCAGTTGAAGTCGCCTCGCATCATCGAATCGATCGCCTGACGCAGGACCCAGGCTGGCCCCGCGACGCGATGGGTCAAGAGGATCGTGACCACGGCGAGCCCTGCTCCGATGGCGAAGAACCAGATTCCGTTGACTCCGAGAATCAGATTGCGGACCTGCTCGCCCGAGACCAGATCGAACGCACGATCGGACGGCATGATCAAAACCGCGGCCGTGAACAGGAGCGCGAAGATGCAGAGGATCCCGAGCAGCGTCGTCGCCATCGAGAGCTGGAGAGACCGATCCACGATGTACTTGCGACGTCGGAACGAAGGGCTCTTGGACTTGGGCATGGGGACGTTCGCCTCGATTCAACGGAAGACTTGCAATCTTCCTTTCGGAATCTGGGAGGCATCGCCTTCAGAATCATTGACATTGTGTGTGAATAATAATGCTGTCGACGTCGTGTCCGGCTCGCGTCGATAGAAGACGTCGAGGTCTCTCGTATGCCCGGCTCCCAAGACAACGTCGCGATCGATCTTCCCAACGGGTTTCAGCCGTCTTCACGAGACGGGCAGGGAAACCTCGACGGCTATGCCTTGCGGAACGTCGACCAAGCGGAACTGGACGACAGGCTCTCGGAGTCCATCCGACGTCGCGTCGAGGCTGGGAATCTGGTTCTCCCGCAACTCCCCGAGACGGCTCTCAAAATCATGGAGCTTCTGGGGGATGCCAATGCCGACATCGAGGACATCGAGGAGGTCATCGAGACCGACCCCTCCCTTTGTGGCGAGGTCTTGCGGTTGGCCTCGTCTCCCCTGTACGGCGCCCCCATGTCCTTGCGAACCGTTGGCGACGCCGTGCGACGTGTCGGATTCCGAGGCCTCCGCGGGCTGGTCCTGGCTCTTTCGTTCAAAGGGACGGTCTTCCGTGACCGGAGGCTCGTCAAGTACGCTTCAGAGGTGTGGAGACAGGCGAGGTCGGTGGGAGAGATGGGCCGCGCCGTGGCGCCGATGTTCGGGCTCGAACCTGCCGAGGCGTTTCTCCTGGCCCTGCTCTCGGACATCGGGAAGGTCGCGATGATGGACCTCCTCAGCCAAGAGATCCAGCGGGATGGAACGCTGATGGATCTCGTCCACACCGGTCTCGTCGGCGACGCGCTTTACCGCAATCATGAAATGGTTGGTGGGGCGATGGCCGAGGATTGGGGACTTTCCGCAGATCTCGTCTCCGTCGCCTCGTGTCACCATCGCTACTACGAGAACGATGAACACCCCCGGCAGGCGGCGTTCGTGAGTTTCATCCATCGCCTCGATCTCTACCTGTCGGAAGCCGACGAGGAGGCGTTCCTCGGTGCCGCGAAGGCCACGGAGCTGGACTTCGTGGGGCTTTCGGTTTCGGACCGGGGACGAATCCTTTCCACGGCGTACGAGGCGTTCCGGTCCCTCCACTGTCAGACCGTCGGTTGAAATGCGTCGAACGTCCTCGGCATCGTGAGTCGAAGGCGATTCCGCGCGGCCTCGGAGTCTGAAGCATTCACGCGGTCGAGAGCGATGAGAACGGCTCCCGCGATTGGGGGGAGCGTATTCTCGACGAACACCGCTGTCGGGGCGGAGTTGGCGATGCGGGATTTCACAAGTTCGGCGTAGTCCCGCGCGCCATCGAGTACGCCTCCGGCGAGGGCAATCGTCGGAGATGTCAGGGCGAGTTCTTCCGCGACCGCGCACGCAAGTCGTGCGAGTTCCGTGGCCCCATTCTCGACGAACGTCCGAGCCTCGGTGTCTCCCCCACGCCAAGCGTCCATCACGGCCACGGATAGGGATGCGATCTGCTTCCGCCGACGGTTCAGTGCACCGATCCACCCGGCAAGGCTCCGGGCGTCGACGGGCCCCAATGCATTCAGGACGCGCCGCGTAAGAAGCGTGGAAGGCTGAATGCCATCGAGCGCTCCGACGCAAGATCGAAGGGCCTGAAGGCCCAGATCAAATCCGGAGCCGCGGTCGTCGAGGACCGGACCCAGGCCGCCTCGGCGCGCGACTCGTCCATCGGGGCCGCGTCCCCATGCCACGGACCCGGTGCCCGCCAGGACGAGGACCCCCGTCTCATCACCCAGGGCGGCTCGATGGGCGGCTTCGACGTCCGTCCCGATGGACAAGCGATCTGCCAGCCAGCCCGAGGTCTCGTTCAGAGCCGTCCGATACTCCGCTTCCCGTTCGGGTGACGCCACGCCTGCCGCCGCGATGTGCACGGCGACGGCTGATCCCCGCCCGCCTGCGACCAGGGAATTCAGGACCGCGCCGATCTCCCCGGGGGGAACGGAGTCGCCCGATCGTGCGTCGAGGACATCTCCGGAAGGTCTGGCCAGGACGCATCTGAGGTGGGTTCCGCCCAGATCGACTCCAATGACGACATCCGTTTCGGTCACGATGATGGCCCCGCTATGAAGTTGCTCCGTCCCGAGATACGATGGTCCCATGGCCCATAGCAGTTTAGCCCAAGAGGACCGCGATCTTCCGAAAGCGGGTGATCCCCGCGAGGAAGCCGTACCGAAGCTTCTCAGCCGGTTTGGCGGCCGTCTCCATGCTCTGGCTCGGCGTATCTGCCGCAGCGAGGAGGATGCGGACGATCTCGTCCAGGAAGTGTTCTTGACCGCCTGGCGGTGTTGGGACGGCTTCGAGGGGCGCTCGAATCCCTCGAGCTGGCTCTGGAGAATCGCTGTCCGAGCGTGCCAACGGATGCACCGACGCCGCAAGGGAGAGCCCGAACGCGTGGTTTCGCTCGATGACATCTCTCCCTTCGGCGCCTCCGAGATGCCCGATGTGCGGCGCCAGCGCGCCACCGTGTTGGAAGATCTATTGATGCAAGAGGGCCGCGAGCGCATGGAGGAGGCGGTCGCCGAGTTGCCGATGAGCTTTCGGGTCCCTCTCGTCCTGAAGGACATCGTAGGTTTTTCCGTGGACGAAGTCGCGGCGATATTGGGGATCAAGCCCGCCACCGTCAAAACGAGACTTCACCGGGCGCGCATGAAGTTGCGTGCTGCGATCGAGGAGCACATTCCGCGCCGTCCGGCCCAACCCGTCGCCTACTCCCGGCAAGTCTGCCTGGATCTTCTGAAAGCGAAGCAGGAGGCTCTCGATCGGGGCGTTCCCTTTCCGGACGACGAGATCATCTGCGAGCGCTGCCGCGAGGTCTTCGCATCCTTGGACTTGGCCCACGATCTGTGTGCCCGGCTGGGCACGGGCAATCTCCCCGAAGCGCTCGTCGAGCAGATTCACGAGAAAATGGGCATCCGCCGGGCCAGTTGACCCGGAGGAGTTCCACGCTTCCCTACTCTTCTGACTCCTCGAGGCTCTTCAACAGTTGCCTCCCGAAGAAGACCTTGTAGGCGGTCGGGATGACGAAAATCGTGAACGCCGTCGAGGCGAACAGACCGAAGATGAGGCTCCACGCCAAACCCGAAAAGATCGGGTCGAGCGTGATGGGCCAGGCCCCCAGCATCGCCGCTCCGCCGGTGAGGATGATGGGTCTGAGGCGCAATCGACCGCTCTGCACGACGGCTTCGTCGAGAGGAATCCCGTCCTTGACCCGGTTCTTGATGAAATCGACCAGGATGATCGAATTGCGGACGACGATTCCCGCGAGCGCGATCATGCCGATCATCCCGGTCGCCGTGAACCACACAGGGTTTTCGAAGCCACCGACGGGATGGGCCGTGAGGAGGTTGAGAAGCCAGAACCCCGGCATGATTCCGATGGCGGTCAGAGGAATGGCCAGCATGATGAGTGCCGGGAGGGAAAACGATCGCGTCTCCCAAACCAGGAGGACGTAGATTCCCACGAGGGCCGCCATGAAGGCGATCCCGAGGTCGCGGAAGACGTCGACGGTGATCTTCCACTCCCCTTCGCCCTTCCAATCGGCCTTTGCGTCGTGGGGGAGTGGGTGTTCGACAATATCGTCGCCCAATTTGAAGACGACTTCCGCTGGCGGCCGTCCGGCGATCTCGGCGACCACGTAACACAGGCGTTCCATGTCCTTGTGCCAGATCGGCTGTTCTTCGATCACCTCGCGGAACTGACCCAATTCTCCGAGCGACACGAGCTTGCCGCTCGCTCCCTTGACTTCGAGCCGCTTCAATTCGGCGATTCCGCTGCGCCTCGGTCGATCGACGACGAGACGCAAAACGAGGGGCTGTCGTTCGCCGGGCTGGTGGACGGTGGCCGCCATGGCGCCGGAGAGGGCGAGTGCCAACGTCCGCGTCACATCGGTCGTCGCGACTCCGTGAAGAGCTGCCTTCTCCTTGTCGAGGATGTAGTCGATGCGCTGATGAGACGCTTCGGAGAAATCATCGACGTCGACGACTCCTTCCTCGTCTTCAAGACGGCGGCGGAGGTCGCGACTGGACTCCACGAGTTGTTCATAGGTCAGGCTTGGCGCGCCGCGGACCTCGGCGACGATCGTGGAGAGGACAGGTGGCCCCGGCGGTGTCTCGACGATCTTGAGGGCCGCCCCGTGTTTCGCCGCGATGGCCTCCAGATCCTTCCGGAGCCTCAGCGTGATCTCGTGGCTTTGTTGCTCGCGCTCTTTCTTCTCGACCAGGTTGATGCGAATGTCCGCCAGGTTGGAGCTTTGGCGCAAGCCGTAGTGCCGGACGAGTCCGTTGAAATCGATGGGGCTCGCCGTCCCCACGTAGGCTTCCAGATCCCGCACCTCGGCCACGCCCGCGAGATAGTGCTCGACGTCGCGAAGAGCGGCGTCGGTGCGCTCCAGAGTGGTTCCCTCGGGCATATCCAGGAGTACCTGGAATTCGCTCTTGTTGTCGTACGGGAGCATCTTGAGCGGCACCTTACCCTCGATGACCAAGACCCCCGCGAATCCCATGAGAGCCACGATGACCGCGATGAGAGCCCAACGGCTCCAGCGTTTCTCGAGGAGGGTCCACATGATGCGCTCGTAAACGCGACCGCCAAAGCCGGCTTCCTCTTCCTTCTCCTCGCCACCTTTTCCATAGATGGGCTTGAGGATCAGGTAGGACATCCATGGCGTGACGGTGAAAGCCACGACCAGGCTCATCAGCATGGCCACCGGTACGTTGATGGCCATCGGACGCATGTAGGGGCCCATCATGCCGGTAATGAAGAGCATGGGAAGGAACGAGATGATCACGGCCAGCGTCGCCACGATGACCGGAGGCCGGACTTCGTTGACCGCCACGAGTACGGCCTGCAGAGGAGGTAGCTTCTTCCTTTTGAAGTGGCGATAGATGTTCTCGACATCCACGATCGGGTCGTCCACGACGAGACCCAGTGAGAGAACGAGCGCGAACAGTGTCACCCGGTTGATCGTGTATCCGGCCAAGAGGTTGACCAGGAGGGTCAGGGCGAATGTGATCGGGACCGCACCCGCCACGATCAGAGCCTCCCTGACTCCCAACGCGAAAGCGATGAGGGCGATCACGGTGATGATGGCGAAGAGGAGTTCCTCCAGGAGTTCGTCCACCTTGGCATCCGCCGTGCGTCCGTAGTTTCGCGTGACTTCCATGTGGACGGAGGAGGGGAGAATGGTCGATTGGATCTCCTTCGCCCGGGCGAGGATCTCCTCGGCGACGATGACCGCGTTCGTGCCCCGTTTCTTGGCCAAGGCAAGTGTCACGGCGGGGAACGATTCTCCTCTGGTCACGTCGTGGTGTTCGGAAGCCGGTCCGAATGTGATGCGGGTCGCCGTCGACGGCTCCACGGGCCCGTCGATGATCTTGGCGACGTCACGCAGATGGACCGGGCGGTCCTGAAACGCCCCGATGAC
The DNA here is from genome assembly GCA_011369445.1 of Planctomycetota bacterium. Lineage (GTDB taxonomy): Bacteria > Planctomycetota > DRQF01 > DRQF01. The sequence goes on along the minus strand of DRQF01000231.1, from coordinate 12,121 downwards.
GAGGTCCCCCACTTCCTGGGATGTCCCGATGAAGGGCCCCGCGAGAACTGGAATCCTCCGGTCTCCGCGATCGAACGCGCCCGCCCTGAGAGCAGCGTCGGCCGCTCGCACCGAACGCTGAACTTCGAGAGCCGAAAGGCCGTGGGCGGCGAGGGCTTCGGGATCGACCTCGACACGCACTTCCCTGGGATGTCCACCGATGATTTCGGTATGAGAGAGATCCCTCACGGCATCGAGGCGCGCGGCCACCTCTTCGGCGAGCCGTCGAAGACCCGCCCCGTCGACGGATTCGGACCAAAGCGTGAGGGAGACGATGGGCACGTCATTGATATCGACGGGACGAACGACCCATCCCGCCACGCCTGGCGGGACCTTGTCGCGGTGCCCCTCGATGCGGCTCATCAGTCTGACGAGTGCGCGTTCACGATCTTCCCCCACGAAGAACTTCACGGAGACCACGGCCCCGTCTCGCCGAGAGACGGAATAGACGTGCTCGACACCCTCGACCTGCCACAGCAAACGCTCGAGTGGGGTCGCGACGAGCTTCTCCACCTCCTCCGCGCTGGCGCCGGGGAAGGAGACGAACACGTCGGCCGTGGGGACGACGATTTGAGGTTCCTCCTCGCGCGGAGTCAACATCACCGCGGCGATCCCTGCCGCCGTGGCGACGACGAGAAGCAGCGGGGCCAGCGGCCCCCGCACGAAGACGTGGACGATCCGCTGAACGATACTCTCCGATTCCATCGAGTGCTTGGCGCTCATCGCGGTTCGCCTCGTCTAAGAAGCACCTCTTCTCCGCCGGATAGTCCGGAGAGGATCTCGACGGAGCCGTCGTCGAAGGTGCGCCCCGATGTCACCAGTCTCACTTCGAGATCCTCGCCATGCCGTACGAGGACACTCTCGACCTGACCGACCCGCTTGACGGCCTTCGACGGGACCCGAATCGCCGTGCGTTCACCCACGGGGATTTCGAGTCGTCCGAACATGCCTGGGTGGGCGCCCGGGATCGGATCGAAATTGACGCGGGCCTCGAACGTGCGACTGAGGGGGTCGGCGGAGGGGAGAACCCTGTCGAGAGTCCCCGGCAGCTCCTTGCCCAGCGATGAGAGTTGAATCGTGAGTGTCGCTCCCACCTCGAGTGCGGACGCCAAGCTCTCGCGGACACGAGCCTCGAGACGGAGCTTCATCGGATCGTGAATGACCAAGATCGTCCGTCCGGGGAAAGCGAGGTCGCCGACTTCCGCCTGCTTCTCCGAGACGACACCGGCGATGGGGGAGACGATGCGGGCGTATCCCAGAGCGACCTGCGCCTCGCGGACGACCTCCTTCGCCCTCGCGACCTGGGCGTCGGCCGACGCCACGGCCGCCGAAGCGGCAGCGACGGCGGCTTTGGCCTCGAGGAACTCCGCTTCCGCGATCTCCAGAGCCTCCAATGTGGCGGCCTTCTTCTCGTAGAACCCCTGAATGCGGTGGTAGCGCTTCGTCGCGAGGATCCGGCGAGCCTCGGACTGCGTCATCTGCTCGCGGGCCGCTGCTGCCGCCGCTTTCGCGGAAGTGAGCGCGTCTCCCGCCTGAGCGAGGCGGGCTTGGAGGTCTCGATCATCGATCACGACCAAGACTTCGCCCATCTTCACCTTCTCTCCGGCTCGCTTCCGGATCTCCTCGATGCGGCCCGGGATCCGAGCGGCGACGCGCACCGAGTGTCGGGAACGGACCGTTCCCGTGGCGACTTCCGTGACGGGAAGCGGTGACTTGACGACGGGCGCGAACTGGTCGCCGGGACGCACCTTCTCCCGAGGAGGAGCTTCGTGACCCGGAGCCACTTGCCCAGTCCGGAAGACGCCGGCCGCCCAGAGGACGACGGCGAGAACGACGATGGCGAACAGGAGGAAAGAGATAAGCTTTTTCATTTCGATTCGGACTCCTTCGACGGGGTCTCGAGAGAATTCCAAAAGCCGAGCGCGCCCGCGGCGCCGATCCGTGCGGCCTCGAGGTCGAGCCGGGCCGCGATCTCTCGGGCTTTGGCGCCCGTTCTTTGCGATTCCGCTTCGAGGTAGCGGGTGATCGTGGCCGCTCCGCCCTCGTACTGGGCCGTCACGAGGCGAAAACTCTCCTCCGCCGCGGCAAGGGCCGTCCGAGCGACCTCGAGGCGCTGCTCCGCTTCGGTGATGGCCAGCCAGGCGTCGCGGACTTGGCGAGCTGCGGACGCCTCGAGACGGCGACTCTCCGCCAGGGCGGCGTCGAGCGCACCACGGGCCCGCTGGAGTGCCGCGCTTCGTGCGCCGCCGTCGGCGACGCGATAACCGAGGCCGAGTCCCACGGTCCAGTCGGCATCGCCGAAGTCGAGGCTCGTCTCCGCGGTGTTCCCGTAGAGTCTGGCCTGAAGATCAATGGTCGGGAGCCAAGCGCGCGCCGCGGCTTCGACTTCCATTCGACGTGCCTTGACGAGAAGGCGCGCGGCTCGCAAGTCTTCTCGCGTCGTCCACGCCTTCTCCAAAGCGGCCTCGGCGTCGGCAGGCAGATCCGGCACCAGGTGACTCTCGTCGGGAATGTCGAGTGCGGTGTCCGCAGGCAGATCCAGCAACTCTCGCAAGGCCGTCTCCGCTCGGCGTTCGGCGAGTTGCGAACGGATGCGGCGTTCTTTCGCTTCCGCGAGCCGCACCTGCAGGGAGAGAAGATCGCTGCGGAGAAGCGTCCCTCCCTCGACACGAATGCGCGCCTCGGCAATCTGCGCTTCGACGGAACGCACGCTCTGCTCGTGCGCCGCCGCGAGAGCTCTTGCCAATCGCACGTGGACCATCGACAAGAGTGCCTGGGAGGCCAGGTGGTTCTTGAGAGCGGTGAGCTGGGCCCGAACGCTTTCCGCACCCACTTCCGCTGCCCAACTGCGGAGCTGGTCTCTCCCGCCGGCATAGAGATTCCAGCGAAGGTTCAGCCCAGCTTCGACGTCGCTGAAGGCGCCGGGGTCGTTGAAGTCGGTGCCCTGAAATTGAAGCTTTCGCGCGTCGATCCTCTTGAAGAAATAGGCCGACGGTGCATCGGCGCGGAGGTAATTCACGTTGGCGTCGAGGACCGGGTAAAAACTCGCTCGAACCTGATCCACGGCTGCGTCCGCCGCCCGCGCTTTTCCTTCGAGGGCCGCCAGACTTGGGTTGTTCCGGACCAGTGCTCGAAGAACGGTTGCTTCGGTGAGCGGACCCTGGATGGAGACGGGCCCCGTGGAATCGGCGGCCCGAGGCAGGGGCCGTACAGGGGCATGAAAGTCCTCCCGATGGACGCAGCCGGCCGCGAGGACGGCGAGGAGCGCCGTGAAAGTGACGAATCCGCTTGAATTCGTCCGGTGTTTCGAGGTCTCAAGCACCAGAATCCCCTTTCTCGTCTGTTTCGGATCTCGAATGCGCCGTCACCCTTGAGAGACACCCCAATCCTCGGGGGTTCCCGGGGTTGCGCGTGTTTGGGGGTGCATTGTCACCTCTCCGTCTGTGGCCCGCCGCCCCGCGAATCAGTTGTCTTCCGGGAACCTCGCGAGAATTCGAGCCTCTCACTGGGGTGGATGCGACGTTTTTTCGGAGATCCAATGGTGAAAAACCCGCTGAAGACCGAACGATGGTCACCCTGGACCGTGGGAATCGGCATTGGCGTTCTCTCCTGGGTGACGTTTCTTTGGATGGACAAGGCGCTGGGCACTTCGACGACCCTTGTCCGTGCCATCGGCCTTTTGGAAGGCATCTTCTCAGAGTCGCACGTTCGCGCAAACCCCTACTTCGCCAAGTATCTCGTGGGGAAGCCGGGGATCGAGTGGCAATTCGTCCTCGTTGCGATGATGCCCGTGGGCGCCTATTTGGCGGCAAGACTTGGGGGAAGCACGCGCGTGGAAAGGGTCCCAGCGCTCTGGGCTGACCGTTTCGGACCGTCGTTTCGCCGCAGGGCCGTGGGCGCTTTCGTGGGCGGCGTCCTCCTTCTTTTCGGGGCACGCTTGGCCGGCGGATGCACCTCGGGGCATGCGATTTCCGGGGGGATGCAATTGGCGGTTTCGTCTTGGGTGTTCCTGGGCGCCATGTTCGTGTCCGGCGTCGCGACAGCCAAGTTCATTTATGAGAAGGGAGGTCGGTGAAATGATCGACACGCCTCTTTTCGCCACGCCAGCGATCCTTCTCCAGGGGGCCCTGGCTGGCCTCCTCTTCGGCTTTCTGCTCCACAAGGGCGGGCTTACCCGTTTCGACGTCATCGTCAAACAGTTCCTGCTGAGAGATTTCACCGTCTTGAAGGTCATGCTGACGGCCATCGCCGTGGGCGGAGTGGGCCTCTACGTCTCGAGCGATGCGGGTTGGTTGGCGGGTTGGCACATCAAGTCGACCCATCTTCTGGCGAATGCGTTGGGAGGCGCGATCTTCGGCGTGGGCATGGCCGTGTTGGGCTATTGCCCTGGTACGGGAATCGCCGCCATGGGTTCAGGCAGTCGCCACGCCGTCTTCGGGGTGCTGGGAATGCTCTTGGGCGCCGCCATCTACGCTGAGGCCTATCCCTGGGTGAAAGAGCATATCCTGGGCGTGGGGGCGTGGGGGAAGGAAACACTACCGAGCCTCACGGGCTGGTCGCCCTGGGTCTTCCTCGCGGCTCTGAGTGTCGCGGCGGTGACCTTCTCACTGCGACGCTCGCATGCGACGAGAAAGGGACTTCATCGGCATGAACTTCTTCGTACATAGAATCGCCCGCCACTACGTCTTGCCATGTAGGGCGGGCGCGAGAAAGGTCCCGTAATGTCATCGTTCGACCATGCAATCATCGGAAGAACGACTGGGGCAAGAATAGTCATTCCTCCTCGTTGAAGCAAGCATCGTCGTCGCGTCTCTGGGGGGGGACGCCACGACGAACCGAGGCCCCGCGCTGATGGCGCGGGGCCTCTTCTTTTGGGCCCTCTCGCGTCGAGTGCACTGCGAGGCGCATCGACGGGACCATGCAGCTTCGCTAGGGGTTTGGAACCACGGTCACAGCGTCGACATCCGCACTACCGGGAACACCCATCGTCGACATGTCGAACGCGAGGCTCACGGTTCCCGATGTCGTCACACCAAAGGGCCCGACGAACTGCGCGATGTCTTCGTCGGCTCCCATGCTGCCGGTCGCGGAAAAGACTCCATCCGTGGAGAACAGCATGGCGCTGTTGTCGTCGAAATGCAGTGCGTCGAGGTCCTCGCCGGCGTCGCCGAGCGCGACATCGCTTCCGTCGAACGCGAACAGCCATGTGCCGCTGGTCGCCGTGAAGTAGGTTTGGGGAAGGAAGAAGAGAACATCCTCGTCGGCGAAATTGAGCCCTCCCTGGACCGAACCGCCTCCCGAGGTGCTGACGAGAAGGAAGGACCCATCGGCCGCAAAGTAAAGCCCGTCAATGTCTTCGGCGCTCGTGTCAAGTCCCACATCGCTCCCGTCGAAGATGAAGAACACGCTCCCAGCCGTCGTCGATCCGGTGCTCGTGGGCAGCCAGTAGGCGAGATCGTTTTCGGTCATGATCGTCCCGTTGGGCCCGAATAGAAGGGTCGAGAGGGAATAGGAAGCGCTGTCGATGCTGAAGGCGACGGCACCGTTGGGGAAGACGTGGAACGCATTGACGTCGGTGCCGGCAAGCCCCAGATCGCTGCCATCCATGTACATGGACCAAAGGCCCGTCGCGGTGTCGTAGAAGACGATGTCTTCGTCTTCCACCGCGCCCAGTCCCGGCAGGGTGGTCGTCCCTCGAAACGAGACGTAGATTCGTTCACCCCCTGTGGCTGTGACCGTGATGTAGCCTGGTTTCGTCAGCGAGTCCGTGCCCCCGGGACCCGTGACGGTGAGCGTGACATCGTAGCTTCCCGGAGTCAGATAGGTGTGAACGGGGCTGGCGAGAGATGAGGACGTGCCGTCACCGAAACTCCAAAGGTAGGTGGTGACGGAGCCCGTGGTCATGGGAGTGAACTGGACGACTTGCCCGGGGAGAGGGTTGAGGGGGGATGCTCCGAAATCCGCTGTCGGTGGAGGCGTCCCGACGGAGATGAGATTGGTGGCAGTGAACGTGTCGGAACCCCCCGGTCCGACCACCGTGAGGGAGGGCGTGTAGACCCCCGCGCTCGCATAGACGTGCGTGGGATTCGTCGCAGCGGACGTCGTCCCGTCACCGAAATTCCAGACGCGAGACGTGATGGAACCCGTGGAGGAGTCCGTGAAACTGACGGTAAGCGGAGCGGTGCCCGACGTTGGCGTGGCGGAGAACCCTGCGGTGGGGACGCCCACGGGAGACGACAGGGCGAAGTTGTCGACGTACCCCTTCGAGGGCTGGACGTTGTCACCGCCGTTCCCGACCTGGACGGTGATCGTGAAGAGCGTGGAGCTCGTCGACGCGGGGAAGAGCGCCAGGAGGTCCACGGAAACCGTCTGGACGGCCGTCATGGCGTAGCCGTACTTCGAGGACGTCAGTGGCGCCGCCGTGAAAGTGTCGGCGTAGTAGACGTTGACGACTGTCGTCCCGTCGGAGACGTCCACGCTCATCCAGTCGTTGAAGGTCGCCTGGTTGGCCCCTTCGTTCCGGAGGAAGGCGGCTTCGAAGGAAAGAAGATGGCTCCCGCTGGGGATCGTGAACGATTGGGAGATCCCCGCTCCTCCGACGGCGGCCGCCGTGGTCCCGCCGGGATTGGAGGGAGGGGTGGCATTGTCCGTGCTGTCCGCTGCGACTTCGCACCACTTCGAACCTGACGAGGGCAAGCCGTTGTCGCTACTCGTTCCACCGGCCGGATTGATGATGTGGCCGGTGCCGAAGTCGACCGTCCACGCACCGGATGGTGCCGTCCCCGAGGTCTGGCTCTCGAAGTCGCCATCCTGGATCCCCGGGGCCGGGGCGGGTGACACCGTGATGTAGTTGGCCTTCGTCGCCGAGTCCGTGCCCCCAGGTCCCGTGGCGGTCAATGTGACCGTGTAGGTTCCCGTTGCGGTGTAGGTGTGCGTCGGATTCTGTGCGACCGACGTGGAACCGTCACCGAAGTTCCAACTCCAACTCGAGGCGGACCCCGTCGTCAGATCCGTGAAGGCGACCGTGAGGGGCGCCATTCCCGAGGTGGGCGTCCCTGTGAAGTCCGCAACGGGAGCGATGGGGCCGCCCGAGGAACCGTTGTAAACGAACAGGGCGAAGTCCTGGTCGGTTGCGTCCGCATTCCCTGGAACCCCGTCTCCGGCGATATTGGCCGCCGTCACCGTTACGGTGAAACTCCCGGTGGTGCCGGCGGGGAGGAAGACGGACTCGGTGTTGTTTCGCACATCCGCTGTCCCGCCCGTCGTGGAAAGAGCGCCAGAGAAGCGATTGCCGCGATAGGTCGATCCTCCGATCGTCACCGTGAGATCCAGGTCGTTGACCCATGGCGCCCCGGTCGTCGGCCCCGGAGCATCCGTCCAGCAGAGCGTCACTCGGAAGGGCTTCGACGGATCCTGGACACTTCCCGTGAGGGTGTAGGTGGACCCCGTGGTGGCGAGGGTCTGCGTCTGGTCGACGCGAATCTTAGGCGCGCCATCGAAGGCCCGCCCGAGATTCATTCTTCCCATTCCTTGCTTGTTGCTCGGCAGCGTGTCATTCGCCCCGAACCCAGTGAGGTACTCCGCGGTGTTGACGAGGATCGCCTTTTGGAGGGCGGGGCTGGGGGCTCCCAGGCCGTTGTTCAGGGAATCTTGGTAGATGAGGGCCGCGCCCGCCGCGACCGCCGGTGTGGAGTGGCTCGTACCGCTCGACCAACCGTAGAGGGTCTGTCCTAACGGGAAATACTGGTCACAGATCGAAAGACCATTGTAGTTGCTCTGAGGAACGCCGGCCTGGATATGGGTTCCCGGCGCGACGATCTCAGGCTTCCAGCGGCCGTCTCCTCCGGAGGCGTTGACGGGACCCCGGGAACTGAAGCCGACCAAATCGTTGGCGTTGTTGGCCTCTCCGTTGCCGGTTCCACAGCCGTCCGTGCCCGTCTGGCGCACATTCTCCGAAGCGCCGACGGTGATGATGTTCTTGGCCGTGGAAGGAGAACCGACCGTGTTCGGCCCGGGGCCATCGTTCCCCGCCGCGAAGATGACGCTCAGTTCCTGGAGCCCGGATTGCGAGCCTCGTGCGTCCCGAACGATGAAGTCGTATTCCTGGGCGCTGGAGTCATAGTCCGCAATAGGGCCTCCGAATCCCCACGAGTTGCTCGAGATCCGTGCTCCTTGTGCATAGGCCGAACTCTCCCAGGACGTCCCCGTGGCGTTGCTGTTGCCGAAGATGGCGGTCGACCCCACATGGCTCCAAGGGGCGATGCCCAACCCGTAGTTGTAGCCCCCGGAGTCTTCGACGGCGCTCCCGGTGCCGTTGTTGAAGCCAGCAATGATTTGCGCATTCAGGAAACCATGGCCCTCCTGCGGCCCACTCTGCGAGGTGGGATTCAGCTGAAAGTCGACCCGCGTGGACGGGAGGTCCGGATGTCCGCCGAGGGATGTTGCGTCGTCAACCACGTTCACGGAGAACGACGAGAACTGGCTTGCGTTGAAGCCGTGGGAGGAGAGCCACGAGAGATAGTTCGGCCCGCCGAGACTGGCTCCGCTGACGTTTCCAGCGACGATCTGTCCCTGGCGTTCGTCCAGGCGCCGACGAGGGTGACGCTCCTCGATGGCGAACACGCGGGGATGGTGGGCGAGATCCCGAACCTGGGCGGGATCCAAATCCACCATGAGATTCAGGTAGGGGCCGACTTTCACCTGATGGAGGATGCGGCCGCCCAGAGAGACGATGAAATCCATGGCGCTGCGCACGCCGTCCCCATCGACGAGTTGAACGGTCATTGGAAGGAGAACGCCACGCGTCGTGCGTGCCGCCTCGCGCACCGACGGAGTGACGCGAAACGCCGGATGATACGGGATTGCCAGACGCATGGATGGGAGGGAGGCTGAGAGGCCATCCAGCATGACCGCTTCCTCCGGCGAGAGGGAAAGGACATAGGCGTTGAACGGCACGTACTGAACCACATCAAGCCCCAGAGCGTCGATGCGACTTCGGTCCGAATCGGCGATCGGGCCGTCGAATTGGATCAGATAGAGCCCTGCGTCGACGGGCAGGTTCGGAGCTCCGATGTCCCCCGAAAGCCATTCCGGCGACAGGCTGCTCAGCAGGTCCATGGGGTGTGCGCCATCCAGCAGGTGACCGCTCAGGGGGATGAAGTCCATGTCGTCTCGGAGCAAGCTTCCCGCCGCCGCGAGGAGCCCTTCCCAATCGCCGACGCGATCATCCACGAGGTATTGCGTGAACGCTTCATAGTTGCGTCGGCCGACCAAACCGTCTTGACCGGAGAGGAGGGCGTTCTCTCCCTCCTCATCGATCGGAACGAGGAAACGATGGATGGGGCCAGGACCCGGTTCTCCGGGATGGAGAAGACCCTTGGATGTCTGTGCGGCGACTGTGGTGAAGAGGACGGAGCAAAGGACGACGAGGATAGACAGAGGACGGAACATGGGCTCTCCCAAGTTTCTTGGCGTCAACGAATTGGACGACTCAACGGCGAACCAGGCGCGACAACGTCCCAGATTACGATCTGGGCGCCCTCGATGCCAAGATCTATGCAGAACTTCGCGGGTCGTCCCGAAGATGTGCTCAGCCGATGCGGAGGAGAATGGCGTTCGTCGCGCCGAGAGTCCCGGGTGCCACCTGGACGATGGCCTGAAGGGTGAGGTCGAAGGAGAATGGGGGGAGGAATAGGGGGCCCGAGGCCCAAGGAGCGGGAAACGCCTGGAGCACGGCGGGACAGCTTGAGCCGGTCGGCGTGCTCGCGAGGGTGAAGACGAAGGGTTGAAGGGTGGGAATCAACGGACACGGAACGAAGCTCATCGCGCCGATGCCGAAGGGCAGGGTGACGGCATCGAAGTAGTCCGGCTCGGCCAAGACGGCGAAGACGGCGAAGGGGGCCGGCGTTGGATTACCCGGGGGCTGCGCCAACAAGACGTTGAGAACCGAACCGGCGGGGAGGGGGACCGTTCGGGACACGCCACCGCTGGACCCGTTCGCGAAAAGCAGATCGATCGCGCTGCCGGAGCCGCTGGTGATGTTGCCGTCGGCGGCGGGATTCTGCGCGAAGAAATGGGCTTCGTCGACGCCGATGTCAGGGGCGGTTGCGATGGAGCGAGCGTCCCCGTCCCAGTCCGCAAGGGGAAGAGTGGGAAGCGTCACTCCTGCGTCGATGCACGGAGAGGCCGCGCTGGCGAGGTGGAAGTCTTCCGCGGCCCCGTCCACGAAAAGCGGAGCCGATGCGATGTTTCCCACACCTGCTCCGGTCCATCCACCGGAAATGTCGCAGTGGTCGAGAAGCACGGCGGACGCTACGGCGTCCACCTCGGTGGGCGCGTTCGACCACAGGATGCAGTTGACGAGGGTCGGAGACGAGTTGGCCGTCGAGAGTCCGCCGCCGAAGTCGGCCAGGTTGCCGAAAAGAGTGCAGTTCACGAGTGTGGGGCCGGTCCCGAAGATGCAGGCCACGGCGCCGCCGGCTCCCCCCATGCTCCAGTTCCCGGCGAAAACCGTGTTGCGCACGAGGGGGGAGGCGTCCACGCAGGCGAGTCCTGCGCCGTACCCCGCCACGGCCATATTCAGACGGACGATGCAGTCGTCGATCGTGGGGGAGGAATTGTTGGCGCAGCGGATTCCCCCACCTTCGGCCGCCAAGCCATTCGTGAGGGTGAAGCCGGCCAGATGCGCGGAGGAACCCTCGCCGCTCACGAACGACACGACTGGCCCTGCCTGCCCCCCGTCGATCACCGTGGCGGCCGGGCCGGCCGCGGAACGCACGTCGACGGCTTTGCCGAGGAAATCCAGGTTCTCCGTGTAGACACCCGGTTGGACCAGAATGACGTCGCCGCCTTGGGCGGAGACGATGGCGGACTGAATGGTGGAAAAGCCCCCGGGAACCTGGAGCACGGCTTGGCCAACGAGTGCACCGGCCAGCGCCAGGAGCAAAAGGAGCGTCGCCAGAGCGACGCTCCTCCCTGGGTTACCGGTCATCGCCGCGATCGAGTTCAAGGCACGATGGTGACGTCGACCGCGTTGGAAGCTGCCAGGACCGTCGGCCCTCCAGTGAGGATCAAGGCCTGGAACGCGAGGAAGTTGCCAAGGGGCAACGGCGGCGTCGGGAAAGTGATCGTCTGAGTTCCGTCGACCTGCAAGCGGAAGAAGAAGTCGGGGAGCGTGGGTTGCGTGCCGTCGCCCACGACGGTGATTCCCGTGGGGAGCCCCGTCATCGGATCGAGTCCTGTTCCGATATCCAGTTGCCCGACACCCGGGAAGAGCGCCAACCCGGTGGAGAGGGGCCCGGCCAGAAGGACGATCGGCTGATCCGGCTGCCCCGTGAAGGTCATGGTGAAGGGGTCCCCCGCCCTGGCATTTGCGCTGAACGGTCCGTTGGAGCCGAAGCTGACGGGCAGGTTGTTGCCGTCCACGGCGTTGTTGATGTCGAATTCCGCCAGACCCGGCTGAGGAGCCTGCCCGTTGCTCACGACGAGGTTGAAGAACTCGATGTCGTCGATGGCGATGTGGTGGTTGTTGCTGCCGCCGTCCATCTGAGCGCGGAAACGGATCTGAATGACCTGCCCGAGGAACGCGGAGAGGTTGATGATCTGTGCCTGCCAGCCCGGACCCAGATGTCCGATGGGGGGCACGATGTCCAGGACGGGAATCCCCCCGGGGTAGGTGATGGCGTCGATGTGGAGGAAATTCTCGGATACCGTGGGCCCGCCGGTATTCGTGTTGTTGCTGTACAGCCAGAACTTGAGGGCAGGATTGGCGATTGCCGCGAGATCGAGACAAGGGCTTCGCAGCGAAACCGCCGACTCATTCGTGTTCGTGTCGTCGCAGTAGGCGTAGAAGCCGGTGCCGGAATGGTCGGAGCCGGGTTGACCGTTGTTGGGGGCGGCAGCCGTCTCAAACAGCCAATCCGTGGCTCCGTCCGTTGTTTCCTGCTCGTAGAGCGGTGGTGGAGCGGAAGACCCCGGTACGGCTCCGAAGGTATCCAGCGACTCCATCACGGGATAGTTCGAAAGATACGTCGGAGTCGGAGAATTGACGTTCACGCTGATGGAGTCATTGGCCGCATTCTGG
>DRQF01000230.1 GCA_011369445.1 Planctomycetota bacterium | reverse complement strand
TCCTCGACTTCCAGATCAGTGCGGCCGGTTTCGTCTCCCTGCTCTGAGCGATCCTTGTTTCTGAGAGAGCGGGCTGAGGGGCGGGAGTGGATTCCCGCCTCATGAGCGATGAGTCCGTGGGGGCGCCCTCTACATGAGGGTGTTCCACCACTGGAAGAGGATCGCCGCCTGAATGAGCAGGAGAATCAAGTAGAGAACATAGAAGTGGGTCTTCTGGGTCTTGTGGCGGAGCGTGAGCATCGCCATGAGCGAAGCGGGAGAGGCCCCGATGAGGGCAAGGACGTGAAGGGTGAGCTCCGGCACCCGAAAACCTCCTCGGCGTGCTTGGAACTTGTCCACGGCCCAGACGATCAGGGTTGCTGTGTTCAGAGCGACCAACCACCCCGCCAAGAGGGGCCAACCGAGTAGCAATCGGGCGAGGAGGGCTACGGCCGCTGATGGAAGCATGGCGATGAGCAGCGTGGCTCGGCGCGGTTTCTTCTTGAGTTTCATGGTCGGAATCCTTCCGGGGGCGCCGAACCCAAGCCTTCCGAAAACGAGGCCTTGACACCGGCGGCGCGGGCCACAGGATACCCTCGCCGGGGGCGATCGGCCCATGAGTTCCATGAGCCCGGGAGGGAGAGGCTGTCTCGATGTGCGGAGTCGCGGGCTACATCCGGCTGGATGGCAAGGACGCCGACCCAACCATTCTCCAGGCCATGTGCGATGCGATCGAGCACCGAGGACCGGATTCCGAAGGTGTGTACGTCGACGGTCCCGCCGCCCTGGGCATGCGACGTTTGGCCATCATCGATCTCGAGGGTGGTCGTCAGCCCATGCACTCCGAGGATGGCCGACTGACCATCGTGTTCAACGGGGAATGCTACGACTTCAATCACCAGCGTCCCTCTCTCGAAGCCGCGGGGGCCAGGTTCCACACATCCTCCGATACGGAGTGCGTCCTCAGGGCCATCGAGCTCTTCGGAGACGACGGCATCGACCGATTCAGAGGGATGTTCGCTTTTGCCGTCTGGAATCGTGAGCGGAACCGTTTGCTCCTGGTTCGGGATCGCATCGGTCAAAAGCCCATGCACTGGTATCGGGATGATCGTCACTTTATTTTCGGCTCCGAGATCAAGTCCATCCTCGTGGCCATGGCGCGCTTGGGCCTGCCGCGGCCCGACCCCTGTTCCCAGGCGATCCCCCAGTACTTGGCCTATGGCTACGTGCCCGATCCCTTGACTCTGTTCGAAGGCATTCGGAAGCTCCGGCCCGGGCACCGGTTGATCCTCGAGAACGGCGACGTTCACGAGGAGTCCTGGTGGACATTGGATACCGAGGCTCGATTCCAGGGCACCGCGGAGCAGGCCCTCGAGACCCTGGACCATCTCCTGGAGGACTCGGTGGGAATCCGGCTCGTGAGCGACGTTCCCCTGGGGGCGTTTCTCTCGGGGGGCGTCGACTCCAGTACGGTCGTGGGGATGATGTGCCGGAGGGCTACGGAAAGGGTGAAGACCTTCTCCATCGGCTTCAAGGACGGCGATTTCGACGAACTGCAATACGCGCGCCGCGTCGCGAAGCATCTGGGGACGCAACATGCTGAGGAGATCGTCGAACCCGATGCCGCGGGCCTCATCGAGGACATCCTCAGACATTTCGACGAGCCCTTTGCCGATTCCTCCGCGATCCCTACCTACTACGTCTCCCGCATGGCGCGGAAACATGTGACCGTGGCGCTCTCCGGAGACGGGGGCGACGAGTTGTTTCACGGATACGCTCGGTATGGTCGGACCTCCTCGGGGGTATGGCCTGTGTTTCGCCCACTGTTCCGACTCGGAGCCTCCGTCCTCCCTCTGGGGTTCTTCGGCCGGGCGCGCCTTTGGAACCTCTCCCTGGGTGACGATGAGCGGTATATTCACCACTTCACCTGCGGGCTCAGCGAGTGGCATTCCCGATTCTTCACCTCTGAGTTCCGCGACCAGGTGGGGACCACCGACCCCTCCAAGCCCTATCTCGAAGTCCTCCGCCGACACCCCAACATGGACAGAACGTCGCGTCGCGCGCTGGCCGACACGTTGATTTACTTGCCAGGCGACATCATGACCAAGGTGGATCGTATGAGCATGATGGTGTCCCTGGAAGCTCGTGCGCCCCTTTTGGACCACCATGTCGTCGAATTCGCGCAGTCGTTGCCATCCGGAATGAAGTGGCGTGACGGTGAGGGGAAATGGCTCTTGAAGAAACTTGCTCGCAAGCTCGTCCCCCCCGAGGTGATCGACCGCAAGAAAATGGGGTTTGCCGTCCCGATCTCGTCCTGGTTCAACGCCGCATGGATGCGCGAGGCCGATGCCTGGTTGGACGGATTCGCCGAGCGCGGCATCGTCCGAAGGGCAGCGATCCGCCGCCTTCGCGAGGAGCATCGACAGGGTCGCCGTGATCATTCCCAATTGCTCTGGTCACTCATGGTTCTCGAAATGTGGTACCGCGACTACGTGGACGGGCGGTGTTACTCGTCATGAACGGGTTTCGAATTCTGGGATGGGGTGTCCTCACCCTGTCCTTTGTCATGGGGCCTCTGTCCGCCCAGAAGCCCGTCCCGACTCCCGACCCTCTGCTCGAGGCCGTGCAGGAATCCGGGCTGAATACGACGAGCGTGCCTCTGACCCGTCTGGAGACTCCTCCTCAGGTCGACGGAGTTCTCGACGACGACATTTGGAAGAAGGCCCTTCGCATCGACGGATTCCGTCAGGTCGTCCCCATCGAGGGGGCAGCGCCCAGCGAGAAGACTGAGTTTCAGATGGCCTACGATTCGGAAAACCTCTACATCGCAGTGAGGTGTTTCGAGGACGATCCCGACAAGATCATTGCCACCCAAATGCTCCGGGACGGCGATTTGGGAAGCGACGATCGGATCTCGTTCGTGCTGGATACCTTTCATGATCGCCGCAATGCATTCTACTTCCAGATGAACGCGGTGGGGGCGCGGGGCGACGGCCTCGTCGAGAACAGTGGTCGCGTCAATCGAGACTACGATCTCATCTGGTACGGGAAGGCCGAAATCGGTCCCGACGGTTGGGTGGCGGAGATTCGAATACCGTTCAAGAGCATCTCATTCGATCCTTCGGGAACGGAATGGGGGTTCAACATCGAGCGCTTCATTCGGCGCTTCAACGAGACGGACCGCTGGGCGTCGCCCAGGCAGAACGTACGCCTCCAGAGCATGGCGGAAGCCGGCGTCATCGAGGGCATTCGAGATATCGAGCAGGGGCTCGGTCTCGACATCAAGCCTTTCGTTTCCCTCAAGTTCACCCACGACCGCGTGAACGATCGCGATGTCTTCAATCCGGAACCGGGTCTCGACGTCTTCTACAAGATCACGCCCCAGCTCACGGCCGCCCTCACGATCAACACGGACTTCGCGGAAACGGAAGTGGATGCCAGGCGCGTCAACCTCACTCGGTTTCCACTCTTCTTTCCGGAGAAGCGAGATTTCTTCCTTCAGGATGCAGGCATCTTCGATTTCGGTGGCATCCGCAGGAACCCCCTTCCCTTCTTCTCTCGTCGCATCGGCATCGGGCCGGGGGGAGTGCCCGTGGACATCCTGGCCGGCGTGAAGGTCACCGGCCGTGTCGGGCGGCTCAACGTCGGTCTTTTGGACGTGCAGGTGGATTCCTCCGGCGACGTCGACGGGAAGAACCTCGCCGTCGGTCGTTTTGCGTTGAACGTCCTCGATGAGAGCCAGGTGGGGATCATCACCACGGTGGGCGATCCCCGCTCCAACGAGAGCAATGCGCTTGGCGGGGCGGATTTCCGCTATCGGAACAGTCACGTGTTCGGCGACCAGATCATCGAGGCGATCGGTTGGGCGCAGCGATCCTTCACCCCCGACTCGGAGGACGGTGAGTGGGCCTACGGGGCTCGCCTGAACTATCCGAACGATGCGTGGCGAGCCGGTTTGGGCTTTTCCGTGATCGAGGGGAGTTTCAATCCCGCTCTCGGATTCGTGAGCCGGCGTGGGATTCGCGAACTCTTCGCCAACGCGCGCTACCGCTATCGCTTCGATGAGGGCAGTTTCATCCGACGCATCGATTCGGGTTTCAGGGGATTCCTCGTCACAGATCTCGGCTACGACGTCGAGACCGCGAATCTCGAGTTCGAGATCTTCCAGATCGAGGACCAGCAGGGCGACGAACTGACCTTCAACTACATCATCAACGCCGAGCGATTGACAGAGCCGTTTGAAATCTCGGACGGCGTCACCATCGGCCAGGGTCACTACAGATTCGACCGATGGCAGGTCGAATTCGAGACCTCATCCGGATGGGTCGTGGGAGGCAATGCCGCCGTGGAGTGGGGCGACTTCTTCGATGGGACCCGCCTCGACGTGTCGGCGGCGCTCGAGTTTCGACCGTCGAGCCACTTCTTCTTTTCTCTGCAGTGGGAACGCAACGCCATCGACCTCCCCGCAGGAAGCTTCCACACAGACATCGGACGGGCTCGAATCAACATCTTCTTCACCCCCGACATCTCCTGGAACAACTTCATCCAGTACGACAACGTGTCGGATCAGGTGGGAATCAACTCCCGATTCCGCTGGATCATCGAGCCGGGGCGCGAGGTTTTTTTCGTCGTGAATCAGGGCTTCGAGGTCACTCGGAGCCGTTTCGAATCCACCTCGACGGCCGTCACCGTCAAGGTGGGATGGACGTTCCGCTTCTGATGTCCTCCGTGCGGCACGACATCCTCTTGGACCGTCTCCTCATCCTGCATGATGCGATGAGACAGGCCTTTCTCGACCGGATGGCGGATTCGCGCCGCGCCGACGTTTGCGACGTCGAACGAGAGGCGGAGAGCGACACCATCTATGGGTTGGACGCGGCGGCGGATGAGCTCGTCCTCGAGCACCTGGAGGCGTTTGCCAGGGAGACCGGCCAGGCGGTTCGATTCCTCGCGGAAGGGATCGCGGACCGCGGCCTCATCATTCCCGCCGGAGTCTCCTCCGCGGATGTGGTGTGGCGCATCCTCATGGACCCTCTGGACGGGACGCGCGAGCTCATGGTCCAAAAGCGACCCGCCTGGATTCTGACTGCCGTGGCGCGTGAGGTGCCTCACGGAGCCCGGCTTCAGGACGCCGTGCTGGCGGTACAAACCGAGGTCCCACTGAAAAAGCAGCATCTGGCCGACCAAGTCTGGGCGGTCCGAGGCAAGGGGGTGACGGCTCGGCGATGGAGCCGACTCGACGGGCGGTCCGTGAGCCTCGACGTCCGTCCGACGCGGAGCAAGACGTTGTCCCACGGTTTCGCGGCCATCTCGCGGTTCTTCCCCGGCGCACGCGACGAATTGGCGGCCCTGGATGACGAACTGATGGCGGCCGTTCTCGGGCCGGTGGAGGCGGGAAGAGCTCGCGTGTTCGAGGATCAATACCTCTCCACGGGCGGCCAGCTCTACGGGCTCATGTCGGGTCAGGATCGCTTCCTCGCCGATCTGAGACCGCTGATGGCGCCCTTGCTCGCCCGGCGCGGGGAGGAGGCGGGGATTTCCTGTCATCCCTATGACCTCTGCACGGTGCTCATCGCGGAGGAGCTGGGAGTGGTCGTTCGCCATCCGAGCGGGCGGCCCCTGGACCTTCCCATGGACTGCACCACCCCCGTGGCGTGGGTGGGTTACGCCAACTCCGCCATCCGAGATCTCGTCGAACCTCATCTCATTCATATCCTTCGACGCCGCGGGCATCTGCGGCGTTCGTGATGTCGTCCCTTCCCGGGGGCTTGTTATCCTGCGCACCATGGACTCTCCTCCTCCCAGACGTCGCGCCCTTTTCGGCTACGAACCCCCGCCCTCCGCATCCGACGGCGGTCCTCTCAGCGTCACGGAGTTGGCGCAGCGCGCCCGCCGTTTCTTGGAGGGCGAGTTCGCAAGCGTGGCCGTCAAGGGTGAGATCACCGACGTCTCTCGGTCGCAGAGGGGCCACATCTACTTCACCCTGAAGGACGCCAACTCCCAGATCCCCGCCGTCCTCTGGGAAGGGGCGGCCCGATCCCTGGATTTTCAGCTGCAAAACGGTCTCGAAGTGGTGGCCCGGGGGAACCTGACCCTCTACGCCCCCCGCGGACGATTCCAATTCATCTGCCAGAAGATCACGCCGGCCGGTGAGGGGCTCCTCGAGGCGAAGTTCCGGGCTCTGACGGCCGAGTACGAGGCCAAGGGATGGTTCGACGAGTCCTTGAAAAAGCCGCTCCCTTTCCTGCCCCGCGTCATCGGCATCGTCACCTCGCCCACCGGGGCGGCGATCCACGATATTCTGGAAACGCTGCTTCGACGTCACCCGCGGGCCTCCGTCCTCCTCGCGCCCGCGAAGGTTCAGGGGGTCGGAGCGTCGGAGGACATCGCTCGGGCGATTCGACTTCTCGATGGAAGAGACGATGTGGAGGTTCTCATCGTGGGACGGGGCGGCGGAAGCCTCGAGGACCTCTGGGCGTTCAACGAACCGGCGGTCGTCGAGGCGATTCGACGGGCCCGCACGCCCGTCATCTCGGCTGTGGGGCATGAGGTGGACGTGACGTTGGCCGATCGCGTGGCCGACGTGCGTGCCTTGACGCCCACCCGTGCCGGGGAGGTCGTCGTGCCCGAGTTGGAAGCCCTCATCGACGGCGTTCGTATTCTCCGTGATCGGCTCGATCGGGAGGTGACGGGGCTGCTTCGTAACGCCAGCCTCACTCTGGACGCGCTGGGTCGTTCCTGGGCCTTGCGCGAGCCGCGACGCATGGTGCAACGTGCGTCGGAGAGGGTGAAGGAGCTGCGTGCGGCGCTCACCCGATCCCTGGAGGGGACCCATCGACGGCTCGAGGAACGACTGCGTCGTCTGGACAGGATCCCTTCGGGGAGGCTTCTTCTGGCGAGACTCGTGCGAGCGCGGCAGGAGGTGGCAGGCCTTCGCCGGGAGATGGACGGTGCCATGCGGCGAAACCTCGAGGGGGCCCGCGCCGATCTGGAGCGGTTGGGTCCGCTCTTGGAGAGTCTCTCGCCCTTGGCCGTGCTCCAGCGGGGCTACAGCATCACTCGGACGAAAGACGACGGGCGCATATTGCGGTCTTCCAACGAAGCCGCGCCGGGAGACGAAATCGTGACCCTGCTGGCGGACGGAGAGATCGTCTCCAGGGTTGAAGAGTCCTGACGGGAAAAGGAGCCACGACGGTCATGGCGAAGAAAGTGGATCTGAGCTTCGAGGAGAAGTTGAAAAAGCTCGAAGACATCGTGGAATCGCTCGAGAACGGCGAGCTGGCCCTCGAGAAGGCCGTTGATCGGTATCAGAAGGGCGTTCGGCTCCATGCGGAGCTGCAGGCGGACCTCGATCGGATGGAGAAGCGCGTGCGCATGCTCACCGAGGAAGGCCGTGAGGTCGAGTTCGAAGGAGCGGCGGACGAGGATGACGACCAGTGAGCGAACAGCACGTCAAGGCTCTCCTGGCGCGTCACCGGGAAACCGTGGAACGCGCGCTCCTGGATCTGCTCCCTCCTTGTCCGGAGTCCGCCCGCATCATCGATGAAGCCATGCGCTACAGTCTCCTGGGCGGCGGCAAACGCCTGCGTCCCGCCCTCGTCCTGACGACGGCGGAGGCACTCGGTGGCGAGATTGAAAACGTCCTCCCCGCGGCCTGCGCCATCGAGATGATCCATACCTACTCGCTCATCCACGACGATCTACCCTGCATGGACGACGACGAGCTCCGTCGGGGCCGGCCCACCTGTCACGTCAAGTACGGGGATGGATTGGCCACCCTCGCGGGCGATGCTCTTTCCAACGCCGCATTCCAAGTCATCGCGGAG
>DRQF01000229.1 GCA_011369445.1 Planctomycetota bacterium | reverse complement strand
GCACCCAATTGAAGGCATTCAAGGACATCTACCACTTGACCCCTGAAGAGTTCGAGGAGGGGTGGAGAGCGTGGGTTCTCGAGGGCATGCCCGGTGTCCCCCGCTCTCGATAATTCGGATCGCAGCGAACGATCCTGCGAAGTCCTATCGAAGGCAAGGTATGTCCGGCGCCCCATTCGAGAATCCTCGTGAGTACGAAGCCTCTGCCCTGCTGGAGTCGGGCTTCGAAGGCATTCGGCGGGAAGTTCTGCAACTCTCCGTTGAAGACTTCGTGGACTGGCCGGAGGCTCTTACGACGATTCGAGACGGCTACGATGAGTCGGGGTGGAAGTTTTTCGGTCTCTACAGCACCCACGACGAGAACGTTGATGCCCTCTACGATCTGAACGAAAACCGCAGGCGGTGCCCGTATACCGCGGAGACCTGTGCACGCATACCGGGGATGACCGATGCCGGATTCTCGGCCTTCCTTCCGGGCACCCACCTCTGGCCGCATCATGGGGAGAACCAAGGAATCCTGCGCTGCCACCTGCCTCTTCTCGTTCCCCCGGGTGATCTGGGATTGAAGGTGGAAGGGGAGACACGGAGGTGGAAGGCGGGCGAGTGCATCGTGTTCGATGATCGGCGACTCCATGAGGCCTGGAATCACGGGTCGGATTGGCGGGTCGTCCTGATCGTGACGTTTCGTCCGGAATCGAAGCGGTCGTAGCGGAATCGACGTAGGATGCGCCCATGAGCCGTCAGCATCTCGAGGATGACTATCGCATCGCCCTGATCGAGTTCTTGGACGATGAGCGCCATGCGTCCTGGTCCAATCGGCTGAGTGATCGCAGATCTGAGGTCATAGGCCTTGTGTCCCACGTCCTGGGAGGCGATCTGGGGATCCCGCCGGAGGATCTCGATGGACAGCATGTCGCTCAGCTCATGGCCACGTTCCTTCCGGGGAGACTGGGCGGGAAGGAACCCTATGTTTCGGATCTCCCCGACATGATGGAGGCCTTCATGGCGTTTTTGGCCGAGGCTTCAGGCGTCGCCAAGGCGTGGGAATGGACATCCGCCGTCGTAGCCGGTCGAGATGCGTTCGAGCACGCCATGGCCAATCCGGATCGCCCCCGCTTCGCGCCGCGCCCCAAGGAGCCCGACCGGCGCCCCGCGGCAAAGATCGGACGCAACGATCCGTGCCCCTGCGGCAGCGGCAAGAAATACAAGCGCTGCTGCCTCCGTCTCCTCTGAAAGAACGGGACGAAGGATGGCACTCCGGAGAGTGATCGCTCCGAAGATTCGCCTCCTCCATCATCGACATACGGAAAATCTGCGGGACAAAGTTCGGCTTCCTGCGCTTCGACTGTTGGGCCGCGACAGGCGCGACCCGCTCTCGAATACGTCACTGGACTTAGGAGTCGAACATCATGAGGAATCTACTTTTCGGCGCGTTCGTATGCGCTCTTTCGCTCGTTCTCGGTGGAGTCTCCACCGGACAAACGACGGTGGTCGGGGGACCGTTCATCCCGCCGGGTTTCAGCGGGATTCTCGTTCCGGGTTGTCCCATCGTCCCCGTCGTGATGCCCTCCTGCGCGGAGCCGTCAGGGGGCAATCGAGTTTTCGTCGATCCCGTGAACGGCGATGACCTGACCGGGGACCTGAACAACCCCTTCAAGACTGTTCAGGCTGCCATCTACTACCTGAGCGGGCTCAGCCCCGACTTCGCGGGGGTCGTCCATTGCCTTCCAGGCGTCTATGCGTTCAACACGAACGGCGAGGACTTCCCGATCACGATGCTGCCCCATATCTCCATTCAGGGGACGAGCGCCCTGGATACGGTCTTCGACGCCTCGGCGGATCCGGGGGGCGACACCGTCTGGGACGCCACGTCTCAGTCCTTCGTCCCCGGGACGGCGATCATCAGCTTTCAGACCGTGGGCGTCGACTGCTTCGACTACACGTTTGTCGACTCGGTTTCGATGGTAAACGGGAACGAAGGTGTTCAGATCCTCGCGGAGGAGCCGATCAATCCCCAGATTTCCAACTGTTACATTCTGGACTGCGATACGGGCGTCCACGTCACGTCGATCGAGTTTACGCCGTTCCCCGGTGATCCCGTCGAGTATCACCCCTGCAGGCCGGCGATTCTCTTCGACACGATCGCTCGAAACGACATCGGAATCCTCAACGACAACATCTACACGGTGACCCCTATGGTTGCCGGGTACAACGAGCCAGCCGTCGTGAACACGATTCTCGACAACGACATTGCCGACCTGGAGGGTGTGGACCTCTGTGATACCGCACGGCTTGCCTTCCATGGTTCCCTCGTCGACACGGCCGGGATTTCTCCTCGAATCGGGCCGCTGCCGACGCCGCGCATCGATCTCGACACCGTGAACCTGCCCTACGTGAGCAATTCCCTCAGCTACGTGACGAATGACGTCCGCATGCATCTCAATGGGAATCCCGTGAAGGATCAGGGAATCTCGGGCCTCGGAACCACCTCACTCGTGGCGGCAAACGGGACGATCATCTGGCGGAGCTTCTTTCTGGGAGACTCCGCCTGGGATAGGGATGGTGAAGGCTATGGCAACAGTCGCCGCGAGGACGGCATCGTCGACATCGGTGCCGATGAGATGGGCCAGATCCTGACGTGGGGGTTCGCGCCCTTGACCCGGACGTTGACGGGGACGACGACTCTTCTTCGGATCGAGGGGCGGCCCGGAGACACCGTGTTGCTCTACTACGATCTGCGTACCACGAATCCCTTCTTCCCGGCTTCCTTCCCCTCCCTGCCTCCCGGTACGATCCCGGGGCAGATGGCCGCAGGGTTCACCGGATTCATGTGGATGGATGTGTTGAATGACCCCACGGTCCGCATCCTCCATCCTGCCATCACGTGGAGCGCCTCCACCCTCAACGTGAACCTGTCTTCCGGATCACCCTTCCGGTTGAATCTTTCCGAGGCTGTGCTGAGCTCGAGCCACCTCGCGAATCTTCAGACCCTCCTGGTCAACTGAGACCTCCGAGAATCGTTCGACCACGTCCGCGGTTTGCGCGGTCGTGGTCGACCTCGTTTCCGGCCCTCCTCGATACATGGCATTTTTCTCGAGAACCTTCAGAAGGGGGATGGCGGATCCCCAATAGGGGAGAGGACCCTCAGGCTCTCCCGCGAGGTCATCTCGGGAGAGGACCGGAGTTCTCGTGATATGATCGTCATTGTGAGCCCGCCCCAAGAACGCGACACGCAGCCCGTCTCAGACCGGCGCTACCGATCTACCTCCTGGTCTCTGATCGACAGCGTTCAGCATGGTGATCCCGAGACGCGCACGGCGTCGATGGACCAGATGATTCGCATCTACTGGAGGCCGGTCTACTGGACCATCAGGATGCGATGGCGCGCCGGTCCAGAGGATGCTCGCGAGCTGACACAAGGATTCTTCCTCTACTTCCTCGACCGGGACCTCATCATGAAGGTGAAACGAGAAAGAGGAAGGTTCCGTGCGTGGATCAAGGGGACGCTCACGAATTTCATGAGGGACCACGCGCGCAGAGAATCTTGCGAGAAGAGGGGAGGGGGCGTGAACATCGTCGCACTGGAGAACCTACAGGCCGTGGAAGCAGCGCCGCCGTCGCCCACGGTCTCTCCCGACCGGCAGTTCGAGCGCGAACTCGTGACAGCCCTCATCGACGAGGCGCTTGCTCGGCTTGGTCAGCGCGCGGCATCGGAGGGGAAGGGAGTCCATGCGGAGATTTTTCGGACGTACTATTTCGAGGAGGCTCATGGCCGCCGTCTCACGTACGAGGACTTGGGGCGCCGTTTCGGCGTTGGGTTTCATGACGTGAAGAACGCCCTCGCGGAGATGAGGCTCGCATACCGCGCCGAGCTCTTGAGCCTGATCGGAGCCACGACCTCGAATGCGAAGGATGCATTTCGAGAGATTCTGGAGGTCTTTGGGGCATGACTCCCCTTCGAGACGATGCTTTTCATGACCGTCTGCGCCGTCTGTTCCTGGAGGACACGTTGGGAGGTGGGACGGACCTGAGCTCGCTCTTCGGAGAGGCTTCGCCCGAAGTCGACACCAAGCGGTTCGGCCCCTACCTTCTGCTCGACGTGATTGGCGAAGGCGCCTCGTCGCGGGTCTACCGCGCTCTTCATGTCGAGCTGCTCAAACCGGCGGCCGTCAAGATTTTTCGAGATCCCGGAGCCTCGGGGCTCGAAGTGGGACGCATCCGACGCGAAGGAACCGTCGGGGCCTCCCTCATTCATCCAGGGATCGTCCGCATCGAGGACATGGGGGAGGTGGAGGGGGCCTTCTACCTCGCGATGGAGTACATCGACGGCCGACCTCTGGGGGAATGGCTCGAAAACCACCTGCCGGATGAGGAGAGGCGCCTCGACATCGCTCGGCAGATCACCGAGGCGCTCGCATGCGCCCATGGCGAGGGAGTGATTCACAGAGACCTCAAGCCAGAGAATATTCTCGTGACCGACTCCGGGAGAGCCGTCATCATCGACTTCGGTCTGGCAAAACGCGAGTGCGCTCCCACTCTCACAGACCACGGCGCGAGACTCGGAACGCCACTTTACATGTCGCCGGAGCAGGTGGAGGGAAAGTGCGCCGACTTGGACACTCGCAGTGATGTCTTCTCCCTGGGCTCCGTCCTCTACGAGGTCTTCTACGGGCGTGCAGCTCATGGCGGTGAGACCCTCGCCGAGGTCTATCGCAATGTCAGAGAGAGAATTCCGAGTCGAACGGAGCCGAGTCATGGCTCGGTCGTTCCGGACATGGCGGCTGTCATCTTCCATTGTCTGGAGAAAGATCCGAGGGATCGCTACGAGGACGCGAGAGCCGCACTTGCCGACATCGACCGAGTGATCCGCGGTGAGTCTCCCGTCGTTCGTCCCAGGGGAGCCTGGAGGGTGGGAGTCGGCCGCCTCAAGCGAGGACTGCGACGGTATCCCCGGGCCGTGACCGTTGGGCTGGCCTTGGCCATCGTCGTGGCCATCGTTTTCGTCACCTGGCGGAGCGACCGCGATCCTACGCGGGCTCTTCTCGAGGAGGAGATCGACTATGCGGAGCTCGGGACGCGACTCGGCGGCATCCTCGATGATGCGGAGGCCGCTCGGCAGAGCGGCCGTACCGATGAGGTCCGCCCCGCCCTCCTCATCGAGGCCGAGCGACGGCTCAGCGACGACGCCCTGACTCCCGCGATTCGGGCGGGCTATCGTTCCTGGCTTCTTTTCCTCCTCAAGGATGGTCGCCATGACGATGTCCTGGCCGACGCTTTGAGCCTTCACCCCGATGATCCCTTTCTGCACCTTTTCGAGCTGAGAAAGGCGCTCTATCGCTGCGCGGAGACGATGCCGTGGCCGGAGTTCCGAGCAGATCCCTATTCAGGTGCGTCGGGAGTCCGCTTCCTCGAGGGCCGAAGAGCCCCCGACGCCGAGAATCGTCGCGCGGCCAGAGTGGCCTTGAATGCGATCTCCAGGGGGTGGAGAGATGATGTGAGTCGAGTGGGACTCGATTGGCTCGATCGTCTCGTTCGTGCCTATGAGGCCTATGCCGTCGGGGACGACGTCCTGACGACACGTCTCCTCGAGGCCGTGGGAGAGCGGACGGATCTTCCCATCGAAGCCCATGTTCTAGCCACGGTGAGTTGGGCGCGCCGCGGCGACTTCGACACGTCGGTGGCGTGGGCCGTAAGATTGTGGCGTCGACGCCCCCGCGGCGTCCTGGCACGCATCAATCTGGCTCAGGCCCTGAGAGTCCGTGCCCTGGATGCACTGAGCCACGGACGGGCGGCAGGCCCCGATCTTGAGCGTGCCAGAGGCCTCTTCGAGGGTATTCCCGACACGCAGGCGCAGCGGGCGGAGGTGGACCTGTTGAGAGCCCTCGTCGCGCTCGACCAGGGGCAGCCCGCTGGGGATCTTCTTCGCCATGCGGTTTCCGAATATGACGAGGTGGCCAAGGCGCCCAGAACTGCTTTCTTTCACCTGAATCATGCTCTTGCCCTGAGTCAATGGGCCAGGGTTTCGGAGCAGCCGGGGCCGTTGATCGAGCGAGCGCTCGATGCCGTCCACGAAGCCGAGCGGTTGGCCCCCGATTCCTTACTAGCCCTCAGCGCGCGGCTCAACTACCAGCTCGAGCGATGGCGATGTCATGGCGAACCCGCGGGCGCCGAGGCCTGGGCGAAGTGGGACGAAGCCTGGGCAAGGCTCGTGCACGGTCGTTCTCCAAGCGCCAGAGCGGTCGACCTCAAGGCGCGCTCGTTGTCCCTGCGCGGCGACTTGGCCGCTAGGTCCGGCGCAGATCCCGTGCCATTTTATCGGCGCGCCGTTGCGTTGATCCATGAGGCGCTGGCGAGGAATCCGCGATTCGACGACTTGATAGCCCTCGACATTTCGGTCCGGATCAAGTTGGGAATGAGGAACCCGGCTGACAGGGAATTTCAAGCGCTCCTTCCGAATCTGACCGCGACGCTTCGGCGGCTCGTGGCTCGCGCGCGACGATTCTCTCCGTCCGTCGAGCCCATCGCCGAAACTCTCCGTCGCATCGCGGAGACACAGGTGTCAGACGCGACGCCATTGGAACCCGTAGCCAGGGCTGCCCGGGCACTCTGGGCGCTCGCCGTCGAGATTCACGGCGAATCCAGCGAGCGTCTCGAATCATGGGGGCGGGCGGCGAACCGGGTCGCGTATATGACAGGTGATGAGGTGGCCGTTCGGAAGGCGGTCTCCATCTGGAACCGGTTGTCCCGCACACACGTGACTTCTCCCGCCGGACCTCTGGGCCTCTTCGAGATGCTCACGTTCGACTACGTGCGCCAGGAAGGAAGAGGGGATGTGGCGCTCGCGCAGTTGGCGGAGTGCGTGCACGAAGCCCAGAGGCGAGCCCGTGATGACGTGTGGGTCTGGCTCGCCCAGGCGCGTTTCGCCATTCTCGATTCGCGTCCGGAGGATGCCCGCGAACTCGTGGAGCGAATCCGCGGTCGCGGCACACCCTCGCCCCTCATGGCGGCCGGGCTGGCCGGACTCGATCGGATCCTGTCCGGCCGCCGATAATTCGTCGGTTTTTCTCCAGTAACTTCGGATAGGAATGCCATCAGAAAGGGGAGCGCCCAGTCCATCGACCTGACGGGGGATTTGCCTGACCCATGCGGACGAAGTCCGACCGGAGAGCGGACGACGCGAGGCGGGTCAACGCGAGCCGGGCCGTCAGTGCGATAGCCGGAGGAAAGATCATGCCCAAAACAGTGAGTCGCACTCTCGTCGTCCTCTTGATCGCCATCTCGGCGCCCAGCCTGATCGGCCAATATGTCTATGGGGCGGGCTCGGCGGGTGGGAGCGGGGTCGTACCTGCGATCGCCTCGCCGCAGGCGTATCTCGGGAACGCGAATTTCGGCATCAGCATCTCCGACGGAGCGCCGGGGGCTGGGGCGTACCTCGCCACAGCACTTCTGCCGTCCGTCGGAAACTTCGTCGGCGTCCCTCTCAACGTGGACATCAACAACCTCTTCTCCCTGACGTTCCTGACCCTCGATGCCCAGGGGAAGGTTTTTCTTCCGGCCCCGCTCTCCGCGTTCACGAACCCTGCCTTGGCCGGGTTCAACTTCTATGCCCAGGCGTTCGTCCTGGACCCCTCGGCGCCTGGCGGCGTCGCGGCGTCACGAGGACTGCGTGGAGAGTTCACGCTGCCGCCCCTCGTCTTTGTGGGCTCGCGGACAGGCTTCGCCGGTTCCCAATTCTTCGTGGACCCGAGCATCCCCGCGATCTCCAACACGGTGAGTGGAGTCAATACGAATGTCGATGGGGCTGCGTTCACATCGGAGGGGAAGAGCCTCTTTGTGGTCAGCAGCCTGACTCGAACGATCAACTACGCCGATCTTTCGGGCGTGACACCCGTGTGGTCGACGATTCACGCTTTCGGGCCGGGACAGTTTCTGACGGGGATCGCCTTGGATGAGGAGAATGACCTGGTCTGGACGGTCGACATGATCTCGCAAAGCTCCTCGACGATCGTCGCCTTGGATGCCGATCCTTCAAGCGCCACGTTCGGCAATGTCCTTCACACCTTTCCGGCTCCCAGTGCGGGGTTTGTTGGTCGCTGGCGCATGAATGGCCAGCATCTTGCGGCGATCACTCATGTCTTCACCCAAGTCGTGGATCTCATGGACCTGAATCCCACGAGTCCCACGTTCGGACAAATCGTCTTGTCGACGAGCTATCCCGCGGGACCCACGATTTTCGCGGCGGGAGCCACGGACGTTGCATTCACCAGGGATGACCATCAGATGCTCGTTGCGATTCAGCGTTCAGGAGGCGTTCCTGCCGAAGTGGCCCGTTACTCCTTCGCTCAGGGAGCGTGGATCGATCACGACCCGTCGACTCCCGCCGTCGACGATCTGGGCCCGTTCTCCAATCCGCCCCTGGCTTTTGGCCCCAATCCCTTCACCTTGGCCTTTCCCCGCTATGCGGACTCCGACTGGTTCTTGATCTCCGGCTTCGGGGGGGCTGGTGGGGGATGGGCCGGCCGAGTGGATTTCGATCAGACCGCTCCGGGGGCGTGGTCGTTTACGCCCGCCACCGGTTCGAATCTCAATCAGGCTTGGTTCAGCGGCGTGGACCCGGGGGGAACCACCGTGGCCGTGGCCACCCTTCAGAATCATGTTGGGGTTCTGAAATTCTTCGACGCCGCGACGATGACCTGGACCGGGTCCGTCCTCCTCCCCGGAAGCGGAGGCGTCAGCGGTTCGAACCTGGGTGACGTCGTCTGGCGATGAACCAACACTGGAGGGGAGGGCGGGGCGGTTTTTGAACTGACCCGGATGTGGCGGCGGTGTGCCGACGGTAGAGCCGCGAGACCGTCGACCTCGTCGAGGCCGCCCACTCCCGGATTCTCGGGCTCGGGGTGGAGGCTTGGAAAACCGGATCTGGAGTTCGTCGTCCCAGAGCCCTTTGTCGTTCCCGCTGACGGTGAGGACATCTATCGCTACTTCGTGATTCCCATGGACCTGACGCGCGACCTCGATGTGGTCGCCTTCGACTCCCAGCCGGGCGACCCTTCCGGACGGTGCTGCGAACTCTACCTCACGATCGCTCCAGACGACCCGAAGTCGCTCCGCGCGCTGGAACGCGCGTCGCTCGAGAGCTGGTTCCGCAGCTCAACGGGGGGATCGGGGCCGCCTTGGCGCGGGTTGGGTAAGTGAGCCCATCTTCGAACAACGGCGGATCGGTCGTTC
>DRQF01000228.1 GCA_011369445.1 Planctomycetota bacterium | reverse complement strand
GTCGCCACCACTTCGACGAACGCCTTTCCGGCGGAGGGCGAACGCACGATCGGACTGATGGCCTGGATCCCATCGGGGAACTCGACCTCGAGGTCCGCGACCTCGGCCTCGTGCCCCTTGTTCATCCTCACTTCGACCATCGTCCCTTCACCGGGCATCATCCTGGAGATCTCCTCCTGGGTCACGACCGGGAGCGGGTCGTACGCATAGCGCACGACGAACTGCGAGAGCACCAGAACGAACGGGATGAGGAGCGGGAGGATCGGGCCGAAGTTCAGGCCCAGGTACTGAAAGTTTCGGAGGAACACTGAGACGACGGACTTGGCCACGATCACGAGGTCGTCCTGGTAGAGACGAATCGCGATCATGCTGCCCTTGATCCGGTCCTTCACGCGCTTGATGCCGTCCTGCCAACTGATGAACTTGAACAGGATGAGGCAGATGATGCCGACGATGCCGCTCACGAAGATCAGCGCGAACTGAACTCCGAGCATTTCGAAAGGCGCCATCAGGACGTTGAAGATGCCGCCCATCGCGCGATTGACGAGATTCATGGTGCTCCTGGCCTCCGGGGCCGCTGGCGCTTCTTAGCTGATGTAGCCGAGGCCCTTCAGCTTCTCGACGATCTCCTCGTCGGAGCCTGCGTCTTCGAACTGCGCGAGCTCCTTCTCGAGGACGTGGACGATGAATTCCTCGTGGGAGGCGTAGCCGGCCACCTCGGAGACTTGCTTGATCCGATCGAGGAGGTCCGAGTCGAGTTTGATCTTGTTTCCGCCGCCAAACATGAGAGTTCTCTTTGGGTAGGGGGTCTGGTGAGTCACTCGAGAACGGGGTGGCCCTTCATGGCCGCCGGTTTCTCGAGTCCGAAGAAGGAAAGGATTTCGACCGTCAGGTCCTGGAGCTGATGCTGGCCCGCGACAACGGGGCGGTTGGAGATCAGGATCCCGGAGACGACCTGGGGAGCCATCAGGTGGCTCCCATTGAAGGTACCACCTAGGTTGTCCTCGAGGACCGCATTCGTGATTCGACCGGTCGAGGCCGCGTCCGAGTTGCCGTAACCGGCGTTGAAGCCGACCAGCATGTCCGGGGCCTCTTCGACCCGCGCTCCGTGGTAGACCTCGGTGGCCAGATCGCACTGGAGCACCGGCTTGAGGCCCGTCTTGTCGTCCACGATCGAGGTGAGCTTCTCCGCGATCTCCCTGAGGAGGGCATCCTTCTCAGCCTCCGTCACGATGCCGGACTCATCCTCCGGAGTGTCCGGGTTGTCGAGTTCGCGCCCCGCCAGGTTGAGGTAGAGCCCGTTGAAGCCCATCCCGTAGGCCCGGGTCTTGCTCCAGTCCACGACACCGGGAGTGAAGATGTTCACGGACCGATAGGAGGGATCGCCCTTCGGGAGCTCCTTGCTCTTGCCCTCGTGCAGGACGAGGTAGCCGTTCTCGTACAGCCAGGTGTTCAGGCTGAACTTACGGCGGTACGGCGCGAAACCATGGTCGGACATCACGACGTAGGTCACGTCGTCGCCGAGCTTCTCGCGGATGCGCCCGAGCACCGGGTCCATCTTCATGTAGAGGTCGTAGACGACGTCCTTCCAAGTGGATCCGGCACGCTGCGTCCACCAGCTCGAGTCCTTCGCGGCGAGCGCGGCGTCATGGTTCGGATGGGACGCGTCGAACTCGCGCCACATCATGTGGCAAGAGAGGTCGACCGTGGAGTAGTAGAAGAACAGGAGCCCGCCCTCGGTCGACTGTGCGTAGCGGTCGAGCGCGTAGTCGAGCATGTCGCAGCGCTCGTCGTAGACGATACCGACCTGGCGCATGAACTCCTCGTCGTCGAGGATGTCGTTCTTGAGCGCGTTGACGTCCTCGGCCATCCCCTGGGTGTAGTACGGTCCGATGGCCTCGGCGAGTTTCGCACTCGCGTCCGCAGGCTCCGAGAGCGGCACCGGGGGCGAGTAGGGGCTCAGGTTGATCGGCGACACATAGAATTCGATTTCCGGGTCGAGGCTGCGCAGGTAGAAGCGGCAGATCCCCGAGAGGGCCATCGTGCCCAT
The DNA here is from genome assembly GCA_011369445.1 of Planctomycetota bacterium. Taxonomy (GTDB): domain Bacteria; phylum Planctomycetota; family DRQF01; genus DRQF01. The sequence continues at coordinate 14,194 of DRQF01000228.1, read as the reverse complement.
CGGGAGCATGTCGAAGTCCACCTGGATGAACTCGCTCCACTGCCCGGGCTGGAGGATCACGCGCTCGCTACCCACCTCGAACGCCGCGGCGTTCGACTTGCGATCCACGTAGACGGACAACGGGAGGCGCGTGTAGTTCTTGTTGTGGTCCTCGTAGTGCTTGAAGATCTGCGTCGGGCCGCGCAGGTTCGTCTCGACGACGCCGCCCCGTTCCGTGATGAGGTTGATCTTCCCCGCGATGCTCGGGTGCGCATCCTTGAGGTCCGTCGCGCGGGTCGCATCCGTCGTGTAGAAGGCCGCTTCCCCATAGGCCGAGTCGAGCGCTGGGGTCATCATTCCCGGGAAGGACAGGCCCTCGGAGGGCTCGACCGGGAAGTTCGCCGGCATGCGCCAGATGTCCGCGGGAATGCCCTCCTCCATCAGGTAGGTCCAGAAGGACTTCCCCGAGCGGTTGCTGGAACTCTCCCCGCCGGTGGGCAGGAACCAGGGGCCCGGCAGATCGATCTCTCCGCCCTCTTCCACCTTCGTGGTGGACGGCGCGGGCGCCCGCGTCATCGGGTCGCGGTGGATGAAATCGAAGATCCCATGACCGCCGGGGTCGAGACCCGTGATGAAGTTGGACCACGCCACCGGACTCTGAGGCGGAGTCGACGTGCCGAGGCTGTGGATCCCGTCCCCCTGGTCGATCAGCCAGCGGAAGTTCTGCATCCGCTCGGGATACAGACGCATGACCTCTTCGAGAATGTCGGGGTCCATCCCGTCGATACCGAGCACGACGAGCCGCGGGTGGGTCGTCTGCTTTGCGGCGTGCTCCTCGCCGCTCGCGGCGCGGAGCGCGGCCCCACGGTAGGGGTCGGTCTCGGGCTCCTTCGGAAGGGCCAGGACGGCGAAGCCGCCGAGCACCAGGAGCGCAGGGTAAACGGTCCAGCGCGGAATCGTCATGAGGCTGCCTTGCCCCGGTGGGAGGCGTCGGAAACGGAGGTGGACTGGCCTGACTGCACGGTGTCGCTGCGGTTCGGATCGAAGAGGCTGGAGCCCTGCAGGTAGGCCGGCGCCTTGACCCCGAAGAGATCGAGGGCCGTGGGCGCGATGTCGAGGATGTTCGGGTTCTCGGTGGCGATCTTCCGGTTGCACCAGAAGACGCCGGGAACGAGGCGCGGATCGACGCAGTGGTCGCCCGACCACGACTTGGTGTTGTCGTGGAAGACCTCCTTGGTCACCTGCCCGGTGGCGCAATCCCAGGAATGGCGGAAGCCACGGTGGTATCCGACGAGGATCTCAGGCGCCATGTCGGCGTAGGGACCGTTGTGCAGTTGCTGCGTGATGAAGGCTTCCTTGATGACGTGCTCCCCGGTCGTCGGATCGACGAGCTTCTCGAGCTTCTCCTTGATCTCCGCGCAGAGCGCGTCCATCTCGGGGCCCTTCTCGACGATGCCCTTTGCCTCACGCCCCTTGCGGTTGATGAAGATGCCGGTCAGGCCGAGCGTGAACGCGCGCGTCTTGTCCCAGTCGACGTTCTCGAACCAGTCGCCCGATGTGTCGCCTTCCTTGAGGACGAGGTAGCCCTCGTCCCTGAGCCAAGCGTTCAGGTTCAGGCCTCGGCGGAAGTTGCAGAAGCCGTGGTCCGAGATGACCATGAACACGGTGTCGTCGTCCGCACCGATCTTCTTCTCGATCTCGGCGAGGAACTCGTCCATCTTCGCATAGAGATCGCGGATGACATTCTTGTGCTTCTCGGTGTCCTTGCCCTCGTTCGCCGGGTGAGTCGGATCGAGGTAGCGATAGAACATGTGGCAGATCCTGTCCGTGGTGTCGAACACGACCGTCACGAAGCCCTTCTTGGTCTTCTCGAGCACGTCCCAGAGCATCTTCTTGCGCTCCTCGAAGATGAGCCAGGCCTGCTTCAGGAAGGCCTCCTCGTCGACGACGCGCTCGTTGAGTGCCCAGGTGTCTTCCGCCAGCCCCAGGGTCGCGTACGGGCCGAGGGTCTTGGCGAGGTAGATCGAGTAGACGAGCGGCTGCGAGATCGGCATCGCCGGACTGTCCGGATCGATGTTGATCGGGGTCACGTAGATCCCGACCTCGCCCTTCTCGAAGGTCTGGACGTAGAAACGAGCGATCCCGGTGCAACCTTTGAAGGGGATCGTCATCCAGGGGGTGTACTCCCGGATCCCGACGGTGGCGGACTTGCCCCCCACCTCGATCTTCGCCGTGTTCTTCTTCTCGTCGAATTGCACGCTGAACGGGCACTTCATCGGGTGTCCGTCTGCGCCGGGAGGGCCGGTCAGCTTCGACTCGACCTTCCCGTTCTTGTAGCGGATCTGATACTGCTGCCCACCGATGTGCTCACCCGAGCGCTGGCGGGTCGAGTAGAACGAGAACGAGCCCTGGGTTCCCTGCAGGTCGGGAACACACATGCCGGCGAGCAGCGTCCCGTTCTTGAACTTCTGCGGAGGGAAGGTGATCGGGACACGGACGATCGAGGACCACACGCCCTGGGCGCCGAGCAGCTTCCAGAAGGGCTGGCTCTTCTGCAGCAGGCGGTAGATCGTCTTCTGACCGAAGGGCACCTTGGCGAGGCCCAGGTTCAGCGTCTTCGGTACCTGCCGGATATCCGTCGAGGACAGGACCGGCATGTAGCTGCAGGGGTCCCGGGTCAGGAAGTCGTAGATGTTGTGGCGTGAGGCGTCGACGCCGGTGGCGTAACTCGACCAAGCGACCGGGGAGATCGAAGGGTAGGCCGTGCCCAGCTCGCGGAAGCACCCCTTCTCGCCCAGGCGCTTGAAGTTGGGCATCAGCCCCTCGTCCATGAACTTCTTCGCAAGGCCCGGGTCGAAACCATCGAGCCCCACGACGATCATGCGCTTGACCTTGGGCTTGGCCTTCCCCCGTAGAAGAAAAAGGCGCAGGACCGCCTTCAGCGGCCAGAGCAGGACGATGGCGAAGGCCAGGAAGAAGGTGCCCAGGAGCACGAAGACACTTCCCGCGGCGGCGAAACCCGCGCCGGGGCCGATGTAGGCCGAGGCGGGCGCGGCACCGAGGGCGAGGGCGAGGGCGAGAAGAATCGCCGAGCGCAACTTCCGCGGAGACAGGTTCATGGGGAGTGGAAGGAGAGGGCAGGACCGCTCGAGGGGCCCTGCAGGAGGTCCGAGCACCGCCAGTCTATCGGTCCATGGACCCGCGGGCTGGAGCTTCGAAGCGATCGGGGAGAACGGTGCGGGCGGAGGAGGCGGTCCGGATCGGGTCGGGGCCCTCGGGAGAAAACGGAACTTGGGGGGGGAGGGGGCTACCGGGTTTCACCGTCTACGGCCATCGGCGTAGCCCTGTTGGAGCCTGTCGGGCCGGGCTCACAGATCATGGCATCGAAGCGGCGAGGGGGCGATCCCCCCCACCGCTTCGTGCTGGATTCCCTCGGCTGGCCGGTCCTGGATGGGGACCGCCACGCCGGGAACCGGCTAAGAGGCCGCTTCGGCCGCGGCGGCGAGGAGCCCCTTGGCGCGCAGGTAGTCGAGGACCTTCTCGGCCGACTCCTCGATCGACTCCTTGGAGGTGTCGACGACGATCTCCGGGTTCTCCGGATCCTCGTAGGGATCGCTGATGCCCGTGAAGTTCTTGATGATCCCGGCGCGGGCCTTCTTGTAGAGCCCCTTCGTATCGCGCTCCTCGACGACCTCGAGGGGGCAGCTCACGAAGACCTCGACGAAGGGCGCCTCGGCGGCCTCGCGGACCTCCCGGCGGATGCTACGGTAGGGGGAGATCGCGGCGGTGATCGCGGTCACTCCGTTGCGCGCCAGCATGTTGGCGACGAAGCCGATGCGGCGGATGTTCGTGTCCCGGTCTTCCTTGGAGAAGCCGAGCCCCTTGCTCAGGTTCTCGCGCACGACGTCGCCGTCGAGGACCTCGACTTTGTTTCCGAGCTCGCGGAGCTTCGGAGTGAGGTACTGGGCGAGGGTGCTCTTGCCGCTACCGGAGAGGCCGGTGAACCAGAGGGTCAGTCCTTTGTTGGTCATTTCGAAAAGGGGCGCTTCGTATGCGCGGGTCAAAAGGGTTCGGGGTGAATCAGGTGGTTCGTCCGGCTAGCGGATCTTCCCTTCGAGGTACGGCACCTCGAAGCACTTGTCGTGCATGATCGGACCGTGGCCGAAGTATCCGGCCTCTCCGAAGAGCTCGCCGTGGTCGGCGGTGACGATGATCCAGGTGTTCTTCGGGACCATGTCATAGAGCTTCGGGAAGACCTCCTCGTCGAGGTAACGGACCGTATCGATCTGGCGCTCGCGGAGCTGGTCGAGCTTGTCCTGGTCGAAGAACTGGAAGTCCTCCTTGAACTTGTCCTCCCCCTCGGCGCCCTCGATCTGATCGTTCATCTTGCGGAAGACGCCGTTCACGCCGCTGATGCGCGGCCACATCGAGGAGTCCTCGTCGGGCTTGGCATAGGGGTAGTGGGTCTCTCCGACGTTCAGCATGTAGAACTCCGGACGATCCGCGTCGAACTTCATCGTCGGCAGCATGGCGGCCATGTCGTTGTGGCTGTCCATGAGCTGGAAGTCATCGAAGTCCCGGTTGATCCCGGTCTTCGGGTTCAGCACCGGAAGCGAGACGCGAGCGCAGGTCTTGTAGCCGAGCTGGTTGCGGAGCAGGCCCGGGAACCAGAGGCCGGGGACCATCTTCGCGAATTCGATTCCCTTGGCTCCACAGCGCTCGTTGTAGTTGAAGAAGTCCTCCTTGTAGTACTCCGAGGCGTACACGTTCTCCGGGGAGGTGTGCGGGAGCAGCCCCGTCAGGAGGTTGTAGTGCGACGGCGCCGTCCAGGATGCGTAGGAGTAGCGCTTCTCGACCTTCCCGAGCTTCGAAATCGTCTTCGGATTCGCCGCCATGAACGAGTCGTAGCGGCAGCTATCCAGCGTGATGATGATGAAGTGGTTGTCGGCCTGCGGCTCCGGGTGGGGCGGCTGCGCGGCGCGCCTCACCATCGGTCGCACGGGCGGACGGGCGGGGGTCGGTTTCTTCTTCTTGAAGGCGTCGAAAAGGCCCATGGGTGGTTCTCCTGACGGGGTGTACGGCGCGTGGACGCCCTACGACTTGGACTGATAGAAGGCGGCGAGGATCTTGGCGGTGGAAGGACGCATGACGCGCTCGTCGGGCAGTTCGCCCTTGCCGAGGATTTCCCTCATCTTGGTCCCGGAGATGCTCACCATCGTCTTGCCCTGGTTGTCCTTGATCAGACCGACGCGGCCGAGCTCCTCGAAGTAGGCGGCGAAGCCGACGTTCACGGTGGAGATTTGCAGGTCGCCGCCGAGCTTCCCGAAGATCTCCTGCGCGTCGAAGTCGCCCCAGATCGCCGTCTTGTCGTCGAACGGTGCGTCGGCGTGCTTGCGGCCGATGATGAAGTGCGTGAAGCCGAGATTCTGACGGTAGATGGCGTGCATCACGGCCTCCTTGGGGCCGCCGTAGTACATGCGCATGTCGAGACCGGCGAGGTGGATCTGGTCGTTGAGGTTCTGGCCCTTGGAAGACCACAACTCCTCATCCATGTCGCCCTGGCCGATGTAACGCTCGCCGATGAGCGTCTCGTAGGTCTTCATGCGGGTGTCCGCCGGGACGTCATCGCCCTTGAGTTGACCCACGAGCGGGTTCAGGAACACGCCGGTCTTCTTGCCGGTTTCGCGCAGGATCGTCTCGGCCCCGTAGACGAGGGCATACTCATGCGCGCGGTGCAGGGGGTTGCGGGTCTGGAACGCGACCGACTGCTCGTAGCCCTTCTCGGCCAGGAGAGCACGGGTATCCGCGGGGGACATCACGAGGCTCGCGAAGCGGCGGGTGTCTTCGAAGGGGACGAGCTCGATCTTGCCGCCGACGAGCTTCGTGCGCTCGTCACCGAGCCACAGCTTCGCACCGGGATGGTCGTGGCGTTCGGTCCCGTACACCGCCTGGATGAAGCGATCCTTGTCCCAGTCGAAGACGGACTCGACCTCGAGCTTGCCGAAGACCTTTCCGTCGTTCACGAGGGCCACCGAACTACCGACCGTGCAGGTAGCGGCCTCGGCATCGGTCACCGGGAGCATGATCGGGATCGTCCAGGCCCAGAGCTTGCCCCCACGCTCGATCGCGGCTCGATCCAGGACCGAGTCGTAGTCGGCCTGGGTCATCGGGCCCTCGAGGGGCGAGAGCGTCCCGTCCGCGATCCGGTAGAGCGAGGTGCGATCGTTCTCGTTGACCTCGAGCGCGTCGAGCTCCTTCCAGGACGCGGCCTGGTCGGCGGCGACGATGCGGTTGACGGGCTTGTCGAGGCCCCCATGGACGGGGGAGATCGTGGCAGCAGTGGTGAGGGACATGGTTCCCGAAGGGGGCTTGGGTGGTGGGGGTTCCTAGAGGTAGCCCAGGTTCTTGAGCTTGCGTTTCACGTCCTCGAGCTCGTCCTGGTTGAACTCACCCGAGTGTTCCTCGGCCTCTCCCATCAAGTCCCTGAGCACATACACGATGAAGTCCGTGGGAGAGTTGAATCCGGAGCCCTCGACCACCTGCTGCACCTTGCGGTACAGAGGTCGGGGGATCTTCACGGTGACCTTGCTCTCTCTCACGGGGCTCTCCTGGGGCGTAGGTGGAGGCGGAAACGGCGCTGGAGTGCCCTGCGGCCCGAAATGAGCCGCCGACACTCCAATCGCACTCCGATCGTACTCCCATGAGAGTGCGATTGGAGTGTCTTTCCGAAAAAAACCCGCGCTCCCCAGCGAAAACCCTGGGGGCGCGCCAGCCACTCGCCCCTCCGCCCCGTAGCTAGCCCACCCCGAAATTGCCGGGTAGGATCCCGCAGGACCCAAGGCCCCAACCCCACCCTCATCACGCCATGCGCCGTATTTCCACGCTCCTCCTCACCTCACTCCTCTTCCTCGCCTCCTGCGGCGGCTCAGCCGATCCCGCCGAGCAGACCAAGGCCGGGGAGCGTGCACTGGGGACCCAGGACTTCTCCGCCGCCCTGAGCGAATTCCAGGGAGCCCTCTCCGCGATCGGTGACAACCCCCAGGATCCGCTCTACCTGCGGGCGAAGCTCGGCGAGATCGAGGCCCGCGCGACGACCGATGCGGCCAAGGCCAAGGACGACCTGATCGCACTCGCCGCCGCCCTGCCTGGCAAGGTCAGCGACCGTGACTTCAACCGCATCGCGAGCCGCATGGGGGATGCGGGGCTGTTCAGCGAGGCGATTGCGCTGCTCGCAAAGGCCGAAGAGCTGTTCCCCGATTCCGAGCACCTCAAGAAGCTCGGCGCCAAGCTCGCAGAGAACGCCCAGAAGGCGGGTGATTCCAGCGCCATGGACGCCCTCGCCGGCCTCGGGTACGTCGGGGACAACTGAGCCCCCCGGAATCCGCCTGCCTTGCCCCCGGGGGCAAGGCAGGCGGATTCCGGGTCAATCTCCAGAGATCAGGTCGCCGAGCACTCCACTGACGGAGCTTCCGCGGCGGTGCTCGCCCTTGCTGCTTCCGACCGCCGACATCATCCGATCGGCGAGCCTCGAGAACGGCATCGTCTGGATCCAGACCTTGCCCGGTCCTCGCAACACGGCGTAGAAGAGCCCCTCGCCGCCGAAGAGCTTGGTCTTGATCCCCGCGATCATCTGGATGTCGTAGTCCACCGACTCTTCGAAGCCGACGATGCAGCCGGTGTCGACCCGCAAGGCCTCGCCGGCGGAGAGTTCGCGCTCGACGATGTGTCCGCCTGCGTTGATGAAGGCCATCCCGTCCCCCACGAGGCGCTGCAGGATGAATCCTTCGCCGCCAAAGAAACCCGCGCCGAGACGCCGGGTGAAAGCCACCGACACCTCGATCCCGTTCGCCGAGCACAGGTACGCGTCACGCTGGCAGAGGACCGGAGAGCGTGACAGATCGATGGGCAGGATCTTCCCCGGGTAATCGCCCGCGAAGCCGATGCGCGCTCGCTCGTGCCCCTCGTTCGTCCAGGTGGTGATGAAGAATCGCTCGCCACCGATCATGCGCTTGAGACCGCTCATCAGCCCTCCCCCCGTGGAGGTGGCCATCTGGATGTCCCCCTCCACCCACATCATCGAGCCCGGCTCGGCGCGCACTCCCTCGTTCGGGTCCAGGGTGATGACGACCGCCTGGAAGTCGTCGCCGATGAGCTCGTAGTCGATTCTGTCCGTCATGTCGTGTGCGACTCCTATGCGAAGTAGTCGGATTCGTCGTCCTCGTCTTGCGACAGAATATTCTCCTGCAGCCAATTCGTGAGGTACTCGTACGCCTCTTCCACCGAGTCGCTCGTATGGAAGAGGTGGATGTCCTCCGGGCTGATCGTTCCCGCCTCCACGAGCGCGTCGAGGTTCAGGACCTTGTCCCAGTAATCCCGTCCGTAGAGGACGAGGGCCACCTTTCGCCGGATCTTCTCCGTCTGGATCAGCGTCATGATCTCCATCAGCTCGTCGAGGGTCCCGAAGCCCCCGGGCATGATGACGAAGGCCTTGGCCATGTATGCGAACCAGTACTTGCGCATGAAGAAGTAATGGAACTCGAAGCCGAGCCGGTGGGTGATGTAGGGGTTTTCCATCTGCTCGAAGGGGAGCGAAATGTTCAACCCGATGTTCTCGCCCTTCGCCTCGGATGCGCCGCGGTTGGCGGCTTCCATGATCCCCGGGCCGCCGCCCGAGCAGATCACGAACCGCCGATCCGTGCCTTCGAGCCCCTTGGACCAGGTCGTGAGCCTCGAAGCGAGTTCGCGCGCGGCCTCGTAGAAGCGCGACATCTCGAGCGCCTTCTTCGCACGCTCCACGTCCCCTCCCTCCTCACGCGCTTTCTCGAGGGCAGCCGCAGCCTCGTCTCGGGGAAGAATTCGCGCCGAACCGAACATCACGATCGTGTCGCGGATCCGAAGTTCCCGGAAGCGCGCTTGGGGCTCCATGTACTCCGACAGGATCCGCAGCGCGCGCGCGTCTCTCGAACGCAGGAACTCCAGGTTTTCGTAAGCCTTCACGGCCCGGAAGCGATGCTCCGACATACTCGTTTCGTCCTTCGATAGAGGGAATGGGAGGCGCAGGGTACTCTTGCCACCCATGGCATCCAAAGACGAGAACACACTCACCTTTCCCGTCGCCGGAATGACGTGCGGAGCGTGCGCCCACTCCGTCGAGGCCGCGCTCGCGAAGGTGCCCGGGGTGCGCTCGGTCCGCGTGAACTATGGCTCGCGCATCGCGGTCGTGGAACGGAATCCGGAAGTGGCAACAGGCTCCGCCCTCCGAGCCGCCGTCCGGCGCGCCGGCTACTCGGTTCCCGAGTCCCTCGGTGAGGAGCGCAGCCTGATGGAGGACCTGGCGTTCGCGGAGGAGGCCGAGGCGCGCGCCACCCGGAGATTGCGAGGAGAGCTGATCGTCGCCGCGCTCTTCTCGGTTGCGGTCTCGGCCATCCCCCCGCGGGCCCTCGACGGCCTAGCCCTGCTCGCCGTGGCCGCCGTAGTCCAGCTCGGCGCGGGCCGCACGCTGCTCCAAAACGGTTGGCGCGCCGCGCGCCGGCTCGCCCCCGACATGAACACGCTCGTCGGTCTCGGCTCCCTCTCCGCTTTCCTCGCCGGAACCGCGGCCGTGTTCGGTTGGAGCACGGCCGGCAGTCCCGCGCCACTCCTCCGAGCCTCGGCATGGACCGTCACCTTCACGCTGATCGGGCGCTTCCTCGAGGGGCGAGCGCGGTCGAAGGCGGGGAGCGCGGTGCGGGCGCTTCTCGACCTGACGCCCCCCACCGCGCGCATCCTGCGCAGGGGCGAGGAGATCGAGGTGCCCCTCGAGGAGGTTCGCCCCGGCAACCTGGTCCTGATCCGTCCCGGAGAGCAGGTCCCGGTGGACGGCACGATCCTTTCGGGGCACTCCGAGCTCGACGAATCGATGCTGACCGGCGAGAGCCGCCCCGTGGAACGTGGCGCGGGCGAGGCCGTGCACGCCGGCACCCTGAACGGCCTCGGCGCCCTTTCGGTCAAGGCCGAGCGCGTCGGGCTCGACACGGCCCTCGGGCGCATCGCGGAGGCCGTGCGCGCCGCGCAGGGATCACGGGGGGAGAGCCAGCGCCTCGCCGACCGCATCAGCGCTGTCTTCGTACCGGGAGTCCTCGCCCTCGCCGCCCTCACCTGCGTCGCATGGCTCCTCGCCGGTGCCTCCGTCGCCGACGCCCTCACCCGCGTCGTCGCCGTGCTCGTGGTGGCCTGCCCGTGCGCCCTAGGCCTGGCGACCCCCACCGCGATCGTCGTCGCGAGCGGACGCGGAGCACGCGAGGGTTGCCTCTTTCGCGATGCGCCGGCCCTCGAGCGGATGGCCCGAGTCGACACCGCGGTCCTCGACAAGACCGGCACGTTGACCCGTGGCGAGCCCGAACTCAGCCACCTCGTTCCGCTCGACGGATCCGACGAAGCGCAACTGCTCACCTTTGCGGCAGCGGTCGAACGAGGAAGCGAGCAGCCCCTCGCCCGTGCCGTCCTAGCGGCCGCGGCGCAACGCGGCCTCACCGTTCCGATGGCGACGGGGATCCTGGCGGAGCCCGGGCGTGGGATCGGCGGCACGGTAGAAGGCCACGAGGTGCGCCTCCTCTCTCCACGCGCCGCGCGTGAGCTCGGCCTCGAGCTCAGCGCGGCCTTCGACACGCTGCCGAAGACGGTCACTCCCGTCCTGCTCCTCATCGGAGGGGTACCCGCGGCAGCCCTCGGCTTCCGGGATGCGCTCCGCCCCACGAGCGCCGACGCCATCGCTTCCCTGCAGAGGCTCGGGATCGAGTCCCACGTCGTCTCCGGCGACGACCCGGCAGTCGTCGCCGAGCTCGCCCAGATGCTCGGGATCCAGCACCACCGCGGCGCCGTTTCCCCGGAGGAGAAGGCGGACTACGTCGCCCAACTCTCCGCTGCAGGCCGGAACGTCTTGATGGCGGGCGACGGAATCAATGATGCGGTGGCGCTGTCCGCCGCGGACGTCGGCATCGCATTCGGGGGCGGAGCGGATGTCGCGATCCAGGCCGCCGACGGCGCCTTGCTCGCCGACGACCCCGCGCGCCTTCCGGCGTTGGTCATGCTGTCACGCCGAACGCTCGCGACGATCCGCCAGAACCTCCTCTGGGCCTTCAGCTACAACCTCGTGGCACTCCCGATCGCCGCGGGCGTCCTATCCCCCTGGACCACATGGAGACTCCCTCCCCAGTGGGGTGCGGCGGCGATGGCGTGTTCGAGCCTGTTCGTTGTGCTGAACAGCCTGCGATTGCGACGAGTCTCGCTGGCCGGTGACTGAGAGGCGACCGGCGGACGCCTGACCCGGGAGGGGGTTCTCCCTGGGGGGTGCCCGGTCTCAGCGCCCCATCAGCCGTCAGGCTCGTTCCGTTTCAGCTTCTCCTTCGCCTTCTCGAAGAGCGCATCGAGATCGCTGGCTCGCTTCTTCTCTCGATCGAGGCTCGCGTCGAACTTGTCGGCAGCGGAGCCGAGCCGGCCTTCGACCCGACTCGTCGCCTGCTCCCAATCCTCCTCCCGGACCTTGGGTTTGCCGGTCTCGTCCAGTTCGGTCGCGCGACTCCACTTGAGGACCTTCCCGGTACGCAGGTCCACGTCGAGCCGGCTCTGACAGCAGGGACAAGTGACGAGGGTGTCGCGGGAACTCATGGGGCATTCTCCGGGGTCATTCGGCCTCCAGGCGATGGAGGCGGTCACGGTATCGCTCGTAGAGTCGGGTCTGGCGGTTCTTCACGTCCTGGAGGGCGCCGTCGATGAAGACGGCGTCCACCGGCGTCGTCGTCTCCAGCAGGTCGCCACGCGTGATCACGACATCCGCGAGCTTGCCCGGAGCGAGGCTACCGAGCTGGGATTCGAGGCCGAGAACCTCCGCCGCGTAGTAGGTCACCGAGCGCAGCGCCTCCTCGCGGGGCAGGCCAAAGGCGGAAGCGAAACCCGCATGGAACGGGGTATTGCGGGTGTTGGCGCCGTCATTCGCCATGATCGCGACATGGACGCCAGCCCGCGCCAGAACGGCCGGGTTCGAGTAGGCGGCGTCGTAGGGATCGAACTCGGAACGCGGGACGGAAAGCACCGGCCCCACGACCACCGGCACGCCGGCCCGGGCGATCGCCCCGGCGACCTTCCAGCCTTCGCGCACCCCATAGAGCACCGCGTCAAGCCCCTGCTCCTCGATGAACTTCAGGGCAAAGAGGATCGTCTGGGCGTTGTCCGCGTGAATGCCCACATGCTTTTCGCCGCGCGCATAAGGGACGAGCGCCTCGAGCCGGGAGTCGAACGGGGGCGGTGTCGTCCCGTCCGACGCGGCCTCTTCGACGAGCCGCCCATACTCCCGCGCGTCGTCGAGCATCCGGGCCATCTCCCGGACCGCCTCGGGCTCCTCCTTCTTCTCCGCGCGATTGCCCACGGCCGGGAAACGGATGTGGAGCATGTCTCGATCGACCTGGAGCATCTCTTCCCATGTATCTCCGGCGAGACGCAGAACCGCGGACTGCCCCTGGAACGGGCCGCTTCCGCCCGGAACGGTCTGACTCCGCGTAATGCCGTTCGTGCGAGCCACGCCGATGTGCGCGGAAGCCGCATGGATCGAACTCGCCACGCGCAGGTCCGGCTGGTTGCCTCCCATTTCGCTTTGGTCCTGCGTGCCGCGCACCGAATCGATTTCGGTCAGTCCGATCGGAGTCGAGAGCGCGATCATGCCCGGCCAGACATCCTTTCCGGAAGCATCGATCACGCGCGCATCCGCGGGAACGGGCAGGTCCTTGCCGATCGCCGCGATTCGATTTCCCTCGAGGATCAGCGTTCCGCCTTCGATCGCCTCGGAGGTGACCGGATGCAGCGTTCCACCGACGATCGCGGTGATCGGCCCGCCCGTCCCTTCATAGGCGGGCAACGGCCCTTCCTTCAGGTCGCGCACGGGTGCTGGCTCGGCGTCGAGACCGAAGGCATCCCGCCGCTGGAACTGGATTTCTCCGTCCACCATCGTCCACTCGACACGCGTGTAAACGGAGAACGGATCTCCATCCATCAGGACGAGGTTGGCTAGCTTTCCCTCCTCGATCGAACCGACACGGTCATCGATTCCGAGTTGGATCGCACCGTTCAGTGTGCAGAGCCGAAGGGCACGCACCGGGTCCATTCCCGCATACCGCACGGACTTCCCCGCCTCGTGATAAAGATGCCGAATCAGCTCGTCGCTGTCCGAGTTGATCGTTGAAACCACACCGGCCTCGTCCAGCAGCGCCGCATTCTGCGGGATCGCATCGTACGCCTCCTGCTTGTAGGCCCACCAATCGGAGAAGGTCGAAGTCCCCGCACCGTGCTCCGCGATTTCGTACGCGACTTTGTAGCCCTCGAGGACGTGTTGTAGGACCTGGATGCGAAAGCCGAAGCGCTCCGCGGTGCGCAGCAGCATCAGGATCTCATCCGCGCGATAGCAGTGGGAGTTCACGAGCACATCGCCGTGCATGATCCCGACGAGCACGTCGAGTCGGATGTCCCTCCGCGGCGGAACTGGATCCTCGCCGCGGTCCCGGGCAGTCCGGTAGGACTCCCACTCGCTCTCGTACTCCTGCGCACGGCGGAAAGCGCGCGCAAAGACGCGTTCGACGCCGGGACGCGTCCCGGGAAAACGGTCGTGAGGGCCCCAGTTCGACTGCTTCACGTTCTCGCCGAGAGCGAACTTGATCCCCTGTGGGGCGTCGGGGAACCGCAACTCGTCCGCGGTCCTGTGCCACTTCAGCTCCAGAACCTCGCTGCGCCCGCCGATCGCGTTCGCCGATCCGTGCAAGGGCTGGATGACCGTTACGCCCCCCGCCAGAGCTCGGTAGAGCCCCACATCGTCGGCGTTGATGACGTTCGAAATGTTGCAGTCAGCGGTGATCGAGAGCGTCGCCTCGTTGATGCCGCGCTCGATCGCGAGGTGGGAGTGTGTATCGATGGCACCGGGAGCGATGTGCTTGCCGCTCCCGTCGATCACGAGGACCCCGTCGGGGGCCTCCAGGTCGTCCCCGATCGACTCGATGATGCCGCGGCGCACGAGAATGTCCCCCACATGGGCCGGGTTCACCGCATCGTGGATCGTGACGTCGCGGATCAGTGCACCACCGGACGTGTCGAGGGTGGGGACGCGCAGGGCGTCGTTCTCGAAAGGGTGCTCGAACCCTCCATCGTCTCCGCCGAAACCGACGCCGAGGAGGAACAGCAGGATCGTGGTCTT
>DRQF01000227.1 GCA_011369445.1 Planctomycetota bacterium | reverse complement strand
TCTGCATGCACGTCGCGCTGTTCGACGCGGCGTCCGTGGCCGTCCACGTCACCGTCGTGTTGCCGAGAGGGAAGGTCGCCGGAGCGTCATTGGTGATGGTCACTGCCGAGCAGGGATCGCTTCCCGTCGCCATCCCCAGCATGACACCGGAGGCCGAGCAAAGCCCCGCATCCGTGCTCACCGTGACATCCGCCGGGCAGGTGATGCTCGGGGCTTCCATGTCACTGACCACGATGTCGAAGCTACAGGACGCCACGTTGCCCGAGGAATCCGTCGCCTCGTAGGCGATCGTCGTCGTTCCCAAGGGGAAGGCGTCGCCCGAGTTGAGGCCGGTCACGTCCGTCCGCACGACGGAGGTCACCATGCAGTTGTCGGTGGCCGTAGCGTCGGCGAAGGTCACGACCGCTGAACAAAGCCCCAGATCCGTGTTCACGGCGATGTTGGCCGGGCAGGTGATATTCGGTGCCTCGTTGTCGGTCACCGTGACGTCGAAGGAGCACGAAGAGGTGTTCCCGTTCCCGTCATCCGCCTGGAAACTCAACGTTGTCGTCCCCACCGGGAAGACGCTGCCACTCGAGAGTCCCGTGGCGTCGGTCTGCGTCACGGTGGCCGCCATGCAGTTATCCGTCGCCGTCACCGCGAAGGTGACCGTGGCGCCGCAGACGCCTCCATCGGTGTTGACGGAGATGTTTCCGGGGCAAGTGATCACCGGGGCTTCGTTGTCCGTGACCACCACGTCAAAGCTACAGCTCGCCACGTTGGCGGGGGTAGCCGTGTCCATGGCCATGAACGTCACGGTTGTGGTCCCCACCGGGAAGAGGGAACCAGACGCCGGTCCCGCCGTTTGCGTCACGGCGACGCCGGGGCAGTTGTCCGTCGCCGTGGGGGCCGCGAAACTCACCGTAGCGCCGCAGGCTCCCGGATCGTTGTTGACGGTCATGTTGGTGGGGCAGCCCAAGAGAACCGGATTCTCCGTGTCGTTCACCGTAATGGTGAAGCTACAAGAGGCCGTGTTTCCGCTGGCATCCGTCGCCATGAAGGAGATCACCGTATCCCCCACCGGGAAGAGGTCCCCGGAGTTGAGGCCGGTCATGTCGGTGCGCGCCACCACGACACCCATGCAGTTGTCCGTGGCAGTGGCGTCCGAGAAAGTCACCGAGGCGCCGCAGGCGCCGCCATCGTTGCCCATGACGATGTCGGCGGGACAGGTGATCACGGGGTTTTCGCCATCACTCACCATCACGGTGAAGCTGCACGAAGCCGTATTCCCGGACCCGTCCGTGGCCGTGTAGGTCACCGTCGTGGTTCCGACGGGGAACAAATCACCAGGGTTGAAGTTGGAGGTCAAGCTCACCCCCGGGCAGTTGTCCGTCGCCGTGGGGGGGGTCCAACTGACGGTGGCCATGCAAATCCCCGGATCCGTCACGACGCCTGTGATATTCGCCGGGCACGCTGTCAGGACCGGCGCCTCGTTGTCGATGGGTGCCCGATAGGGTTCGTTCCCCGTTGTGCCGTCGTTGGCCTGAAAGATGATGTCGTCGGCACCAAGTTGAGCGATCGCCTGGGGGGCGGATGAGGCCGGACCGGCTCGGAGATCCTGGATCAGATGTGTCCCTGCAGCGGTGCCGTCGGAGGCCCAGAGTTCGAAGCCGTTGACCCCATCGTTCGCCGCGAAGAATACGACGCCGGCGCAGGACCCACTTGCCGCGAAGAGGCCGCTGGGGTTCGACGGTGCGAAGCCCGCCCGGATGTCCGCCACCAAGACGGTTCCCGAGGATGTGCCGTCAGACTTCCAAAGTTCGCTGCCGACGAGACCATCGTTGGCGCGGAAGAACAGGGTACCGTCGGCGTTCGTCAGCTCGAGGGGCTGAGACCCCCCAGGACCGGCCAGGATGTCCTTGACCAACTGAGCCCCCAGGAAGGGATCGCTGGAACTCCAGAGTTCGGCGCCGTTGGTGCCGTCATCGGCCTGCAAGAACAGGGTGCCATTCACGTCGACGAGTCCGGTCGGGTTGGAAGTCCCCGTCCCCGGGTTGATGTCCTGCACCCGAAACGTTCCGAAGGATGTTCCGTCGGACGCCCAAAGTTCCTTGTCGCCTCCCGCCACGACGGCATCATCCTCGGTCTTCGCAGTGAAGAAGAGGTAGTTGCCGACGGCAGTCAAGTCACTGGGACTTGAGCTGTTGGGTTGGGAGAAGAGAACACTGATTCCCGGAAAGATGTCCAGGACGAGAAAGGCGGAAAAGCCGTCCGTAGCCCACAGCTCCGCTCCCTCCGGGTCGGACGTAGCACGGAAGAAGACGAGCCCCAGATTGGGCACCGCCGTGAACTCGGCCGGGTCCGAGGAAAACGGGCCGAAAATGGGCAGGCTCCCGGGGAAGATGTCCAGGAAGAGGGTCGTCCCTGCGGTCGTTCCGTTGGTGATCCAAAGCTCCCTGCCGTTCACACCGTCGTCCGCCGCGAAGACGACACCGGCACCCGCCGCCGTCATTCCCGTGGGGGCGGAATCGCCCGTGGGATTGATGTCCTTCAGCAAGACGGTGCCGGCCGGCGTCCCGTCGGAGACCCACAATTCCTTGCCGTTCACACCGTCATCGGCCTGGAAGTACAGCAATCCGCCGATGGCGGCCAGCTCGGTCGGACTGGAGCTTCCCGCCCCCATGTTGATGTCCTTGACGAGCTGGGTCCCGGCCATGGTGCCGTCGGACTTCCAGAGTTCGATCCCCTGGACGCCGTCGGTGGCGGCGAAGAAAACCTCGCCCCCCATCTCCACGAACTGGAAGGCGGAATTGGAACTGAAGGTTCCGGGATTGATGTCAGCCACGTTGACGATTTGAGCACTCGCGCTGAGGGCGAGAGTCAGAACGACGGCGAGGGCCAGAGGGAAGCATTTCAGCATGGTATTCCCGTTTCTCTTGACTGTGGTTTTCACTGAGGTGGATTGTGTGATGCAAGCGATCATTGGGGGGATCCTCGATAAGGCTCCGGGGACGCAACGAATCAGGGTCTGTTCAGGGTCGCGCCTCCACATGCGTGGAGGTGAATTTGATCGTTTATCAACCCTCCCGCGGGAGGGAAGAAAGGCCCTCCGGTGTCTTAGGCACCGGAGGGCCCACTCAAGGCAGCGTCAGTTACCGATGCGCACGCGCAAAGCGTCGCTGAAGGCCAGGATGTTCAGGAATGACCCATTGGGATCGAACACGGCCCACTGGAAATAGAGCTCCGTGCCCGTGAACATCGGTGCGGGCGGAATGGCGAAGTTGAACGTGAATTCACCGGCCATGTCCGTCACCGAAGTCACGACGACCAACACCGGGGGAGCCAGGTAGTTGATGCAGCTGGATCCCATTCCCAACGGTGAGACGGCGATGCCGGAAGAAACTCCGAGCACGCACTGAGCGTTGGGACGCGCGTTGCTCAGCATCACGCTTGCGGTCATGTCGTGAATGGCCAGCGCGGGCCCGCTGATCGCCGGGATCAACCCCCCGGTTCCGGGACAACCCGTTCCGAAGGGCGTGCTGATCGCACGCACCGCGGAGAGGAAGACCGCGACTTCATCGCCCGGACGGTTGGCGGTCACGATGTCGGCCAGACCGTCCCCGTTGAGGTCCGCCGTCGCCACGGCGATGACGCCGTCACCGATGTTGCAGGTGCCACCGTCGACGAAATCCAGAGTCAGGCAGTCATAACCCAGCAGCAAGGAGATGTCGTCGGGTCCGGTGCTGCCGAAGTTGGCGGTCACCACATCCTGACGGCAAAGCAAGCTGGGCTGCAGGCTGTCGCCCTGGAGATCCGCGCAAGCGATGTCCGTGGGCAAAAGGCCCGCACCGTGGGTCGTCCCACCGTTGAACAGAGCCGCTCCAAAGGGATTGACGCCGTTCAAGTTGAGGAAGACGACGACGGTGCCGTTGCTCACACTGTCGGGAG
>DRQF01000226.1 GCA_011369445.1 Planctomycetota bacterium | reverse complement strand
TCCAGACCATCTCGAGCCAGCGATCGTCGCCCCCGAGGTGCCGCACCCGATAGCACAACAGCTTCATCTTCTCGATTCCGCCTTCCTCGCTGATCTGCCGGCCGATTCCCCGTACCTGCTCCCTTGCGGCAAGGAGGGAATCAGACGCGAGATCGTCATACGTCGGCTCGCATCCCCGGGGCAGTCCGGGGGTTGGCGAGCGCACGACCTCGTCCGCGCGGTCGAACGCCCAGACGCGAGTTTCCGTTCCCGCGACCGTGCTCGCCAACGCGATCCCCGGGACGAGCAAGCTCGCCAGGAGATACAGCAGCGCGAGGGTGGACTTGAGGCAGGAAGACCACTACTTGCTCATCAGCGCCTCGAGACGCTCAACGAACTCTTCATTCCAGAGCCCAAGATGGCTATCCAGGACCTCGAGTTCGGCATTGACAACCAGACTCGTCGGGATTTCCGTTACAGCCGTGCTCCGACAGATCGGCCCACCCATGCCTCCTGGCTCAACGAAAGTCGACCAGTCGACTCCAAGTTTCTTGGCCAGCTGCTCCACACGCTCTGTGTCCCATCCGTCTTCGGCGCGATCAATGTTAATCCCAACAACCGCAAGATCTTGATGGGTCCTGCGGAAAGCTTTCAGTTTCTCGATATTCTCCAGGCATGGTGCGCACCACGAGGCCCAGAATTCGACAACAGTCACCCCCGAACCTACCTGGTCGCTCAGAGAAGATCGTATTCCTCGGGCCAGGTCTCCCGTGAAGTCCGGCAGACGACGACCCTCCACGGCGCTCTTCAGGATGTGACTCTTGAAGAACCGTAGCTCATTGCTCGACAATTGATCAGAGCAGTCCTCTATCCACCGAAGCAGCGGCTCGGCGCTTTGGGACTCTTGAGCAAAGATGTCGGCGACTCGCGACTCGAATTCGCCACAGTCAGTCCCCGTTTTTTGATCGGCACCCATGTCCTGCAGCCGACAGAGGCGAGCAATCTCAATTCGACAGACACGGTCAAAACAGGAATCTTCTCCTGAGTTGAGCACACTTCCGCAGGCATCGAGCAAAGCTCTGTTCTCACCTCGACTCGAGAGGGAAACAAGATTGAGTGATAGGACGGCGTCCGGAAGATCCTCGGCTGAGCCCAGCCGTTCAACAACCGCGTCGAAAGCCTCTTGGCGCAATTGGAACATGCCTTCAAGCCGCAGCCGCGTGTTGGGCCCGTGATCAATCGTTTCATAGCGCCGCGCTATCGTCGCGACCTCTTCGGCGAGTAGCTGATTCTCTGCCTCATTTCCGGAAAGCATGAACAACACATCTGCCATTTCCTGGTCCAGCAAGTCCCACCAGAGAGTGTCACGCACGCGAGGCGCAGCTCCAGAGGTCTCTTCACGAAGTTCCCGCCGCTCCTTCGCATGGGTGCCTCGCAGATCCGCGATGTCAGCAAAGTGCCGTGCAGTCCTTCGGTGTGCCAACATCGGGGCCAATGACCTCTCCTGAAACGCCGCTTCCAGGGTTTCAGAGAGTCCTCGCAGAGCATCCAGGTTGTCTTTCCCGGCAAGCGCTTTACCGCAAACTGAATGAACACGGTCCCAGGTCGCCCCTAAGCGAATGCTGCTCTCCAAGTCAGAAACAGCCTCGTCGCCCAGGTCCATCTGGCACAACGCTTGTGCTGTCAGCAGATATGGCTGTGCGCGATTCGGCCATCGTTCCTTCATGGCCCTGGCGACCTCGAGAACGTTCTGCCAGTCCTGGAACTGGCCAAGTTCTATAGCTCGTTGGTAGTGTGCTTGGTAATCATCCGGTTTTGGACCTTGTGGATGAGAGCACCCGAGAGCCACGAGAAGAAGGAAGACAAACAAATGTTGAAATCGCACAAGAAGCCCCTCACGTCAACATGGTGCCTCAACCGGGAAGTTCGGGTCCATCTGCGGGCCTCTCACCACCGCTGGTGGCGTTGCCCCTCCTCGGAGCAGCGCTGCTACGGCGTCGTTGTCGCGCCTGAGCGCCGGAGGGAGCTATCCCATCCACTCTCCTATCCCGGTCCAGACCATCTCGAGCCAGCGATCGTCGCCCCCGAGGTGCCGCACCCGATAGCACAACAGCTTCATCTTCTCGATTCCGCCTTCCTCGCTGATCTGCCGGCCGATTCCCCGTACCTGCTCCCTTGCGGCAAGGAGGGAGTCGGACGCGGCATGGGCGTTCATCACCCTGGCGTACGAGTGCGAGACGTTGTCGTACACGTCATCGCCTCCAGCCTCAGCGTCGTACCAGTGGCTCCGTGCCGTCGTAGCGACACCATCGCGGTGCTGGCTGGCAGCATCGTAGACCTGTTCGGCTGCGGACTGAGTTTCGGGCCCGGCCCGGGTCAAGGCCGAACCTGCGAGGGCAAGCAGGATGCTTGTCATAAGCCAGCGCAGCAGGTTGTGGCGCTTCGTGGTCATCGCTTCCTCGCCATCAGCCTCCTCAGTAGGACCACTGGGGCGGCTGTGCGGCATCAGTCGTCGTCCTCGTCGAGACCGGGATGATGAGGGAATCGAGCGTCCAGTCGTTCAACCAGACACCGGCCGTGGCAATAGAGGGTCTGCGACTCGTCGTCCACGTCGGGCGGAACGACCACTAGGCGAGCAGCCCTCCCCAGCGGAAGGGACCGTCCACAGAAGCAGCACGTGACAGGGGAGTTCTCGCTACTGCCAGCCATAGTTCTTCCCAAGACGGTCGAGCGACTTCTGCGACAGATTCTCGAAAGTCGTGATGATGCCCCGCTCGCCCTCGACCACCACGTTGAAGCGGCCTGCCTCGTTCTGAAGTATCCGAACGGTCGCTCCGTCCGCCTGCGTCATCACTCGACCGCCCTGCCGCACAGCGTCGATCCCGGCTTCGGAAAGGACGCCGCCCCGAGTTGCCCCCTGCCCGGCGATGCGCTCTGCACCGTGGGCTGTCGTCCGGACTCCCCCCCTTGCGGCATCATCCGCCAGGCCTGTTGTGCGTGATACTGCTCTTGCACCTCCTCTGATCGCTCCTTCGGCCAGTTCTTCGCCGCGCCGCCACAGCTTCCAGGCCTTCCAGGCCCGGCCCAGGAACCGCTTGACTATAACACCACCGACGACGTCCATTACCGCCACGGCACCGGCTTTCGTCGTTCCCCACGCCCGCTGACCGGGCGACAGCGTCGAGTCACCCGCCAGTGCCATCCCGTCCGCGATCACGTCCAGGGAGAGCAGATCCGACACCGTCTCTCCCGTAAAGTTCGCTGCCACCTCCAGCAGCATCTGGTAACCACGGGGATCGTCATAAAGGTCGATGTTCCGCAGGTAGTTGATCCCGCCGTTCTTCGTCGTCGTCGCGTAGCCCAGCAGGTCGATCAAGTTCACCGGGTCGTTCGTGGAGTAGAGGTAAAGATTCCAGCGGGACGGCACCCGAAGGTCCGGCCACACCACGTCCGCCGTCAGGAACCGCACCAGGTCCGGAGAGTGGTGACGAGCCCCCAGGTCGTAGAGATCCGCCTTCTGGTCTCGCAGGGCGCCCTGGTAAACCCCTTCCAGCTCACCGCACGAGGACGCAGACTTCAGCTCCCCAAAGGGGAAGTGCTCGTACTCAGCGACCACCTCGCCCGCATCGTCGATGCACCATCAGCGTCGATCCGCGGTGGTCGGCCACGTACCAGTGGATGCGCGTCGAGCGAACCGACTCCACCAGGTAGAAGTAGTCCGGCGGCCCAGTGGCCTCACCGCCGTCCGTGTACTCAGGCCGCGTCAGACCGCTGGCCAGCGTCTCGTAACTCGAGAACGACGGCTCGGTCGAGCGCGTGACCTCGTAGGCGTGCAAGCAGCCGTCTGGATCCGACCAGGTCAGCTTGATGTCGTCTCCGCTCTTCTGCAGGCGCAGCGTATCGCCGACCGGCTTTCCGGCATCGTGCCGTACCATCGCGACCAGCTGGCCCGCCGCGTAGATCCAGTCGACCTCCGGGGTGAGCGCTCCTCCCGCAGGGCCGGCAAAGCGCGAGAGCCGCCCGAGCGGTGCCGCGTACAGGT
>DRQF01000225.1 GCA_011369445.1 Planctomycetota bacterium | reverse complement strand
GGAAGAGGTGTCTGCTGAGGGACGGTGGGCACGCCGAGAAACCCCGCCACGGCAAACGACGCAGAGGCCCCGTTGCTCGCAGGTGCGTCCATGAGGAGAGTGAAGGCTTCTCCCACGGAATAGGTGACCCGGCGAGGTGCACCGCCGGCGGCGCCATCGAGAAAGAGAAGATCCTGCCCCGCGTTGCCTTGCGCGCAGTCACTATAGAGGGCCACCGGGTTCAGGCCTTCGAAAACCCAGACCCGACTTCTGAGCGGCAATCCGGCAGTGAACTCGGCGAAACCGTCCCCATCTTGGTCACCAAGCGCCGCGAGGCTCCTCCCAAAACCCGTCTGCGCTCCCCCCTCGAAGTTCTCTGCGCCGGCTCCTTGCATCTGGAGTGCGCCATCGAGCGCCGTGCCCGTAGCTCCATTGACCGGGATGATGCGGCCCACGAGCAGACCGGAGGCACTCACGAAGCCGGGAGCCCCGAGGAGATAATCGCATCCACCGTTCCCGCTCAAATCCCCGGCGAAGACCAGGGACGCCCCCAACTCCTCCGAGGCGGATCCCACGTGGGTGCGAAGAACGGCAAGGGTTGCACCGTCCAGCAGCCACACCTTGCCAGCACCGGCCCCGTGGTGGGGGTTGGCGACGAGGATTTCCGAGATGCCGTCGCCGTTCGTGTCACCGCCGCTGGTCATGACCGTTCCGAAGTCAAGCCCCACGCCCGGCAAGACCACGGAGCCAAGGGTGAGGCCTGTCCCGCCCTGCAGGATCAGAAGCGCCCCCTCTCCCTGCCCCATGAGACGGTGCCCAACCAGCAGCTCGTCTTTCCCATCACCGTCTCGATCAGGGACGAATGCAAGGCCGCGGCCGAATTCTTCATTGGTCGTCAGGCCGTAGAGAGTAGCGAGAAGGGTTCCGGAGCCGCCTGCGAAAACACGAACATATCCCGACGAGGAACCGAGAAAATCGTGCGAGCGCGCGCCCACGGCGTAGTCCATCACCCCATCACCGTCCCAATCCCCGCCACCGGCGATGGCGCCCCCAAAGTGATCGCCCGACGTGATCCCCTGGTGACTGAAGAGAAGGTTTCCCGTCGCCCCGGAAATCACCTCGACGCGCCCCTGGAACAGCTGGTCATCGGGAAAGGCCGCAGCCACATCTCCCACGCCGTCACCGTTCACGTCGCCGAGCGACGTCAACCTTGCGCCCAATTCATCGTGATCCCCAACACCGTCGCGCACCCAGAGTTCCTGTTGGCCTGCCGGAGACCAGGCACGAATCCGTCCGTGCCTTCCCATGGCCCGAGGGCTCCCTGTGATGAGGTCAGTGCGGCCGTCGCCGTTCAAATCGCCAGGGGCGACCAAGGCCGTCCCCAGACGCTCATTGGAGTGCTCGAGTTCCGTCGCCACGAGGGGGTGAGGAGCGATCGAGAGCCTGTTGGAGCGCCATGCCACCGTATCCACCTCGCGGTCCGCGTAGAGGAGGTCCAGACGACCGTCGCCGTCGAGATCCGCGAGGTCGATGCCGGCTCCCGCGCCCACAGTGGCGTCGACGAGCACGCGCGGCCCGAGTTGGAAATCGTCGAAGGCTGGAATCCAGGTCAACGTCGGAATGCCTATGCCTGCCACGTCGAGGTCCCCGTCGTCGTCGAGGTCACCGAAGTCGATATCGAAAACCCCAAGGAAAGCCACATCGGCCG
This sequence comes from Planctomycetota bacterium, assembly GCA_011369445.1. Lineage (GTDB taxonomy): Bacteria > Planctomycetota > DRQF01 > DRQF01. The sequence goes on along the minus strand of DRQF01000225.1, from coordinate 8,560 downwards.
CGGCTAGCCCCCACGTGCCCGCCCCAGTGTGCTCTGCAAACGCGATGGCGCCCGACCCGAACAAGGCAAGATCTTCATCACCGTCGCCGTCGAAGTCGACAGGCCGAAGCCTGCGGCTGGCAAAGGGCCCGGCAACAAGTGTCTGAGACGGGGCGAAGGTGCCACCCCCTTGGTGCTCGCTCCACTCAAGGGCCTGTGAGGACAACCACACCACATCGAGGTCGCCATCTTCATCCGCGTCCATCGCAACACCGTCGTTGGGAATGGCGGAGTCGATGGCGAGAAGAGGGCCGAACGTGCCGCCTCCCTGGTTCTCGATCCACGAGATGGCGCCGGTGAGCTGAAGCCCAGGACCAAAGAACTGTCTTCCCAGAGCGATATCGAGATCGCCGTCGCCGTCCAGGTCCGCGAGGTCGACAAACGCGAGTGTCCCGATCGCGGAGGATGTGATCACCTGGCGAGGACCAAAAACGCCGCCGCCCAGATTGGGTTGCCAGCCGAGATCGTAGTTCCCAAACGATGCGGACAGAACGTCCAGATCACCGTCGCCATCGATGTCACCGACCTTCAGGGAATACACGTACTGCACGGAACTGGAAACGATCATCGGGGGACCAAAGAAGCCACCCAGGTTTTCGAACCAAGTGATGGTGTGGTCGAGATAGGCTGCCGCGACCACGTCGAGATCTCCGTCACCGTCGATGTCGGCAGCGACGACTTCCGCGACCCCGTCCGCCTGGTTTGTCAGGACCATCTCCGGGCCGAATCCTCCTCCCTGAGCCGTGAGGCGCGCTGTGGAGGTCAACAAGAGATACAGAATTGGGACAACGAGCGTCTTCATGAGGGGGGATCTCACCGGTCACGGGAATTGACCTTCACAGCTTGACCGGACGGCCTACTCCACGTCAAGAGAGAACTAGGATTCCCCTTGGATTTACACGCGTCGCCCCCCCCAAAGCAGGCGAGATTCGAAGAGTTGCTCGAGTTCAATTCGCCTTCGAGACTGCCGGACGGCCGATCCGGTAGGTCGTGCGTTGGCGCGAGGGACGTCATCGAGGATTGAAGCGTTCTCTCCCAGGGCTCGCGACGGCGGAGCCGGCGGCGCTCCAAGGAAAGGCAAAGTGGACGACGAGGACGTCGTCAGTCAGGGGATGTCTCGGCCAGCCACCACGGTTGAGGCAGCTGAAGCCGTCCGTCGAAAGACGGGGGCCAAAGGAAAGGGCGCCGCTTGCCTCGGCGCCCTTTCAGTGAGACTTTCCAGCTCGATCTGTTCTCGACGCGTCGTCGATGAAGGAGTCAGTGAACTCCGATCGGCTTTCGGAAAGGTCCCGTATTAGAGGAAGGCGCTCCCTTCTTTGCGCCTCCCTCTCCCCCTTCTCAGTTGACGTCCGGGATGACCAAGGTCCAACCGACCTTGAGCTTGTCCGGGTTGGTCAGGAGACTCTTGTTCGCCTCCACGAGGACCCGAATGTACTTCGGGGCCGCGGAGCCATAATACCGTTTCGCGATCGATCCGAGAACCTCCCCCTTGGCGACTTTATGAGTGCGCCCCTTGGAGGGTGCGGCGGACACCGTTGAGCCCCCCGCGTGCCGCCGCACGTAGTCGGAGCTGATGAACGAAGGCCGTGGCTGTTTGGCCGCCTTGATGGACACCAGTCGCTCTCCGGAATCCTTGCCGGAGGCCATGGCGGGTGACGCCGCAGGCGGCGCAGGAAAGATGATCTCCTGATTGATGCGCATGCGCCGCGGATCGAGGCCCGGGTTCGCCGCCAACACCTTCGAGACCAGGCCCGCGCGGCCATAGAATTGCTTGCAGAGCTTTTCCAGATAATCGCCGGGCTTCACCTTGTAGGTCTTGGGCCACGCACTGCGTGGCGCGGGGGGCTGGGGACCGGGGCGCACCTCCGAGGGAGTCGGATCGTCATTCACAATGCGCGACGTCCCGTCGAAATCGACAGGCTCTCCTCCCCTCTTCGAGGTCTTCTCCTGCTTGGAACGCTTCTGCGCGTCGAGGGCGGCGCGTCGCTTCGCGGCCTCTTTCTTCATCCGCGCTTCGATGTCCTCCAGGGGCACCGGATTTTCGGAACGGTTCAGGCGGTCGCGGGCGTCTTTCTTCGCGGCGTCCGCCCGCACGGAGGGTCCGGGCCCCTTGTCCTCATCCGTCGTCCCCTGGCGATTGAGGGCACCGACAACGACGATGACGAGAATCAATCCGCCGACGACGACAATGCCGGCCTTTTCCAATCTGCCCATGAACGAGCCCTCCGAATTTGTCGTAATCTCCAACCGAGAAGCAGCTTGCCTCGACCGGGGGACAGAGGATTCTTGGTGCGCGGGGCGACTTGGTCCCTCCGTCGCCGCGCGCAACTTGAAAGCCCGGGGCAGCGGCTCCAGAATCGAACCTGGCGACATCCTTCGACCGATGATCGCCCCAACCCCTTGTTCAAGAAGAGGATTTTCCATGCGAAGGCTCACGCTCCTGCCCCTGGCCCTGCTCGGACTCCTGCTCGGTTGCCAGGGCGGCGGTTCGTCGAACTCCCAGAACGCGACGCCCACGCGTGAAGGCAGAGGAGAACCCTTCCTCGACAAGAACGCACCGGCGCAGAAATTCCGGATTCAGAACGCGCGGATCGTGCTGTATCAGCCCCGCACAAACGCCACGCTCATCCTCGTGGACAACCGCAACGCGAAGTTGAAGACGAGAAAGGGCCGGCTCGAGCTGGCCATGGGCAACCCGCGACTGGGGTTCAAACGAGTGAGTCCACGTCTGTTCGACGCCCTGCTTCAATCCTTCGAGAACCGGGACGCCGGCGAGATCCAGGAGGATTTCACGCCCCGTCACGCCGCCATGCTCAAGGCGAAGAAGGGGCAGATTCCCCGTTTGCATGGGATCATCATGGTAGAGAACGGCGGGCAACGGTATGCGCTGGTGGGATGGCGACCCCAGGGTCGGGAGGACAAGACCGGCATCCGTCGATATCAAATCTTCAGAGACCTGAAACTCCTCATCGCGAACGCCTACAACGCGGAAGGATTCGTGGAATACGTGGACCAAGCGGGCCTCGGAGCCTCCGGCACGAGCTTCGATCAATAGATGGGTGACATCATCGGTGTCATCCCCGCTCGCATGACGTCGACGCGGCTCCCCGGGAAACCCCTGGCCCTCATCGAGGGGCGCCCCCTCATCGCCTGGGTCGTGGACGCGGCCCGAAAGGCCCAAAGCCTCGATCGCATCGTCGTCGCCGGCGACGATGCCGCCATCATCCGGGCGGCGGAGGCGGCCGGGGCGGAAGCTCGCCTCACGCGAGACGATCACCCCTCCGGAACGGACCGGGTGGCGGAGGTCGCGGCAAGCGTCCCGGCCTCGATCTACATCAACATTCAGGGCGACGAACCGGAGATCGCGGGAGGCACCATTGACGCGGTCGCTGCCCTCCTTGAGAATGATCCCGAGCTCGACATGGCCACGGCCGCCGTGGAGTTGTCCGAGGTCGATGACTTTCTCTCTCCCCATCGGGTCAAGGTGGTCTGTGATCTTCGAGGGAGAGCGCTCTATTTCAGCCGCGCCCCCATTCCTCATTCGCGGCTCGATCCGGGCGAGATGAGTCAAAGGCTACCCATGGGCGCCGCGCGGGCCTGGGGCCACGTCGGGATCTACGGGTATCGTCGCGACGCGCTGTTGCGTCTGGTGGAGGAGCCGCCCTCGCCCCTTGAGATCTGCGAAAGATTGGAGCAGTTGCGCGCCCTGCAAGCCGGGCTCAAGATCGGAGTGGTCCTCGTGGATCATGCTGCGGCCGGTATCGACACGCCCGAGGATCTCGAAAACTTCCGGCGCCGGGTGGGTACGACTGAGGGAGAGTGACCGTTGGCCAAGTACGTTTTCGTCACGGGCGGAGTGGTGTCCTCCTTGGGAAAGGGGCTCACCGCCGCCGCCATGGGCTGCCTTTTGGAAGCCCACGGCCTGAGAGTCGGCATCCAAAAGCTGGACCCGTACATCAACGTCGACCCGGGGACCATGAGCCCGTTCGAACACGGCGAGGTCTACGTCACCGACGACGGCGCCGAGACCGACCTGGATCTCGGGCACTACGAGCGATTCACCCACACGCCGCTCAGCCGGCTTTCCAATTTCACGACGGGGAGCATCTACGACGCCGTCATTCGCAGGGAACGTGAAGGCGGGTACCTGGGAAAGACGGTCCAGGTGGTCCCCCACATCACCAACGAGATCAAAAGCTGCGTGCTGCGCATGGCGGCCCAGGATCTCGACGTCGTCATCACCGAGATCGGCGGCACGGTCGGCGACATCGAGAGTCTCCCGTTCCTCGAGGCCATCCGACAGTTCGGCCTGGAGCAGGGACGCGATCGCGTCATGTACGTGCACCTGACCCTTCTTCCCTACCTGAGGGCGACGGGCGAAGTCAAAACGAAACCCACCCAGCATTCCGTCGGCAAGCTGCGCGAGATCGGAATCCAGCCCGACATCCTCATCTACCGCACGGAGAAATCCGTGGAAAAGGAAGTCCGGGAGAAGATCTCCCTTTTCTGCAACATCCCGCTGGATGCGGTCTTCGAGGAAAAGGACGTCGACCACTCGATCTACGAGCTTCCCCTCGTCCTCGCGCGGCAGGGCTTGGACCGACTCCTGCTCCGGCGCCTCCAGCTCCCTGACACCCAGGCGGATCTGAGCGAATGGGAAGCCCTGGTCGAGACGATCATCCGCAAGCGGGACGCCGAGGTCGAGATCGCCGTCGTCGGCAAGTACATCGAACTCCATGACGCATACAAGTCCATCTACGAAGCCCTGGAGCACGCGGGCATTCTTCTGAACGCCCAAGTGAAGCTGCGCAAGATCGAAGCGGAGCAGGTCACCCAACAGACGGCGCCCGATCTTCTGGCCGGCGTGGACGGCATTCTCGTCCCGGGCGGCTTCGGCGAGCGGGGTATCGAAGGGATGGTCGAAACCGTGCGCTACGCGCGCGAGCAGGGCGTTCCATTCTTCGGAATCTGCCTCGGGCTCCAGGTCGCGGTCATCGAATTCGCTCGCCACGTGTGCCGCATGAACGACGCCAACTCCACCGAGTTCGATCCGGGCTGCCAAGTCCCTGTGATCGACCTCATGGAGGAGCAAAAGGGCGTCACCGAAAAGGGTGGGACCATGCGGCTCGGCGCCTATGCCTGCCACATCAAGCGGGACACCCTGGCCTACGAATGCTACTCCGAGACCGACATCTCCGAGAGGCACCGCCATCGCTGGGAAGTCAACAATAGGTACTTGGAGGTCCTCGAGGCCCACGGCCTCGTTCCGAGCGGCGTCAATCCGGAGAAGGACCTGGTGGAGATCGTGGAACTTCCCCAGCACCCCTTCTTCATCGCGGTTCAATTCCATCCCGAATTCAAGTCGAAACCGATCCAACCTCACCCCGTCTTCAAGGGATTCATCGGAGCCGCTCTCGAGAAGGCGGGACATCCGCCCAGCGGCCGCAAGGAATCTTCGTCGGTTCCGACACGTCAAGCGAAAGAGGAGCACGCGGAATGAGCGACGAGCAACAGATCCCCGAAGCCTCGTTTTTGACGGTCGTCTATACCCTCGCCACTCAAGCCATGATCGCCTTGGGCGAGATCCCCAACCCGATGACGGGCAAGACCGCCATGGATCCACGCCAGGCGCGCTGGCACATCGACTCGCTATTGATCATCAGGGACAAGACGCGGGGAAATCTCACCGAGGAAGAGGAACAGGGTCTCGCCAATGCCCTGTCTCAGGTTCAACTCACCTACGTGGAAAAGACCCGAAACACCGCGACCCCAGTCCCCGACGCCGAGACGACACCCGATGACGATGGCTCCGAGGAAGCCAACGAGTAGGCTTCTCGGACTTCAAGCCCAGTATTCGGGGGAGGATTCGAACCAGACGCCGACCGAACCGATGGCGTCTCGTCGACGGGGCGCAATCTCGGCGCTGATATCCGAATCCCCGATGCGGTAGATCTGCAGGTAGCGCGCCACGAGTGCCGAGGGAAAGCGCTCGAGCAGTCGAGCTTCGGCCAAACTCCGAGCCTCCGCGTGATCATGCGCCGTCACGGCTAGGCTGATGTAGGCCCTCTGCCCCTCGGCCGCAGGGTCGAAGGTGAGATCGAGTTCCAGGTAGATCCAGAAGGGTTGCGGCTCCCCCACGGGCCCCATCTCGTCCCCATTGGTGAGCGCCATGCCGAGGCTCTCGATCACGGAGAACTTGATGTCCAGGTCATCCATCAGCGAGCCGTCGGAGACATCCAGCACATCCTCGTGGCGGTGATCGTGATTCTCGATGCCCAGCACCTCCTCGAGTTCGGGAAGACCGAGGCCGTTGAGCATCCCCTCAACACGTTCCCTGAGCTCGAAGCCACAGGCGATGTACACCGCCCCGTGTTCCTCGAGGAACACTTCGACGCGAGGCTCATCGGCCCTTGCGCCGAACCCGCACCGGCCGTCCTCGGCGAAGAATCGGCCGAAAAGCTCCCAAGCCTGAAGAAATCGTTGCTTGGAAACAGGCGCGCCGGAGGCCCAGGTGTCCGTCTCTCGCCACGCGTCGTAGGAGAACTCCTCGAAGAGGCCGAAAACGGTCTCCGGGAGAAACTCGACGAACATGCGGGTGAGAACATCGAAGAGGCGATCGTTCCCCAAGAGGATGCGGTACTCGCAATGATCGTCCATCCCCGGTTGCCCCATGACGAAGGCCGATTGAAACCCCTGCCGTAACCGGACGCCTACCGCCGACGGATAGACGCCCAGGGGGCATTCCACATCGCCGGCCAATCGGCGCTGCAAGTCGTTTCTCAGTCGAAATAGGGAGTTCGCCGTGGGGCGCTGGGACATGAATACGTCTCGATCCTTGGTCATCCAGGGTCGCGGAGGCCATTATAGAAGCCCCCGGTCGCCCCTCAAGAACGATCGATAAGTGGAAGAATGCCCAGGCTTGGCTCTCGGGGAGAGTCTCAGAGATAAACGGACACGGCGGCGGCCGCCGCCGCGAGAAGGAGAAGAAGGGCCCCGACGACCCACCGAAAGGTGAAATGTCGCCCCGCCGGGGGCGACATGGCCTTGATCAAGCGCATCTCGGGTTCGACGGCCGGGATCTCGTCGTCCGTGTAGTCCGTCGTTAGGCAGATCTTCTCGTAGATCCGGTCACGAATGCGGATGTGATGGGGCATGCCCCGGGACCGCATTTCCTGTTCCCAGACGCGATACCTTTCCAGGACGGCGGCCTCGACGTCCCTGACCACGTCGGCGGCCGTCAACCCACCCTCGCGCAGTCCTCGTACGACGGGGCGCCATCCGCCCGGCATGCGTCGATAGCGCCGTCCGGCCACGCGCATCGCATCGTCATAACCCTGCACGAAGAAAGGCAGGTCGTCTGGACCGCGGCGGAGCGAGGTCAACCTGTCCAGCACCCGTTCGCATTGTGAAAAACACTCGTCGGCGCCGGACGGGTCGCCGTCATCCAACCAGACGATGGCATCCGCGGCACGAAGAAGCAGCTCCTCGTTGGCCGGCGTCTTCATCTCTCCTGGAATCGTGAGCAGATCGAACGCGAGCCCCAGATCATAGAGTCGCTGACCGTTCTCCAGGTCGTGACGAAACGACACGACGCGATCCCCCCCCGCGTGAAGCACGAGGAGATGGTCCCCGGCCTTCGATTTCAGTTGATCCTGAATCGCACGCATCACGGCGAACTTCGTGGATTCCTTGCGCCCCACGTAGAGAATACGAAAGAGGATTTCCTGGCGTTCGAGCTTGATCTCGACCATTTCAGTCTCGATAGAGGCGCACACGGCCCCTGGGGTCGCCGTCCGCCACCGCAATCCACTTCCCCCACCGCGTTGCGGCCCCGAACTCCTCTCCCTCGAGGGCGTATCCCTCGAGGGGCTTCCCCCTTGAGACGTCCACGCGAATGAGCGAATTGTCGTCCTTCGGCATCACGAGCACTTGATCGCCACCGAGGGGGAGGAGGGCCGGAGAGAGCTTCGACATCGAAGCCGCGGCCGTCTCGTGGTGAATTCGAGATCGCGCCTCCGAACCGACCGCGATCAGCGTGCCATCCTTTAGGAACATCACGGCCTGCTCACCCACGGCCTTCGGCCCGGTGACCACTCCGGAGGGCAAGATGACCTTCGTTGCAGTCACCTGCCCATTCTTAACCTTGAAGCCCAAGGCCGCCGAGTCCTCGAGGACCGCGACGACTTCGTTGAGACCGATAGGTGCCAGCGCTCTTCGAAACGGTCCGACTTGGCGCTCGACGATCGCTTGGGTCTCCGGATCGACGAAGACCAACTCTCCCGCATCGGTCACCGCACCGACGAAGCGATTGAGGGGCGCCGTCGCGCGGACGGGAGCCGCCAACTCGACCCGCCCCTTCTGAACGCCCGTTTCCGCATCGAAGAACTCGAGCCAACCTCGGCTCCCGGACTCGCCGCCACTGCAGACCAGGTTGCCTCGGAGCATCACGACCCGAACCGACTCGGCCCTCGCTGACGCCGTCCAGAGCAAACGACGTCCTGCGAGATCGATGCAGCGGACG
>DRQF01000224.1 GCA_011369445.1 Planctomycetota bacterium | reverse complement strand
CGGTGTATCAGGGCACTGGGAACGGCGCGGGTTATCTGGACGCCCTGCTGACGGAAAGCCGCTTCTACAAGGTCGAAGTCCGAGGGCCCAACGACGAGTATCTGGGGGTCTTTACGCGGCCCGTGGGCCGGTTCCTCGGTTCGGTAGTCAGGCCGGATCCGAGCCAGCCGGGGGCGATACGAAAGAACCTCCTCGCTCCCACGTTCCACAACAAGGAGCTCTTCGAAGGCAAATTCGTGTCGACCACCACCGATCAAATGGTCTTCGATGACACGACTTCCCCTCTCCTCGCCGCCACCGATTTCAGCGGACCGGCCTACCTGCCTTCCAATCTGAAGTCGGCCTTCCGCCGCTATGTGGTCCTCGTCACCCACGACGCCCTCCGCCGCCAACCCACGCAGGCGCCTCCTTCGCTTCAAATGAACGCGCCCAAGCTGAGCGATCACTTGATGGAGGGGGACTGGTGGCCCGTCATCACCCGTCTCACCACGACGGCCAACGACGACACATTGAAGGTGGACACGACCTACTCGGGCATCCCCGTCTCCAATCTGGCCGCGAACTCCTCCGTGGTGATTCGCCCCACATCCTCCTTCGACGACCTGTTCGTGGACCCCTTCACGGGAAACGACCTGTTGCAGGTCGGCCGCGTGGTCACCCTTCGGCGGGCAAGTTCCTCCGGGGTCGTGGTCATCACCTGCACATTCCAGGGCGCTGGCACGCTGTCTGCCCACGAATGGGACGTGGTCCTCAGCACCCAACCCGGCACGGTGACCCGCGTGGCCGGAGAAGACATCCGCTTCCTTCCCGACGAGGCCGCCTACGTCGAGCTTCCCGCCTACACCTCGCCGCCCTGGCTCAACTGCGGCGGTTCCTTCGTCATCCCCCGTGCCGGCTTCGTGCCCATGCGCCGCATCAACGCCTACATCCACCCTCAGAGCGACATGTTCGACTCCGTCACCATGACCAGTTTGCAGGAGTTCAAGGGGGTCAACTATCCCGTGGACGAGGTCCATCTCGAGTCCAACGCCTGGGGCGACATCAACTGGAGCCACCTCGTGGAATCCGGCTTCACGGGGCCCGTCTTCACCGGCTCCACCTCGCCCCCCATCACGTCCACCTCCTTCATCGAATTCGACGACGTCTGGCGCTACGACTGCAACGGCCTCTACAGCGGGGTCTTCAATGCCCGCTTCCCGATCCGCACTCATTTTGGGATACCACAGAACCCAGCCCCCCTCCAATCCATCAGCCTCTGGGGCTACGCCGACCGCCCAGCCTGGCTCGGAACGCCCAACCCCATGGCCGACCACACCAACACCGCCTACTACTGGCTCCCTCCCGAGCAACAGTGGTTCGCGTTCGATCGAACGACGACGCCTCCTCCCACGAATCCCGCCGACTTTTTCCGGCGCAAGACGTGGGCCGAGGACGCTTCAAACCAATACCCCCTCATCGGGGGCCGCGGCATCATGACCAACTTGGATGCCTCGGCCACGACGATTCTGCGCTGGGTGCGTCCCCTCACTTATCCCGGCGACCTCAGGAAGGATGCGCGATGATGATCCTCCTCGATTTCAACGTGGGATGTCGTCGATCACTGCAGCTTGTCCTCATGAGTCTCGCCTTCCTGGGTCTCTTATGTCGTCTCGGGGAGGCCCAGCTTCCTTTGAGATCCCAGTTTCTCGGATCGACGGCGGGCGCGGGAACAGGAATGCATGCTCGTCGTGGCGGCGACGTGGACGCGGACGGGTTCCCTGACTTCCTCATCGGAGCGGACCATGATTCAACGCTTGGCCCTGGAGCGGGCTCCATTCGGGTCTTCTCTGGTCGCGATGGATCGCTCATTGCACTGTTCGGCCCCCCGAATCCCGTGCTCGGGGAGTTCCTCGGCCGGGCCGTCGCCAACGCAGGCGACGTCGACCAAGATGGTCATGACGATGTCGTGGCATATGCCCTCGGCATCAACGGCGGAAGTCTTCTTCTCTTCTCAGGGGCTGCGGGAAACATCCTCGTGGCGACCTCCAATCTGGGGTTTCTTACACCAGGCAATTACGTGCTCGACACCGTCAAGGACATCAACGGGGACGGGGTGCGCGACGTGATCTTCTTGAGCCAGAACCCCTGGATGCTGAGGACGTTTTCTGGGAGTGACCTGAGCCTCCTCTTGCAAATCGACCTGAGCACAACAGGTTTCTTCCCCCAGATCGTGCGCAACGCCGGAGACGTGAATGGGGACGGCATCGACGATCTCATCCTGGGAGCCCGATTCTATCCCTACACCACGAACACCCAGTTCCCCAACGGCCCTCCCAACACCGGCGCCGTTCGGGTCATTTCCAGTCTGGACGGCAGCCTCATTCACACCTTGCAGGGCCCCCCGCCCACCACGTCCCCCTTCGGTTTTCTCATCTTCAGTGAATTCGGAGCCTCGGTGGACGGCCTGGGCGACCTCGACGGCGACGGCTTCGACGACTTCGCCATCGGTGCTCCGGGCGATGGGCTAGGCTCCATCCGGATTCACTCCGGCTTCAACGGCAGCCAAATGGGTGTTCTCAGCGGCAATAGTGGTCCCAATGACTTCGGGTTGGTCCTCTCGGGCTGCGGAGACGTCAACGGAGATGGGGTCCCTGATCTCGCGTCTGCCGCGTTCGATTGGCCGGGCCTTCCGCCCGTACCGACAAACGCCGGCCATCTGCTTGTCTTCTCCGGTGTCGACTTCAGTCTGCTTTTTGAGGCCCACGGTGACCAGCCGAATCAAGTCGTGGGGGCTCTTGTCATGGGCCTCGGGGATCTGAACGGCGACGGCTTTCCGGAAATCGGCTGCTCGATCGCCGATAGCAGCATCGCCATCAACAACGGGGGTGTGCGGGTCTACTCCTTCGGAGGCACGCGCAGGTACGGCGAAAACCTGGGAAGCTTGCAGACCTTGAACCAGACCTGGTTTCCCGCGGTGGCGGGCGACCCGGCCCAAGGCGCCATCGTGTGCTCGGGCGGCGCGCCCGGGGGACTGGGATTCTTCGGCCTCAGTCTCGAGACGGCGAACACGTCGGTGATGGGGATTCCTGTCGTCATCGACGATACGCCGGCCGAGCTGATCCTCACCCAGCCCTTCTACTTCGACGGTCAGGGCAAGTACGCAGCCCTCGCTCCCATCCGCTACCCCGGCCTGGGCGGCCTTCTCGTCCGCAGCCAGTTCTTCTCTCTCACGTCCCCCTTCGCCTCCTCCAACGGCCTGGAGTTCCTCCTTTTGCCATGACCATCCCCGTCTCCAACTTGGCCGCGAACTCCTCCGTGGTGATTCGGCCCACGTCGTCCTTCGACGACCTGTT
>DRQF01000223.1 GCA_011369445.1 Planctomycetota bacterium | reverse complement strand
GACGTTACGCGATTGATGGGTTCAAGTCATTCTTCTCCGTGAACGAAGGGCTCGGACCTCCAGGGGCGCTCATCCCTTCGAATGCACTCTTCGCCGCCCACGTAGATTCTCCCGTCGAGATCGACCGACGGGCCATACTCGCACTGATCCAGACAGTGCACGCGCCGGACGGATCGGGGGCACCCCATGGCCTCCAGCTCCGGCAGGAGAGCATCGTGGAGTTCCTTGGCGCCCCGTGCACAGCAGGAAACACTCTCGCAGATATAAAGGGGTCTGGCGTCGGGCGTGGGCCTTACGAGGGATGCGACCCAGTCGGCGAGCTCGGCGACGTGGTTCGGCTGTTTCGAAAACGCGGCGGCCACCGTGCGAATGGTGAGATCATCCAGGGGCAGACCGCCAACCCGAATTCGACAAAGGGCAATGACGACGGGAAAGCGGAGTTTCTCGGCGATCACTCGGTGAATGATTCCCTTGACGTCTGGGCGCGCGGCGTCGGACAACGAATCGACTCCCCCACAACTTTCCAATGGGGAGAGTTTATCAGACACTCAGCCGGGCGTCAGGATCCGAAGACGTCGTCCAGTTGGGCCTTGCCGGCCGTCGTGAAGTCGTGGTCGAGGTCGACGCCGGGCTCGGAATCCTTACGGGCGGCCTTCTGCTCGAAGACACTCTGGAGTTGTTTCACGGCTTCCTGGGTGTAGAGGCGGATCATGCCGAGCTGGGTCTGGTCGTCAAAGATGATCGTCAGGATCGTCCGGTCGTCGACCAATGTCAGCTGGATGTTGTCCTTCTGGCCCTGGTGAAACATCACGGAGAATTCGTCCTCTCCCAGCATGTGAGCCATCTCGCGCGTCGCCGCGAAGGAGCCTGCCACGAGGGCGGAGAGGGAGTCCGTGTCGAAGGAACGCACGGTTCCCTCGCGGGCCACCATGTGTCCCTCCTTGTCGATCAGGAGGGCGGCCTTTGCATTGGACATGCTGATGAGTTCCGCGAGCACCTTCACGAACTCCTCGATGTCCTGCTCGTAAAAGACGAGTCTATCTTCGCGCAGCTTCTGGCTGTCGTTCATGTCCTGCTCCTGTCAAATGAGTCCGAGCCAGTAGGCCGCAGCGGCGCCGCCCGCGGCCATGAGGGCCAAACCGATCCCAATCCATCGCCCCGCGCCGCCTGAACGCCTTCGACGCCGTCCGGACGTCGACACCATCATCCCATTGGGCAGCGGGATCGCACCCGAGGTGACCCGTTCCTCCCTGTCTCTCACCCGTACGGCCGGCTTGCGAATGCTGGGCTTGACCCGCTCGACCGGCGTCGCCACGGCGGCGGGTATGGAAACCGGTTCTAGTTCCGGGGCGGCGCGAGGGGCGGGGGTCGATTCCGCTTTCGGTGCCACGGGCTCCTTCTTCGCCGCCACCGGCGCCGGCGCCGGCTCCGAGGTGATCGGAGACTTCGCGGTCTCCTCCCGGGTCAGATTGATGTTCTCGATTCGACGCTCGGGCGCCGGCGTCTCGCGGCTCCCGGACAACCCGCCGCGTAGAACATCCACCTTCGGTCTCGCTCCCGTGGTCTTCCCGCGCCGCTCCTCCGCGGAGGCGCTCGGCTGCGAAGCGGGCTTTGACTTGCTCTCGGTGGACATGTTCCTCACCTTCTCGAGGAGCATGCCGGCCAGAGCCTTGAAGGTATCGAGCACGCCATCGCCCTGCGCCGCCACCGCTTCGAAGACGGGCGCGCCGTAGCGATTGAGTGCTTCGCTCATCTCCTCGACCGTGCAGATGTCGTCCAGGTCACGCTTGTTGAACTGGATCACATGGGGCATCTCCTCGAGAGACCGCCCCTGCTCCTGGAGATTCTCTTCCAGGTTCTGCAGCGATTCGATGTTCTCCTCCAGCTTCGAGCGCTGTGAATCGGCGACGAAGATCACACCGTCAGCGCCGCGAAGCACGAGCTTGCGCGTGGAGTTGTAATAGACCTGTCCAGGCACCGTGTAGAGCTGAAACTTGACGCGCATCCCACTCACGGTCCCCAGATCCAGGGGCATGAAATCGAAGAACAGCGTTCGGTCGGATTCCGTCGCGATCGACGTGAGATCACCTCGGCTGTCCGGAGAAGCCTTCTCGTGAACGATCTCGAGGTTCGTCGTCTTCCCGCCGAGACCGCAGCCGAAGTAGACGACTTTGCAGTTGATCTCGCGCAGAGCCAGATTGAGTTGCACCATGCTTGAAGCTCTCCTTCTCCGTGGCGCTAACCGGAGACCGTCAGGGTCCCGAGCTGTCGAATGCGTTTGGCGGCACTCTTGATCTCGAGGAACGTGACATCCAGGTTGATGAATTGGTTGGTGACCACGACCAGCAGGCAGTTACCGAGGTTCTCGATGACGATCTTGCCGCGCGACGCGGAGAGGATCATGCGATCCATGTCTTCATAGCGTCCGAGGCTCAGCAGCTTGAGTGTTTGGGTGACGACGTTTCCGACGAGCGCGGCGGTGGTGTCCTCGTCGAGTTCGTTTGCGAGGCGGGAAATGACGACGATGCCATCCGGCGTGACGACGATGCCTCCCTTGATCCCCGGTACCGTGACGAGTTCGTCCAAGACTTCATGCATGAACGGGTTCCTCCTCGACGCGAAGGCGGGCGGCAACGAAGTTGAAGCACTCCTCGCGAATGACATCCACCATGGAGCGGTCGCTCGACTCCACGAGTACGACGGTGGGGCCGAGGGCGTGGAATTGCAGTACGAACTCGCCGGCGGTGAGAACCGAGGACTGAAACGCCCCGATCCCCATGCGCTTGGCGCTGATATCCGCGGCCTTCCGGAATCCCCGTGCGATCCCGCAAAGGGGATCTTCGTCAGGGTCATTCAAGGTGCGCGTCTCTCCGCCCTCGGCAATGAGGGTGAGATGGTGACTGACGAAGGCCGCGCGCACGACGCTGTTCAGTTGACTCAGGCGGCCCAGATCGCGAATGAGGCTGCCCTTTTCCTCGTCGCTGATCTTGCGGCACTCCTGCTCCGCCTCATGGGGCGGGACATAGCACTCCGATTCCTCGATGGCCCGCAGAAGCTGGGCCTCTTCCTCTTCTTCGAGGGGAAGGTCAATGAGATGCTCCTGGAGCTCCAGGGCCTCGTTGTTTTCCGGGTCCCCGTCGAGGGCTCGGTAGAGGTGAAAGAGGGCTTTCGAAACGGCGCCGATGAATCGGTAGATGCGCGCCAACTCCAGGTGAGACTCGACGTCGCCGTCGTCCCGTTCGAGGGCGTCCTGCAGGGCCACGATACCGCGGCGGGCATCACTGGCGACGCGATCCTCGTAGAATCGGCGCAGAAGGATCTTTCCGACCAGCGCCGAGCCCTCCGGTCGCTCCGGCCGAAGCCGCATCAGCTCCTCCGCGGCCTTCAAGGCCTCGTCGTACTCTTCGCACGAGAGGTAGGTCTCCACGAGGATGCGGAAGTCATCGGGTTCGCGGCCGTCACGGGCCTTGGCCCAGAGACCTTCGATCTCCTCGCCCAGCGCCAAACGGTTGGCGTGGCGGAGGATGTCGCGGAGGTCTCGGCTGTGGGGGAATCGAGCAAGGCCCTCTCCCGCAGCCTCGGCGGCCCTTGCGAGATCGCCTTGCCCGACGAGGTGGCGGCAGAGCTTGACCCACGAGCGAGGGTATGCATCCTGTCGCGCCTGCTCGTAGAGTCGTCGCGATTGCGACCACCCCTGCCATTGTTTCAGGATGGGTATCATGGCCCCGCCTGCTCCTGGTTGACTTGCCTGAATCTCCCGCGCATCGGCGGAGAGCCTGCTCCTATATCGGACAGGCTTCGCCGAAGCTGTGATGAGATTCCGGGAGAATGAAGATGCAGCGCCGCCCGAGGGGGAATCGACGGGATCGGCCGAACGAGGAGGAATCCGGGGGGGGGGCGGAAAAAAAGTGACGGTGTCGGGAGAAGGAGCCCGACACCGTCGATTCAGCTCACCTCGTCAAACTGAGAAAGTGGAAAGTTGTGGCGAAGGCAAAGCTGTTTATGTATCTCGTACGATATGATCCATCCTCTTCAGGAAGGATAAACTCCAAGTCCGTGGGGACGACGATGCGGCCACGGCAGGGGGTTCGCGTTGTCTGATGTCTTTGCCCCCGGAGTTCCACCGCCTGTCGCGGCGCTGCGTTGGGGCTTTGGCGAAGGCCTATCGACCTTCGAGACGTTTGGCGCAACCCCAACTCTACCAGACAGTGCACGGCCTGTCACGCATTTTCCTCGAGGGCGAGAGAAAACCCGCAAAGAATCCCCGCCGTTTCCCCGAATCGATCCGATCCCGAAGAGGAATGGTCGAATTCCTCAACGAAGGGCGCTAAATTGCGCCACCCTGGAATCAGCGGGCGGAGGCCGTCCCGCGCCCAGGAATGACCTGAAGACCCACGATGCGGAAGAGTCCAGACATGTCTCGATCCCCTCTTTTTCAGCTCCTACTCGTTCTCGCCGCCGCGATCCTGTTCGTGCCATCCCTTCTGGGACAGGTGCGGAAAGAGCGCCGCGAGCGGACGGAACCCACCCCGATTCGAAAGCCCGACGATCCCACGACGGTCAAGGGAACCTGGATCGTGGGTGGGACGCGCCACGAGATCACCGCGGGCGAGTTCTATGAACTCCACCAGCTCCTCCAGAAACTGGAGGGCACGGCCCAAAGGACGATTCCAGAGGACGCGGTGTGGGAGTTCCTTCTCTCCGCCGCCGAAGCCCAGAGTTTCGGCCTGAACGTCACGGAGGGCGAGCTCGACAGCCTCCTCAATCGGGACGACCCCGACCTGTATGAAGGCGTTCTCGCTCGCTGGGAAGCCGAGGGGATCTCCAAGGAAAAGGGGATCGACTACGTCCGAAAACGGCAGGCGATCAACAAGCTCAAGAACCTCCTCCTCAACACCGACCGCATCACGACACAAGACGCTTTCGACTTCTTCAAGAAGGAGCACCTCCTCTACAAGATCGGATACCTGGCATTCCGAGCGGCGGATCACATCGAGGAAGTCAAGCAGGGCGACATCAGCGACAGTGCCATCAAGAAGTATTGGTCGGAGAACCGCGCAGTCCCCCAGCGCTTCCGCTCGCCAAGCAAGGTCTGGGCCGAGTTCGTCTTTCTCGATCCGAACACCTTCCAGAAAGCGAAGGTGGGAACCGAACCCCGCAAGCTGACCCGTGAAGAAGCTCTCGACTTCTTCCACAAGAACAAGCAGATGCTCATGGCGCAGATCCCGCCCGACAAACAGCACCTGCTCCATTTCGACGAGAATACGCCCCTCGAGAAGGTCGTCAGCCCCTTCGAGCTCCTGCGGGACAAGATCGACCAGATGCTCATGCTCGACCAAGTCCTCACCACGGCTCGGAAGGAGGCGGACGAGAAGGGCGCCGATCTCGCGGCCATCGCCGCCAAGTACGGCCTCGGCTACAAGAAGGTCGAGGACTGCGACCGCGCCTTCGCGCTGACGGAGTTGCGCCCCTTCGGCTTCAACATCTTCACGGCCCTATTCAACGCCGAAGTCGGGTCGCTCTCGGAAGGGATCCTCCAGCAAGGACAGATCCGCTACTTCTTCCGTCTCAACAAGAAGAAGGACAGCTACCTCCCGAGCCTCGATGAGGTGAAGGATCAGGTCAGGGAGATGTTCATTACGTCCAAGGCCACGGAACTGGCCCGCAAGGAGGCCTACGGCCTCATGAACGCGATGAACGTCAAGGCGGCCGCTGAGTTGGCCGAGCTGGAAAAGAGACTCACGGCCGAGGCGGAAGCCGCCGCTGCGGATCGAATCCGCGAGTTGGGCCTGACTCGCCCTCAGGACAAGAACCGGGAGAAGATGCTCGCCCGGGGCCGCATGCGCCGCGAGCTCGAGCAGGCCAAGCGAGACATCCTGCCGAAATACCTGGACGAAGCGATGGCGGAGAAGGGACTCAAGCTCCAGGAGACCGACTACTTCGAGTATCAGATGGCCCGGGCGGCCGACATCCAGCGGGCGCAGGCGAAGACGGCGGAGGAGTTTCTCCAATCCAACTTCTACATCCGTTCCCTGAAACCCGGCCAGGTCGCACCGGCGGTCATCGACGACAACATTTCCAAGTGCTTCTACATCGCCAAGCTGCTCGACGTGAAGGACCCGCCCTTCGAGAGCATGGGACCGGTCGACGCCATGCAGGCGCGCGCGCGCATCGCACAACTCGCGCAAAACGCCTTCAGTCGCCGGTTCCGGCTCCCCGAGCTGCGCGATCGTCTCGCACTGGTCATCAAGAACTGAGCCCCGGAGAGCAGGAGATTCGAAGCATGAAATACGCAGCCATCATCGTCGGCCTGGCCCTCTCGCTCCCCGTCATCGCCCAAAGCGGCGGCGACGAAGCCTCCGCGTGGAAGGCCCTCAACGCCGCCATTCCTTCCAACACATTCGAGGCGAACGGGCGCATCACTCGCGACACGCGGCGTACGGATTCCGAGGTATTGAAAGCGGTTGAGAAAGCCCTCCCCAAGACCCGGGGCACGTCAGCCGAGCCCGTCGCGCTCTATTACCATGGCAGCTACCTGTTTCGCGCGGATCGCTTCCAAGAAGCCCTCAACGTCTTCGAAGACATGAAGAAGCGATTCCCCGATCACGGCCTGTGCAAGTCCGCCCCGAAGCACTCGAGCCTCGTCGACGACGCCATCGCCGACTGCCGCTCGGAGATGGCCATCCGGGCCAAGTACAAGATCGTCCGGCTCCCGCACGCCGTCCTCAACGACAAGATCAAGGCGATCTTTCACACCTCCCTGGGTGATTTCGAAGCACAGTTCTACACGAACGTCGCCCCGAAGACGGTGGCCAACTTCAAGAAACTCATCGAGGAAGGCCTGTACAACGACACCTATTTTCACCGTGTTTGGAGCTTTCGACGCATCGTCGGCGGTTCGCCGAACACGAAGAATCGCGATCGCCGGGACGACGATCAAGGTACGCTGTCCTACGATCTGCCCCTCGAGTTGTCGGACGCTTTGCAAACCGCGGGAGCGATCTCGATGGTGGGCCTTGGAAACGGTCGAGCGAGCGGCTGCATGTTTACGATCTGCGTCCACGACCAGCCGCAACTGAACAACACGGCGGCGGTATTCGGACGGGTCACGAAGGGGCTTGAGATCGTCCGGCTGATCAGTCAGCAACGCACGGACGACGACAACAATCCCTACGACCACGTCATGCTCCGCTCTGTGGAGTGGATCGAATAGGACCGGACAAGAACGTCCCTCAGCCCTCGATACGGGCCACATCTTCCAGCCAGGACGTGATGAGCGTCCTGGCTTTTTCGTCGAGCCCTCGCACCCAGTTCAGATGGGTCTCGCCGGACCCGGGAAGGGATTGGACGGCCGCAACGGTTTCCGAGTCGCCCAGCGGACGGTGTTCCGTCCACCCAATGCGCTCTTTTCTCCACGCCTCGGCCAACTTGCGATCGGATTCAGAGGGCTCGGGAAGCCCTTCGAACAGACGATCCAGTTGTCGAGCGCGCTCGGCCACGCCGGCGTCCAAACAGTCCGACGCCCTCTCGAGAACGCGGACCGTCCAGGGGTCCGTGGCCCTTGGCCTCCGCACGATCCGATAAAAGGCGTGAAGCGCCCGAAGCTGGCCCATGTAGGCCAGGCTCCGACGGTAACGCTTCGCGACCCCGGGGACGAGTTTCCCGTCGATCTGAACCTGCTTTGGGGGGAGAGATTCCCCATAGACCAGAACGTTTTCCCCGTAGTCACGCCGAAAGACGGAACCCGCTGCAAGGATGCAGCCATAGCCCACGCGGATGGGGCCGACGACGCCCCCCGCACCGCCGAGGAAGATTCGATTCTCATCGAGGAGCACGCCGCGCGGAACGTCCCCGAACAGGGATGGGGTCGCCTTGTCACCCTTCTTGCCGAAGGGCGTGAAGTTGAAGTGGATGAAACCGCTTCCCACTTCGCTGTGGTCGTCGCGGGACCGCCCCCCGGCGAGTAAAGCGTCGCAGAAGTTGATCTGTGATCCCAAGGCGGCGAAAGGAAAAAGAATGGTCTGCTTGAGGCCGACGGCGTGCGCCGTCGACGCCCCTTCCTCGAGAAGCGT
Source organism: Planctomycetota bacterium (assembly GCA_011369445.1). Lineage (GTDB taxonomy): Bacteria > Planctomycetota > DRQF01 > DRQF01. Next base: position 4,205 of record DRQF01000223.1, on the reverse strand, counting down.
GCCGGCCCGCACGTGGGCGTCAGGGCCGAGGGAGGCTCCGTCGAGAAGAGCCGCGTCTTCCACCGAGCCCCTGGCGATCGAGGCCCCCCGGCCAAGAGCCGAGTTCTTGACGAAGACGGGGCCGAGGGCACCCAGTTCGCATGCGGGACCGATGATAGTGCGCTCCCCCTCAATCCGCACCCCCGCGTGGAGAATCGCCCCGGGCGCCAAGGCATCCAGCGGTACCGACCGATGGACGCAAGCGGGGCCCTCGGGCAGCACCACACCCTGCCCCTCCAATTCCTCAGAGCTGTAATACGACATAGCCCGAGTCTACGCCCCCCCGCCGACCATGCGGAGCAGGGCCCAAGCCCCGTGGAATTCGGGGAATGGAAGCGGCGCCCCAGGCAACCCCAGGCGAGGCAGGGCGTTGCAAGCACTTCCCCGTAACGATAAAGTCTTCGCCGAGGCATCGTCTTCTTTTCGCCAACAGGCGGGGCGTTTCAGCGAAAGTCGACAGGAGGACTCGCGCGATGGCATCTCTCGGTGATCTCCTTTCGGAAGCGCAGCAGCTCATCGTGCGGCAGCGAGCGGACTGGGGTGAGACTCTGCTGCACCTGGAGACCACCAATCGCTACGAGGTGACCGACGAAGAAGGCCGCCCCGTGGCGTTAATCGCCGAGCGCGCCCGCACGGTGTCGCGCTACGTCGCTCTCATGTTCCTCGGTCCGGCCCGCCCCCTCACCCTCGAAGCCTATGATCCCGAGGGTCAGCTCCTCGCTGTCGGCGAAAAACCCCATCGTTGGGTCTTCTGGGAGATGCGAGTCAGCGAGGGCGATCGTTACCTGGGGCGCATCGAGAAGCGCTTCTCCATCCTGCGTCGCCGTCTCACGGTCTACGACGCGAACGACAAGGAGATCCTCCAGATCGTCAGGCCCCTTCTTCGCCCCTGGACTTTCAAAGTCCTCTGCGACGGTCGGCCCATCGCCAAGATTCGGAAGAGCTGGGGAGGCTTCCTGCGAGAGGCCTTCAGCAGCGCCGACAACTTCGGCCTCGAGATCCTCGGCGACTGGGAACCCCATCCGGATTTCTTGACCCTCCTCCTCTTCGCCACCCTCCACGTCGACTACTGCTTCTTCGAACGCAAACGCTGACGCCTCGGAGTCACGATGAGCGAGTTGCATGGTCGATTTGGCACGGAAGAAGGGCGTGAGCAGCACATCCATCAGTTCTCCAGTTTCCTCACTGTTCTTGAGCAGGATCCGGGACAACAATGGAGAAAGCCGGTTTGAGAGAGGATCAACTGGACGCGATCCGCGTGGACCGTTCTCACCGAGGCGAAGTTGGTGTGGACCAAGCCCGAGGAGGGAGAGAGAGCAGGAGAAGAATGCCATGAACAAGAAAGCAATTCGGGCGTGGGATGAACTGGAGCCCCTCGTGCCCGCCTATGCCTTGGTGGGGGAGGTGGACCTGGTGCTGATCCGCTGGCCAGACGAGGAGAAGGTATCCGTGCTGTACGGCCGCTGCCTGCACCGCGGGGCCTTGATGGCCGACGGCCGCGTCGAGGGTCGCAATCTCGTCTGCGGCCTACACGACTGGGACTACGACTACCGCACCGGCGTGAGCGCTTACAACCCGGCCGAGAAACTGCATCGCTTCAACGCCTGGGTGGAGGACGGCCAGGTCTGGGTGGATGAAGACGAGATCGCCGCCTGGGCGAAGAGCAACCCCCAACCCTACGATCGCCAGGCTTATCAGGGTCTCTACAAGGACATCCACGGCGTGCCGGAAGAGCCTTACGTCGCGTACATCCAGCACTTGGCCGAGCACGGCCTGTCCAAGCTCGGGCACCACGGGCGCATGGGCGCCATGGGTGTCCCGCGCGACCAGTTGCCCAAGTGGGAGGACATCCAGATCCTCACCGCCCAACTGCACCGCATCCCGCTGCTGGACGACGCTTCGGTGGGCACGGAGGTGGTCATCGGCCCCCGTGCGAAGAAGCCGCTGGTGCTGGAGCGACCGCTGTTCGTCTCGGACATGAGCTTCGGGGCACTCTCCGAGGAGGCCAAGGTGGCCCTGGCCATGGGCGCCGAGCGGGCCGGCACCGGCATCTGCTCCGGCGAGGGCGGCATGCTGCCCGAGGAGCAGGGGGCCAACACCCGCTACCTCTACGAGCTGGCCTCGGCCCGTTTCGGTTTTTCGATGGACAAAGTCAAGCGCTGCCAAGCGTTCCACTTCAAGGGTGGCCAGGCGGCCAAGACCGGCACCGGTGGCCACTTGCCGGGCAACAAAGTGGTGGGAAAAATCGCCGAGGTGCGCGGGTTGGAGGAAGGCCAGGCCGCCATTTCCCCAGCGCGCTTCCCGGACTGGGAGCACCTGGACGACTACCGCCATTTCGCCGAGGAGGTGCGCGAGGCCACCGGCGGCATCCCCATCGGCTTCAAACTCTCCGCCCAGCACATCGAACGCGATATCGAGGCCGCGCTCCAGGTGGGGGTGGACTACATCATTCTCGACGGCCGTAGCGGCGGTACGGGGGCCGCGCCGCTACTGTTCCGCGACAACATCTCGGTGCCCACCATCCCGGCCCTGGCACGGGCGCGGCGCTACCTCGACGCCCAGGGGCGCGGTGACATCACCCTGGTCATCACTGGCGGCCTGCGAGTGCCAGCCGACTTCATCAAAGCCCTGGCCCTGGGAGCGGACGCCATTGCCGTCTCCAACGCTGCCATCCAGGCCATCGGCTGCCTGGGGATGCGCGCCTGCAACACCAACAACTGCCCGGTGGGCATCGCCACCCAGCAAACCCATCTCCGTGCACGCCTTGAGATCGAAAAAGGCGCCCAGCAGCTCGACAATTTCTTCCGCGCCGCCACCGAACTGATGCAGGTGATGGCTCGCGCCTGCGGGCACGATCACCTGAACAAGTTCTGCATGGACGACATCACCACCTGGAAGAAGGACCTGGCCGAGCTGGCGGGCATCCCCTACGGCGGGGCGGATTGAAGGTGCGCGTGGCTCGCGAAGGACCTCTGTCGCCACGGGGGGAGGGCTGGACCCCAAGGGCGTGATGGCGAGGATCTTCGCGAATCCGCTGAACGCGGCCTCGGAGGTCTCCAAGCGGGAGAGCCCCCCCACCGCGAGGCGCTGATTCCCGGCCCGACGCGCTCCCGACCGGGGTCAACGTCGAAAGAGCGATACGTCATATCCGCAGGCCCAAGGACGTAGAGTTCCGCAAGACTCCGCGTCCCCTATCCCGCGTTACTGCGTCCGCCGACACCCCCATCACAGTCCAGGCCTCGTCGGTGCGCACACACAACCTGATGTGGTCCAGCTTGCCGGCAGACTCACAGTGCACCGTTTGTCTCTACTCGCGAACAGAGGGCGAGAAGTGTGCACCCATACGAAGGATTCACCTCGACAATCAGGAGGCCATTCTCAATCGCGTGCCGAAGGACTTTCGATACGGAAGAATCGTCAGCAGCAAGTAGCTCTCCAAGCAAGGACTCCTCTGTTGTCGACACTTTCGTGACACGGACATCGAGAACGATATTTCCTTCTCTGAACTCGTTTGCACACATGTGTCCAACATCATGCAGCGTTAGACAGGTTCTCTCTCCGTCGACCTGAATGAAGTCAAGTGCAACCGTAGCTCGCTCGAGAATTCGAATGCCGACGAGGCGGGCGTCGTGGAGACGAGAGAATTCTTGTCCTGCGCTCACTCGATGGGGTCCTCCGAGGTAGGTGCTCGTCCCGGTCCACGATCTCGGTGCGTGGGCCGACCACCGTCTTCTGGTCGTCCCCAGTCATGAGCATGAGGCTGCCCCTGCCCATGGTCGTGATCGAAGTCAACGTCGGTCTCTGGAAAACCGTCGTCGGCATACCGTCGGTTCTGTTTCGGCTTTCCGTCGGCCCCTTTCAACTTCGATGTGCTTCCCGGCTCACCGCGAATCGGATTGGACCGCGATCCTCGACCGCCCGAACAATCGTTGTGGGCGCGGAGGCCGAGGGGTGTGACAGGGTAGCGGTGGAGGCCCGCGACTTCCAGGTTGAAGACGGGGGTGGGTGGGACGGTGCGGGTGTGGACATGGGTGACCAGGGCAGGGCCCGTGAGGCCCGTGACCCGTTCGCCGGGACGAAGATCGGCGAGGGGTGTCCACCTCTCGCGGTCGAGAGACCAGAGGGGATGTTGGGGCGTGCCCACAAGTGGCGCGGCCGCGCCCTCG
>DRQF01000222.1 GCA_011369445.1 Planctomycetota bacterium | reverse complement strand
CGACGGGGAACGGCTGAGCCGACTCTCCCGACGAGAGCGACAGATCTTCGAACTCGTGGCGGATGGCTGGACCACCCGCGCCATCGCGGAATCCCTGGGCATCACGCCCCGGACGGTGGAAGTCCACCGCCACAACGTGGTGGCCAAGCTCGAGGTGCCCAACACGGCGGCCCTCATCAAGCTCGCCATCCGCACCGGCGTCACACGCATCTGACTCCGGGAGGAGCAGGCCGCCACACAGCCAAGCCCTCAGTGGATCTTGACAAGACCTCCTCGAAGCCCATAGATTTAGCTCAACGTAGCACACCTCGTTTGCTTTCCGTGACCAACGTGCAGCCTCATTTGTCGCCCCCCCAACGGAGTCCAGATTGAATTCGACGCTCTCGAGCACCGACCGCGAACGGCTCGGCCAATCACTGGGCCTCTCCGACGGACAAACCCCTTACCCATGGCAGGAACAACTCTTGGCACGGATGAGGGAAGGGCACATCCCTCCCTTTCTCGACATCCCCACGGGTCTGGGCAAAACCTCCGTCATGGCGATATGGCTCATCGCCCGCGCAGGAGGTTCGCCCCTTCCACGTCGACTCGTCTATGTCGTCGACCGAAGAGCGGTGGTCGATCAAGCGACCCAGGAGGCCATCCAGCTCCGCGCAATGGTAGACGGGAACCCGTCCCTGCGAGAGGGACTCGGGCTCCCCCCCGGCCGTTCCCTGCCCATTTCGACTCTTCGCGGACAACACATCGACAATCGGGAGTGGCTGGAGAACCCTGCCATTCCGGCGATCATCGTCGGGACCGTGGACATGATCGGCTCCCGCCTCCTCTTTCAAGGATATGGCTGCTCCCGAAAGATGCGCCCGTATCACGCGGGGCTCTTGGGGGCGGACACACTCTTCGTTCTCGATGAGTCCCACTTGGTCCCCCCCTTCGAACGCCTTCTCGCGGACGTCGCTCACATCGCATCTTCGAGGAGAGATGCTGAACAGCGGACGCGCGATGTCGTCCCGCCCCTGCGCGTCTTGACCCTCTCGGCGACCGGAAGGCGTCAGGATGATGACGGATTCCGGCTGACCGAGGACGACCAGGCCCATCCCGAGCTCAGGAAACGCCTCACGGCACCGAAACATCTTTCCATTCGCGAACTAAGACCAAACGAGGACATTCCCTCGGCGCTGGCGTCGGAAGCTTGGGAGGTGCAGCGGGCGGCGACCACTCCGCGGCGATCTCTGATCTTCTGCGATCGGAGGAAAGACGCCGAGAAAGTGAAGGCCTGGCTCGACAAACGAATCCGTGAGGCGAAGAGGAATGAGGGCTACCAGGCCCAAACGGAGCTTTTCGTCGGCGGACGGCGTGTTCGTGAGCGAGAGGACGCCGCGCGGCGCTTAGCCGAACTTGGCTTCCTCCCAGGAGGCGCGGCCACACCCTCCACACCCGTGTTCCTCATCGCAACCTCAGCAGCCGAGGTGGGCGTCGACTTGGACGCGGACGACGCGGTGATGGATCTCGTTGCCTGGGAACGGATGATTCAACGGTTGGGCCGCGTCAATCGTCGTGGGAGGGTCACGGCGACAGTTCGCGTCATCCTTCCCGACACCCAGAAGAGGAGTGACGAGGAGGTCGAGCGGCAAGGAGCCGTCGTGGAGATTCTCCGTTCCCTTCCGCCTCTTTCCGAAAGCAACCTTGTCGACGCGAGTCCCGCATCCCTGCTTTCGATCCGCGCCGACACCGATCAACAAGAGCGTCTCCGCCGCGGCACCACTCCCGCCCCGCTGCATCCCTGCCTGAGCGATGCGGTCCTGGAGTCCTGGTCCTTGACTTCGTTGAGACAACACACCGGGCGTCCGGCGGTGCAGCCGTGGCTGCGAGGCTGGGTCGACGATCCCCCCAGAACGGTCGTCGTCTGGCGCGCTCAGCTTCCAGTCGACGCCCGAGGGGCCCCCGCTTCCAGGACACAAATCGCCCGTTTCTTCGAAGCGGCTCCTCCTCACACGAGCGAGTTCTTGGAAATCGAAACAAGTCGGGCTCTCAGTTGGTTGATCGCCCGGACCAAGGCGGCGAAGGCGATCGCCCCGGAAGCCAGCTCGGCATCCCTGCGCGACGACGAGCTCGCCGCCCTGACTCTCCTTCCCGACGGTCGCCCCGGGGCGATTTGGTGCGCGAAGGACCTCGTTAGCCCCGCAGACAAACGCGAGCGTGACAGCTGGAAGAAGCAACTCCGCAGCCACCTCGAAGGGGCCACCCTGGTCGTGGACTCCCGACTGGGGGGGATCGAGAGCGGGCTCCTCTCCGAGAGGTCCAGTTCGACACCCCGCACGGCGGACGATGGCGAGCCGTGGTTGGCGACGGAGACCGATGACACCGCGGAGGCGGCTCCGGTCATCCGATTCCGCGTCCGTCGCGTAGCGACAGGTGAGACATCTTCCTCACCCTGGCGCGAGCGCCTCCGCCTCCCTTTGGCGACCTCCGAGGACGAGGACACCGAGTCTTGGATCCTCGTGGAGAAGTGGCGTCATGACGGCACCACTGAAGAAGATCGTTCGACGAGCCGACCTCAACTGCTCGATGAGCACCTGACGTGGACCGAGAACCGGGCCCAGGCGCTGGCCCAACGTTTGGGTCTCTCGGCCGAGTACCAAGAAATGCTTGCCGTCGCCGCTCGGCTCCATGACGAAGGCAAACGGGCGGATCGCTGGCAGAGGGCCTTCAATGCACCGGATGACGGTGTTTACGCGAAGACACGGGGACCCATCCGCCTCTCACTGCTGGATGGATATCGGCACGAACTGGGGTCTGTGCTCCGCGCGGAGACGAGCGAACGGTTCAAGACCCTCCCCCACTCCATGAAGGAACTCGCGCTTCACATCATCGCGGCCCACCATGGGCATGCGCGCCCCCTCCTCCCCATCGACTCCTGCGACGACGCCCCTCCCTCCGCCTTGGAGGAGCTGCAACAGGATGTCGCTCGTCGCTTCGCTTACCTTCAGCAGACCTGGGGGGTCTGGGGACTTGCCTGGTGGGAGAGCTTGTTGAGAGCCGCGGACCAACAGGCATCCAGGGACAATGACGCCCTGGACACTTCACTATCCCAAGGGGGGCGCGGATGACCACAGTGGCGAGCATCCCAGTCGATCTCATGAACGGGGGCCAGGTCTTCGCCTGCCTGGGCTTCCTCGAGGCCGCCCAAGTCCTGATCGGTGACATGGAGGGGGGATTCGATTGGAGCCGGGGCAACGACGTCAAATTCGAATTGCTGACGAAGGGTGCCGAGAATCCGTTCGCCGTCGTGCTGGCAGCGCTGGCCTCGTCGCAAGTACGGGAGTTCCAGCCCCCGAAGGAGGACATGGGCGACACCCCATTCCCCTCCCCCAAGGCCGACCGCACATCGCTCCCTGTGCGGCTGATTCACAACGACCGCACATGGTTCACGATGAGCCATTGGACGGACGGAAGCTCGAGAGAAGCGTTCAAGCTCTATGCGGGCAACCGCACCGCGGGTGGGATCGCCCACGTCATGCTCCACGGTGAGAGCAAGACGAAAAAGGGCGGCGACGCGGAGCCATTGATCCAGCACGGCGTGGCGTCTCTTTGGCGAGACGACCCCGAAGCCTTGACCGAAGATCCGTTCGGCACCGTCGTGTCCATGGGAGGCAGTTTCAACTTCGACCCCCGGGGGGCCTGGACAGGCATGGATCTCGGCTTCTCCCTCAATCGCCAAAAGCACATCAAAGTGACCGCCTCCCCTGTCGTGGAAATCCTTGCGGCCATGGGCCTCGAGCATGCGCGCCCGATCAAGAATCGAATGGAAGTCCGGTATGGAGCATGGGGGGAGAGGCTCCCCCCCATGCTCGCCCGCCCGGCGCTCGGATGCGAGAGGGCCGGCGCCGCCCTGCGCACCTTTGCCTTCACCCTGGGGCTCTCCGGAAAGAACAAAGTCATCACGTTTGCAGAAGAGGAAGCCGCATCATGACGAATCCATCCAGCACCTCCGCCCCCATGACAATCACCCCAGATGTCCTCGAGAGCTGGGCTATCGCAACCGACGGGCCTGTCGCTTTGTCGTTGACTCAGGAACTGCTTCCCGTGGAGCTCGACGGCGACCACAAGGTCATCTATCCGCCGACCTATGCAGACATCGGCTACAACATCGACACGCTCTGCGACGGGACGAAAGTTGCCCTCGTCGATAGCGTGGGGGCCCAGGCGAATCGCATGGAGCCGATGTTTCAGACGGATTCCCCGGATCGCAAAGACTGGCTCGTCCCGCAGATTCGTATCCGTCTTCCGAAGCAATGCTGCGGAGTCTGCGACAGTTGCCGTGAGAAGGGAAAGGTCAAAGACTGCGAACACCCGGTCCAAACGGAGCGCTCTCTTCTCGATCTCGCTCACCGCGCGGCTGACGCCGTGGTCCATGCCACGCCGACTCTGGCTGGCACGATGGCCAGCGCGTTCGCATCCTTGCGCCGACAAGGGGATGCCGGGTCTCTTTGCGCCATCGCTCCGACATCACTCGTCTTCGGTGTCTGGGACTCCCGGGGAGTGTCCGGCGAGAAACGGCCGCGGCTGGTGCGGTCCATCATTCGGGCCTGGGACGTGGAGCCACTCACGACGTCGGCTCAGTTCAACTCCGTCTGGAAGGAGTTGGACGACACCTTGAGAGACGAGCTCACGAAGGAGGCCAAGAAGCAAAAGAAAAAGCTCTCCGACGTCGGCCTCAACGACGCGCCAGCGACGAACACGCCCGGAGGGGTGCGGGTCCGTGGAAGCATTCGAAGAGAGGTCACCGTCAACCTCGTTGCACTTCGTGGACTCCGCGGGAGCAGCGAGGAAAAGACGAAAGAGATCCGACGCTATCTTCTGAGCCTGGCTCTCCTGGCTGCCACGAAGGAGATCCCCCTGTATCTCCGCGAGGGTTGTCACCTTCGCTATGGCAACGAGGATGCGTGGTTCGCGATCCCACGACGGGGCGCGGCCCAACCGATCGATCTCACGACCACAGCAGCAGAAGACGTCCTGCGGAACTTCGCGAACGAGTCCGCGAGACCTTTTCGAAAGCAGTGGCAAGAGCCGTTCCTTCATGATTTTGACGTGAAGGCGGCCAAGAAACTCCTGGCGAAAAAGGTGAAAAACGACGGGGAGGAGAACTGAATCGTGGGGTCTTACCTCGTGATTTCGGTCCGGTTTCATGATGGGCGCTACCATGGCGCCGGCGAATGGCCGCCCTCGCCGGCGAGGCTATTTCAGGCGCTGATGGCTGGCGCCGCTTTGAGCGGACCAGAATCTCTGCGTGTGTTCCGCGATGCCCTCACATGGCTCGAGAGGAAAGAGGCCCCCACGATCGCCGCAGCTCCGGTGATCCACGGCCAGAGAGTGACGTATTGGGTTCCCAACAACGACGACTATCCGGACGGTGACCCCCGCCTGATCGGGGAGGTTCGCGAGAAGAAGATCGTCCACCCGGTCCTCTTCGACCAGAACATTGCCCAGCGCTATGTTTGGGCGATCGGAACGGAGCCCAGCGACGAGGAGGCGGCCTCCCTCATCGCGGATCTTGCGGACCGACTCTTCCAGTTTGGTCGCGGAGTGGACATGGCCTGGGCCTGGGCGGAGATCCT